>JAFWYZ010000063.1 GCA_017517465.1 Clostridia bacterium | reverse complement strand
GTTTGATAAGGGCACCAAAGGACGAGAATGGGGCGGTAGTGAATGACGTGCCAGTGGCACGTCAGAGCCGCCCTGACCGACGAGCGCAGCGCGAGGAGACCGAGTCCTTGTGCCCCTGCCAAGTAAAACGCTTCACCCCTTTGGTGGAGCGTTTTATTGTCGCCATCGAAGCAAATAAGAAAAAAGTTGCCGAAATATGCTCTTTTCCTCCGACAAAACGATGACAATATCATTGCAATATACAGAAAAAGGACTATAATTCATTTGTGCTGCTTTTCAGCATTGGTTGGAAAAATGATTCCATTGCTGTGCAGCATCAACCAAACTGCTTGCCATAACAATGACAGAGCAGAATACATCACGAAGGTACATTTTCATGTTGAAAGAATTTTTCGGAATCGGCGGCTATACCCGTGAGCCTGAGGGCTATTTTTCCTGGCAGCACCTGGCCTTTGTGTCCGCACTGATGGTGATCATGGTGGGGCTGGCCATCCTGTTGGCCAAGCGTAATAAAAACAAATCCATTCAGGAGAAAAACCGGGTGCTGATCGTGGCTGCTATCCTGATGGACACGGTGGAAATCGTCAAGATCGTCATTGACTGTGCTTTCAGCAGCGGCTGGCTGGGCTGGCTGAATGACCTGCCCCTGTTCCTGTGCAGCATTCAGTTCATCACCCTTCCCCTGGCCGCTTTCTGCCACGGCAGGATCAAGGAAGCCTCGCTGGATTTTGTTGCCATTTTCGGGCTGCTGGGGGCCGTGATGGGCACATACTGCGCCGGAAACAACTATGCCAGCTACCCTGTGCTGTCTGTTTCCAATGTGTTTTCCGGCATCACGCACACAGCCGCCGGTTTCGCTGCCCTGTACATCCTCTTTACCGGAATGGCAGGCATGAAAAAGCGCAATATCCCCATCACCTTTGCCATCATCTTCTCCTTCAGCATCCTCGCCTATGCCGCCAATCTTTTGCTGGATACCAATTATATGTTCCTCATGCAGGGTGACGGTACCCCCTATGATATCCTCTTTAACCTGCTCGGCGGCAGCCCGGTGCTGTATCCCCTTGGGGTGGTTGCCCTGTTCATTGTATACATCATGCTGGTGTATCACATTTGCTTCATGGTGCGCCGAAAGAAAACAAAAAACAACCTGCCCGGGGACAGCGCAGCCTGCTGAACATACACCCAATCAAAAAGCACTTGCATCAGCAAGTGCTTTTTTTCTGAACCGCATTGCTATACCCGGTATATCATCCGTCAACGGCTTGCCTGTTTCTTCCCCACCGTAATGAAAGAAGAAACAAAAGGTGTATCCATGCAGGATACTAATTCCTCATCGGTGAAGCTGCATTTGCCAAAGGCAGGATCGCACACCAGAAAGCCCTTTTCGTCACAGCCATACAACAGCACCCAATGCATGCTTTTTTCGTGACGTCCATCCACGCTGCCGTCCACCAATATCTGCAGGATCACCAGCCTCTCTTCTTCCAGCTCCTGCCGCAGCCTCTCCAGCGTTACCGGCACACCGGCTTCCACCGAAAAGGCCCCTTCTGCCCTGTCAATGAAGGAAATATGCTCATACAGGATCCCCTGATATTCTTCTTCAGGAAAATACTCCCCTCTGTTTTCCACCAGCTTTTCGGACTGATGTACCAGCCGCACATCCAGCCCTTTCCGGCTCAGCACATAGGCAATGGCTGCCCCCAGCGTCCCCCTTGTGGCCCGGGCCCCGTACATCTGGTAATATCTTTGCTCCTTGTGCACCGTGGGATATTCCACCCCAAACGCATTCAATGCCATCAGCATGCAGCTGATGCCGCAGGTTTCCCCGGTATGCTGCCGGAAAAAACGCACTTTCATCTCCTTCACCTCCCTGTAATCAAAAAGCCGCCATGTACATACATGACGGCTTTTTTTGCTTACAGCTGTTCCAGTTCCTGATGATCCACACAGCGGATGCCCTGCGCAGCCAGTGCGGTCACTGCTGCCTTTCTGTCTTCCACCCGGAAGATCATGTAGGCATGGCTCACATCCTTGCCGCCCAGGAAAGCGTACATGTATTCAATATTGATCTGTGCTGCCGTCAGCACCTGCAGCACCCGGTTCAATCCGCCGGGTTCGTCAGGAATGGCCACCCCCAGCACCTTGTTCACGCTGTGGATGAACCCTTCTTCCTTCAGCAGGGTGGAGGCGGCATATACATCGTCCACAATAATGCGAACAATGCCAAAATCGCTGGTTTCGGCAAGAGACAGGGCACGCATATCAATCTGATGCTCCGCCAGCACGTTGGTCAGCGTCTGCATCTTACCGGGCTTGTTTTCCACAAAAACAGAAATCTGCTTCAGACTCATTGTCTGCACCTCCTATTAAATCTTACGCTTGTCAATCACGCGGACGGCCTTGCCCTCACTGCGGACAATGGTCTTGGGGGCCACCAGCACCACATGGGCGGAAATGCCCAGCATATTCCGCAGCCCGCCTTCCAGTTCGCGCTGACGGGCCTTGATTTCACCCATGTTATCGGTGAACATTTCGGGAGTCATTTCCACTTCCACGTCAAATGTATCGGTGTTCTTCACACGGTCGATGATGATCTGGTAGTTGGCAGGATAGCCTGCATTGATCAGCACCGCTTCGATCTGGGAGGGGAACACGTTCACGCCGCGGATGATCAGCATATCGTCGCTGCGGCCCATGGGCTTGGCCATCTTGATCAGAGTGCGTCCGCAGGAGCATTTTTCTCTGGTCAGCACGCAGATGTCACGGGTGCGGTAGCGCAGCAGCGGGAAGGCTTCCTTGGTAAGGGAGGTGAACACCAATTCACCCTTGGTGCCCTCTGGCAGTACTTCGCCGGTGTTGGGATCGATAATTTCGGCAATGAAATGGTCTTCATTGATGTGCATACCGCGCTGTTCGCTGCATTCGAAAGCCACACCGGGGCCGGACAGCTCCGTCAGGCCGTAGATGTCGTAGGCCTTGATACCCAGGGTGTTCTGGATGTCCTGACGCATTTCTTCGCTCCAGGCCTCGGCGCCGAAAATACCGGCTTTCAGCGGAATCTGGTCCGCTGTCAGGCCCAGTTCCTTCATGCTTTCACCAAGATAAGCGGCATAGGAAGGCGTGCAGCACAGAATGGTGGCCTGCAGATCCTGAATGAACATGATCTGCCGCTCGGTATTGCCGGAGGAGGCAGGCACCGTCAGGCAGCCCACCTTGTGGCTGCCGCCGTTGAGCCCGGCACCGCCGGTGAACAGGCCGTAGCCATAGGCCACCTGGCACACATCTTCTTCCGTGGCACCGGCTGCCATCAGCGCACGGGCACAGCAGTCTTCCCAAAGATCAATATCATGCTGCGTATAGAAAGCCACCACTCGCTTGCCGGTGGTACCGGAGGTGGAATGGATACGCACGCATTCCTTCAGGGGCTTGCCCATCAGGCCGTAGGGATAAGCCTGGCGCAGGTCATCCTTGGCCAGGAAGGGCAGCTTGTGCAGATCTTCAATGCCCCGGATATCCGCAGGGGTCACACCCTTTTCTTCCATCTTTTTACGGTAGTAGGGCACATTGTCCCACACGTGCTTCACCTGCTTTACAAGCCGTTCATCCTGCAGTTTTTTCATATCCTCCCGGGATGCGCATTCCATCTCCGGCTGATAATAACGTTCCATAAGAACCACCCTTTCCACACAGAAAACACTTCAGCCAACACCAAAGCGTAAATTGTCCATATTTGCCTTTTTATCATATCATATGCCTCATCTTCCGTAAAGGAAAAACCGCTGTATTTTCCGTGTTTTCAGACAAAAGTTCCTCTTGTTTTGCTGTATTCCGTCTTTTCAGACAGGCTTTTGCCTGCTATAATGACAACAAGAACATCACAAAACAGGAGACGCGTATGGCCACCATTCTCATCACCCACGGCATTCCCAAGGAAGGCTTTTCTATTTTATCGGAACACAGCATCATCATGCCCCCTCCCCTGCAGGCCTTTTCTGAAGAAGAGCTTTTGCGCCATGCCCCTGCTGCCGATGCCATTGTGGCCGGCGGACGGGTGAGCGCAGCGGTCATCCGTGCCGCCGGAAGGCTGAAAATCATCGCCAATTACGGCGCCGGTTATGATGCGGTAGATGTTCAGGCGGCAAGGGAAGCCGGTGTTCCTGTCACCAATATTCCCGATACCGTCACCCGGGACACGGCGGAGCTGGCCCTGGGCCTGATGCTGTCTGTTACGCGGCGCATTGGGGAAATGAACCTGCGCATGCGCAAGGAAGCCCCGGAAACCCTCTTTGGCATGGGCCGTTACATGGGTCAGAGCCTGCATGGCCTCACCCTGGGCATTGTGGGCTGCGGCCGTATCGGCAGCCGCACCGCACAGCTGGCCCGGGCCTTTGGCATGAAGGTCATGGGCTATTCCAGAAGAGGCTGTGATCCGGACGTGGCCCAGCCGGTTTCCTTCGATGAGCTGCTTCAGAAATCGGACGTTGTTTCCCTGCACTGTCCTTTGACGGAAGAAACACGGGGGCTGATGAACCGGGATGCCTTTGGAAAAATGAAGGACAGCTCTTTCCTCATCAACACCGCCCGTGGGGCTGTGGTGGATACCGCTGCCCTGCTGGAAGCCCTGGAAAGCGGCAAAGTAGCCGGTGCCGGGCTGGACGTTTTCCCCGACGAACCCCATGTGCCTGCTGCCCTGCTGCTGCATGACCGGGTGGTATGCACCCCCCATGTGGGCACCAACACGGCCCTTACCCGCTTTGAGATGGCCCAGGCCTGCTGCATGCAGATATTGGATGTGTTTTCCGGAAAACGCCCGCAAAACATCGTCAACGGGCTATAAAAGAAAAGGACCGGAGCTGTATGCTCCGGCCTTTTTGTTATTCAGCCTTTTCCGTTACCGCTTCCACCACGGCAAAGAAGGCAGGCTTGGGTTCCATTTTCTTGTTGAACAGCAGGGGGAATTTTTCGCTGCGCCAGCTGCGGTCATCCGTCAGGCCCCACACCTGCACCGCTTCAAACTGATCCGCATAATCCAGATACAGCTGGAACAGTTCCTTGTAGTAGGCAGCCTGCTGGTTCTGCATCTGACGGCTGTCGGCGGAAATGCCCACGTCCAGTTCACTCACGCGCAGCTTCAGCCCACGGGAAGCCACTTTTTCCACCGCATTGCGCACCGTAGTGATCATGGGATCGTTATAGGAGAAGTGGCACTGGAAGCCGTAACCGTCAATATTACCATCGGCGATCAGGCTGTCCAGCAAATTGCAGATGCCCGTCAGTTTGGGTTCCTGAGGGGTATTATAGTCGTTGTAGCACAGGATCATATCTTCCCGGGCATACTTGCGGGCATATTCAAAGGCGCGGTTCACAAAATCCTGGCCCACAACCTTTGTCCAGTTGGATTCCCGCAGGGCAGCCCTGCCATCGGCCACCGCTTCGTTCACCACGTCCCAGGAAACGATGACGCCGGGCCAGTTTTCTTCCGTGCCCTCCAGCACCAGCCGGATGTAGTTTTCCATACGGGCCAGCATCACTTCACGGGTCACAAAAGGCTTTTCGGGGTCATACCCTTCATGGAAGAAGGCTTCCGGGGTCTGGCTGTGCCACACCAGCACATGGCCGTGCACCTTGATGCCGTTTTTCTGGCAGTAATCCAGCAGGGGCTTGGCGGAAGTGAAGCGAACGGCCACAGCCTCTTCACCCTCTGTTTCCACCAGCTTTTTGGAGGCATTCACATCCAGCACGGAATCGGGCTTCAGTTCGTTTTCGTGAGTGAAAATATCAAACTGACCGGCAAAGAAATCGATCTGCTTTTTGTTATTCACCTGGGAATTATTGATGCAGCTGCCCACGTCAAAGTAAGGTGCATACAACTCCTTCAGGGGGGTCAAATCTTCCGCAAAAGACAAGTTTTCCGGTTCCAGCACAAAGTCCCGCATCATAAAGTTGATTTCGCCATTGCCCACCGTTTCTACATAAAGGGTGTAATTGTCATACTGATCGGGAATATATTCGCCGCTGATCACCGTCCAGGGACCCTTTTTGACGGTGGCCCGGGCCAGATTTTCGTAAGATTCCACGCCGTCCTTGGTATGCGCCACGGACACCATCAGTTCAGCGCTTTCCACCGCCGTCTGCTTCACTTCCACAGAGAAGATGTACTTTTCCCCGGCTTTGAGGTCAAAATCACGTCCGGGAGAATTCCATGCAGCGGTGCGGCCGCGCATTTCCACCGCATAGCCCATCCGCTTGATCTCCATGGCGCCGTCGGCACTGCGGGGATACCAACCGTCCAGGCCCATGCTGAAGTCGGAATAATAGCCGGTGAAGGGCGTTTCCTGTGCCAGCGCAAAGCAGGGCAGCAGCATCGCCGCCATCAGAAGAAAAGAAACAAACCGTTTCATCGTCAAGTGACCCTCTTTCTCAAACAGATTGTATCCATTATACAGGAATTCTGCCTGTTTGTCATGCGCTTTTGCACTCTTTTCTGGTTAAATATTGTTTTCTCATGGAAAATTCAGGTACCGGCTCATCACATAGCCCGTCTGATCCTTGTATTTCACCATGGTCCATCCTTCTCCGCGCAGCAGCACCTCCACCTTGGTGCCGGAAGAAAGCGTACGCAGGGCATCCGCTTCCTTATTGGGTTTTTCCCGCATTCGCACACTGGCATTGGTGCGCACGATGATGCCGGTGCCCTCCAAAGGTTCCAGCACCCCTTCCCCGTTCCATACGGTAATGACGCGGCCGTTTTCCAACCGGCACAGGAAGCGGTCGTGATTATCCCATTCGATATTGTAATCGGCGCTGACACCGATCACCGTCATTTCCGTTCCCACAGGCAGCGGATCGCCCGTCCATGTGCTGCGGTATTGGCTGCCGCCGTTCCCGGCATACACCGTTTTTTTCAGCCGCACCTTCACGCAGCCGTCCTTTACCGGCGCATCGTCAAACACCAGGTATTCCATCATGGCGCTGCCGGTGATCTTTTCGCTTTTCTCCGTTCCGGTCACATAAACCGCTGCCCATTCTTCCGTGTGGCAGGGCACCTGCACCCGGGCGCCGGAAAAAAGCTTGACCGCTACGCCGCTGTCATTATCCGCATCCCAGCGTACATTCAGGCGGTTCAGCACTTTGGAAGAACCCACCGTGGCATAGCGGATGGTATGGTCGCCGGAAGATGTGAGAAACCGGTTTTCAATAAAGCCGCCGCCAGCCAGCTGGGCCCAGCCATCCAGCCTGCGCAGCACCGTCACTTCCTGCCCATCTTTCACCACCCAGGGATCTTCGTCGGAATAGCCGGTGGCTGAGCCGCTGACAGCAAGAGAGAAACCGTCCGTATACACACGGCACGTTTCCAGGCCTTCCAAACCATAATTGCTGTCGTACAACTGTGCTCGTGTCAACGGGGCATAATGTCCGACAGCTTCCTTGGGAATAAAGCCATCCCCGTGCCAGCCCTCCACAAAATAATCGTCCCCAAACTCACCGCATACTCTCAATAAGGTTCCCTTCGCATGGGTGGCAGACAGGTGCTTGTGGGAAGGAGATGTATAGACAGGAGCCTCTTGCTGCGTTACTTCCGCCACAAACATCTGACAGGGATAAGCATTCTGCGCCTCCATTGTCATCTGCCAGTGTTCTTCCGGCCAGCCGTCCTGTGCTTTTTCCTGATCCACCCACACCGTTATATCCCGGGTGAGCCAACAGGAATACAGGCCGTTTTCGTCCTCCAGCGACAGGCTGGTCACATAGCCGTTGTACAATATGCCCGCCTGTTTTTTGCCTGTGCTGCCGGTATACACCACGGCCCCTTTTCCGTCCGTCATCACCCTCAGTTCATTGTATCCCGCCTGTACCGGCGCGGCCGAAAAAACAAGCAGCAAAATGGTCATCGCAGCCAGCATCATTTTCCGCATGCGTATCGCTTCCTTCCCGGTGTATTCATCTATATAACGAAGATGAAATGCCTTTTATTGCAGGGTTCATGTAATCATTTCCAGAAAATTTGTGACACAGGTTTTGGGAAATGTGTCCCTTTACCCCCTTGTGAAAAAAACAGGAAAAGGATATAATAGAAGATGGTATTTTGTGATACCAATGTAAAAAAATAAGGAGCGAATTTCTTATGGCCATGAATTTGAAAATGACCGGTGTGAAGGGCTTCATTGAACAGCGCGAACTGGATAACCTCTCCCCCATTCTGGATACCGTCAACGAACAGCTGGTTTCCCTCAAGGGCGCCGGCAATGACTTCCTGGGCTGGCTGGACCTGCCTGTGAACTACGATAAGGAAGAATTTGTCCGCATCCAGAAGGCTGCCGAAAAAATCCAGAAGGACAGCGACGTGCTGGTGGTCATCGGCATCGGCGGTTCCTACCTGGGTGCCCGTGCCGCCATCGAGTTCTGCAAGGGCCAGATGTATAACGGCATCCGTGAAGAAGGCATCCCCGAAATCTATTTCGCCGGCAATAACATTTCTTCCTCCTATCTGAACGATATCGTGAAGATCATCGGCGACCGTGATTTCTCCGTCAACATCATTTCCAAGTCCGGCACCACCACCGAACCCGCCATCGCTTTCCGTCTTTTCAAAAAGATGCTGGAAGAAAAGTACGGCAAGGAAGGTGCCAAGGGCCGCATCTATGCCACCACCGACAAGGCCCGGGGTGCGCTGAAGAACCTGTGCAATGCCGAAGGTTACGAAACCTTCGTGGTTCCGGACGATGTGGGCGGCCGTTTCTCCGTGCTGACGGCTGTGGGTCTTTTGCCCATCGCTGCTGCCGGCATCAACATTGAAGAAATGATGAAGGGCGCTCAGGAAGCCCGCATCGCCTGCCAGAAGGATACCATGGAACTCAACCCCGCCTATCAGTACGCTGCCCTGCGCAATATTCTCTACCGCAAGGGCAAGAACACCGAAATTCTGGTAAACTACGAACCCGCCCTCACCATGATGGGCGAATGGTTCAAGCAGCTCTATGCCGAAAGCGAAGGCAAGGACCAGAAGGGCATCTTCCCCACCGCCGCCAATTTCTCCACCGACCTGCACTCCATCGGTCAGTTCATCCAGGACGGCACCCGCAATCTCTTCGAAACCGTGATCTGGGTCAACCAGCCCCGCTCCGAAGTGTTCATCGAAGAAGCGGATGAAGACATCGACGGCCTGAACTACCTGGCCGGCAAGTCCGTTCAGTTTGTCAATTCCAAGGCCTACCAGGGCACCCTGATGGCCCATATGGACGGCGGCACCCCCAACATCATTCTGGAAATCGACGCTGCCGATGCTTATCACTTCGGCTACCTGGTGTACTTCTTTGAAAAGGCCTGCGG
>JAFWYZ010000062.1 GCA_017517465.1 Clostridia bacterium | reverse complement strand
GCGACCGTGCCGTCCATGCCGCATTCTTCCTTCAATTCCCGGATGGCTGCTTCCTGTGGTGTTTCACCCGGTTCAATTCCGCCGCCCGGCAATTCCCAGATGAACCGATTGAACCGAAAAGTTTGGATCAGAAGGATCTTATCCTCCCGCACCACCAGTGCCATGCTTCTGTTTCGCATATTTCCTCCGCTTGCCCGTCAGGCATTTTCCTTTTTCATGATCGTCCATACATCCATCACATCATAATAGCATCCTGCGCAGTTGCCGATGGCGACAATGAAAAAGAACAGATGTATGCCCGGGCTGAATGCAAATATCACATCCGGCAGCACAGTCAAAAACAAGAAAGGTGCCAGCCACATGATGATCTTCTGCCCTTTCGTTGCATGCCCTTCTGCCTGCACCCCCGGTGTGGGAATGCCCAGCACATCTCTTGCGAAAACCAGACGCACCTTTCCCTGAAAAAACAGCTTCATAAAAACAAAATGAATGCCTTCATGAACAAACAAACTGCACACGATCGCCAAAGCGGCCGTCAGAACCCGCTGCAATACAGAAAAATCCATCATCATCTTTGCCCGGAACAAAACAATGTGCAAAGCACAGGTGACGGCCGTCCATACGGCATATGCCGCAGCTCTGGCATTGGGCTTTTTGATCATATCCTTCCCCCAGTTGTTCTTCCTTTATGGCAGCATCATATACTGACTGTATATCAAATCGTTGCGTATTTTTCTTTCAGCCGCAGAATATTTTCCTCGATTTTCCGGATGATTTTCTTGAACTCATCATCGCTTTTTCCGGTAGGGTCTTCCAATTCCCAGTTTTCGTCGAACCCTCTGCCCACAAAGGGGCAGCCCACATTACAGCCCATGGAAATGGCCACATCCGGTGACGGAATATCCCCGATTAATTTGGAATACTGTTTTCTTTCCATGTCGATGCCGTACATCTCCTTCATGATCCGCACGGCATCCTGGTTGATTTGCGGCTTGGTTTGGGTTCCTGCAGAATAAGAATCAAATACATCCCCAGCCAAATGCCTGCCCAAAGCTTCTGCGATCTGGCTGCGGCAGGAATTGTGCACACAGATGAAGGCAATTTTCTTCTTTGGCTTGTGATAGAACATGCATTTTTCCTGCAGGCACTGGTTGTTCAGATGAGAACGGGAACAGGAAACGCTGCCCATTTCCATGCGAATGCCCAGATGCTCTTCGGTGAACTTCACCGCTTCCGTCACCGCCAGATAGGAATCCCTTTTGCAGCAGCGGGGGCCGCCGTTTTTGCCGATGGCTTCCAGCGCTTTGGCGGTCATCCGGTTGGAAAGCCCCCAGGCTTCCCCGGCCAGCGGTGTGGCTTTTAAGGCAATGGACAGATACATGCCCGTGCTGAGCCCGGCACCGCATGCACCCCAGAAGCCGCAGGCACCGCCGGGCACCTGCTTTCCCCTCTTATACATTTCAGGCAGGGCGGACGGCAGGTCAATTTCCCCACCGGCATTCTTATACGCCGTCAAAAGGGCTGCGCCCACCATGGTATGATGCTCCGGCCCATGCATGTGGCAGGTGGGCAAGGCCATCATTTGTTCCAGAATCTCGATGGGATTTGGGGACTTGGTATTCAGGCAAACGGCCATCACCCTGTCCATGCCGGCGCTGTGGCAGGCATCGCAGACGAAATGCCCCTTCACACACCTTGTTTTGCTGCTTTGCACCTTGCGGCAGAGGGCACATTCCATTTTTTCATCCCTGTTCAGGTATTCAAGCGGTGCTTTGCAAATCAGGCATTCTTCGTTCATTGGTTTCTCCTTGGCAAATTGGGATGTATTGATTACACCGGCGTTCCCACTTCGATTAAGTTACCATCCAGATCGTAGAATCGGACCACCTTTTGTCCCCAACTGTGTGTCATCAGGTGATTGACATATTCGATTTCAGGGTAAAGTGTTTCAAGACGCTCTACAAATTGTTCTATGTTGCGCTCTTCAAAATACAGCTCAGATTGATTGCTGTTTTGAATAACACTTCTTTTGGTGAATTGTTCCCAGTATCCCAATTCCTGTAAATAGATCTGATTCGTCAATTCCATATTCCCATCGTTGTCTTGAAGCAGTTGAAAGCCAAACATATCGCTATAGAACTTCAGCGCACGGTTACAATCTTTAACAACAATAAGCGTTCCTTTGTATTCATATGTTTTCTCCACGTCAAATTCATATTTTTCAGATAGATATCCACCAGCACACACCGTATCGATCAATCACCGTGGCACAGCATTTGCTCCATGATTTCAAGCACTTTGTTGTGCTGCTTGTTTTCAAAGCCTTCTTTCCATCTGACTGCAAAAACGATATTTGGAATCATAATGACCGCGATAAATAGCAAACTATACACGCTAAACCATTCCATAACATCATCTCCGTCAAACTCCATATTTACAAAATGTATCTTTATCAGGCAAAATGCCGCTTTGCTCCGTGCTCTCCTCCGGCATTGCATCGTATTGCCTTTCGTCAATATTCATTATATAATACCTTTGTACTAAAGACAAGAAAGGATCTCGTGATGAAAAAGATCATTTATTATTTCAGCGGCACCGGCAACAGCCTATACACCGCTAGAAAGCTGGCCAAAGCAATCGGCGGTGCAGAGCTTGTCAATGTCCGCACCGATCCTCATACCGCGCCTGCACAAGCTGCCGATGTGATCGGTTTTGTGTGCCCTGTGTACGAATGGGATATCCCCGGCAGCATGAAGAATTTCATTGAAAAACTGTCCGTCAATCCCAATGCCTATATCTTCATGGTGGCCACCTATATTGCCATCCTGGGCAAAAGCTTTGAAACGGTGGCACAGCTTTTGGAAGCAAAGGGTGCCCGGCTGTCCTACGGCCGTGCCATCCGGTGCGTGGCCAGCCAGTGCATTGCCTATCCCCCCTTTCCGCCGGAAAAACTGATGCTGCCCTACATGGAAAGGCAAATCAGCAAAGTGGGCACGGAAATCGGCCGGAAGCAGCAGCGGAATTATCCCCGGATGGCCGCCCTCACCCGAAAACGCTTTGACAAAGTGATGGTGCCCTACCTTGCCATCGAGCACGAATACGACAAGGGCTTCTACACCGACGACCAGTGCAAAGGCTGCGGCATCTGTGCCAAGGTGTGTCCCACCTACAACATCACCATGGAAGAAAAGCGCCCCGTATGGCATCACCGTTGCCATGGCTGCAACGCCTGCGTTGCCTATTGCCCCACCAGGGCCATCCAGTTCAAAAGCCCCAAAGTATACAAGGAACTGGGCACCCTGATCACCAAAATGCTGCGGCTGCCCAAGAAGCGCAAGCGTTACCACCACCCGGATATCACCGCCAGAGACCTGATAGAAAACAGCCGGACCGTTGACCCGGAAGAATAAGGCAAAAAAATACACGCCTGACCGAGCACTTCGATCAGGTGTCTTTCTTTTCCCGGCCTCATGTCCGTTATGCGCTGTTTTGCCTGTTTACTTTGGAAGCTGACAGCAGCATTGACAATCCGCCTGTTCTTTGCCAAAATGATAGATGTGTCTTCCAAATAGACACCCATGAACAACGAAACGAATGATTTGAAAATAAATTTCTGTTTACCTGTAAGGTTTTCCTCCGTTTATCGTCTTATAGGGTGAAAGGATCCTTTGAAACACCGGAAAGGAGGCACATCGTGAACGATTCCAACGTTGTGGAACTGAGGAAAAGCAACGATGCCCAGATCATCGATCTCTACTGGAACAGAGATGCCCAGGCCATCTCCGCATCCATGGACCGGTACGGCGCGTACTGCTTTTCCATCGCCGATGGCATTCTGAACAATGCACAGGATGCAGAAGAGTGCGTAAACGATACATGGCTGAAAGCGTGGAATGCCATCCCGCCCACCAGGCCCACGGTACTGAAAATCTTTTTTGCCAAGATCACCCGTCATTTGTCGTTTGATAAATACAAGGCTGGAAAGGCCCTCAAACGCGGCGGCGGAAACATCCATCTGGTGCTGGATGAACTGGCCGAATGCATCGCGGACGAAACGGATGTGGAAGGTCAGGTGGATGCAAAAGAGCTGGGGAAAGTGATCAATCAATTTGTTGCGTCTCTATCAGAGCGTGAACAAAACCTGTTTGTCAGAAGATATTTCTTTTCCGACCCCGTCAAAGCCATTGCTGACCGCTATGGGCTGAGCGAAAATGCTGTCCACGTAACGCTCAGCCGGATCCGCAAGCGGCTGCGCAGCCGCCTTTCCAAGGAGGGTTATTTCAATGAATAGAAACGATTTGTTTCGTGCCATGGAATGCATTGATGAAAAAATGATCGAAAACAGTGAGGTCAAACATACAGTGAAATATCCGAAAAAATTCACCAGACGCACGATGCTGCTGGTGGCGGCCCTGTGCCTGCTGCTGGCTTTCACCACCGTTGCCCTTGCCACCAATCTCTTCGGTTTAAGAGATATGCTAGTTCCTTCCAATGTTCCCGAAATCAAGAACGAAATGGTGCTTTCCGGCTATACCGACAGCCCCGAATACATGGCTGCCGCCGAATGGAAAGCCTT
>JAFWYZ010000010.1 GCA_017517465.1 Clostridia bacterium | reverse complement strand
TGAAGGCCAGGAAGTGATCATGTGGACCATTGACAGCCATGACTGGGACTGGGATTTCAAGCATGAAGACGTGGTGAAGCGGGTGACCAAGGATGTGGGCCCCGGCACCATCATCCTCTTCCACCTGGATGGCTTCTGGACACCGGAAGTGCTGGCGGAAGTGCTGCCCTATTATCAGGAAGAGCTGGGGCTGAAGGTGGTCACCATCACCGAACTGCTCTCCATGGAAGGCCAGGGCCCGGATGCCCGGCTGGAAGGCGATGTGCAGGAAGAAGTGCCTGCTGAAGAAGCGCCTGCGCAGGAAACTGCCGAATAAAAAAGCAAAAAACCTTCGCATGATGTGTGATCATGCGGAGGCTTTTTTGATTACAATCCATTGCGGCGAAGGGGAGGATGATATCAGGAGGAGGGCCACGTTACTTCCATCACACATTTGCTTCCGCCCGTTTTGATGCTTTCAAGCAGCGTAACATTTACATCATCCCGCTTGAATACTTCTTTGAAGATGCTTTCTGCATTTCCCAAAGTGCAATAGCACCAGGTTTTGGATACTGCGCCCGGCACCCTTTTTATGCAGGCGCAATAGCATTGCGGATAGCAAAAGCGGATATGATTCTCCGATATATATTCCAACGTCGCAAAGGTTTCATGTTCGTTAAAGGCATGCACAAATTGCTCCGTGCTGTTTGCTTTGGTCAGATATTTGATGATCTTGCTTGCGATGGATTTTCCGTCGTTGCAGCGGCATTCTTTTCTGATGGTGATGATTGTTTCAGGATCATAATGCGCTTCAAGAAAATCGCAGGCATTTCTGGCCCATTCATACTTTTTATCAATACCGGCGGATTTTGACAGCGGATATTCTTTCGAAAATTTTTCGGCTGCTTCGTTTCCGATGTTTCGTTTGATGCTTTCTGTCAGCCTGACGGAATGTGCATGATCGTTCTTTGCCATCCTTTTCCCTCACATGTCGGTCTGTGATATATAATGCAATAGTATCATGCGGCACATAAAAATGCAAGCCACGGCAGCAAATTGTCGTAGCTTTGCGGTATGATGATCTGATGCGGAATCAGGCGTCCACGTATTCTTTCAGATGCAGCGCAGCGGCCTTGACGGCATTTTTCTTTTCGCCGTTATTGACCAGGGTTTCAATGGCATCACGCAGTTCCATGCCCTGCAGCAAAAGGTCAAACAGCTGGGCTTCCAGGGAAGCGGCGGACACCGGTTTTTCTTCCGGAAGCTGCACATTCCTCAAATCTGCCACCAGGCAATATTCGCCCTTTTCGCTCTTCTCATTGGCAAGAAGTGCGGCCAGAATCTCTTCCGGGGTACCCCGGAGGGTAAGCTCGTGCAGCTTGGTCAGATCGCAGCTGACGGAAAGCATGGCACCGGGCAGGGTGTCGGCAATGGCCTGCACCAGGGCCTTGACCCGATGGGGAGATTCGTGAAAGACCGCCCCTTCGCCGCATCTTCCGATCTGAAGAAGCTTTTCTTTCAAGGGTTTGTTTTCCCTTGGCAGGAAGCCATAGAAGGTGAAAGCGGAAAAATCGAAACCGCTGACGGACACAGCAGCAATGCAGGCACTGGGCCCGGCCACCGCCACCACGGGGATGCCCTTCTGGGCAGCCAGCCGGACAATTTCGGTGCCGGGATCGGAAATGGCGGGGGTGCCTGCATCGGTGACCACGGCCACATCAATGCCCTCCTGCAGCATCCGGTCGGTGATCTCGTCCCCCCGGCTCTTTTCGTTGTGCTGATGGCAGGAAATAAGGGGCGTTTCGATGCCAAAATGGTTGGTCAGCTTTTTGGTCACCCGGGTATCTTCGGCGCAGATGAGATCCACGTTTTTCAGGGTTTCAATGGCCCGGGGGCTCATATCGGACAGGTTGCCGATGGGGGTGGCCACCACATAAAGCATGGTTCATTCCTCCGTTTTGTGTCGTCTGGCACGTGCTTCCCGGCGGTCTCTCAGTTCCGTCAGCCGGGGGCGGTTGTATCGCTGCATGATGGTAAACATTGTGTCAATCAAAGCGGCAAAAAGGGATGTGAACAGGAATACAGGGAATTCGCCGAAAGGAATGGCGGCGAAAAGGGGCAGGAAGCTGAACAGGATGATCACCTCGTGCACCACTTCAGATTTGCACATGGTGGCGATCACGTCGTTCAGGCTGTGCCTGGACAGATCAAAGGATTCGGGATCGAAGGTGGGCATGTGCTTTTTCCATGCCTGCACGTTCAGCCTTTCGTACAGCCCGGGCTCCCATTTCTTTTGCCGGAACCAGTTTTCTCTTCCGGTAAACTGGTTGGGGACCAGATAGCCAACCGCCAGCCGCATCAGAAAATGATACAGGAAAGTGCCGCAGGTGATCAGCAGGGACAGCAGCCATCCGGCCGGAGAATATAATTGGCATATCAGCAGCAGAACAAACAGAATGCACAGAATGCCGGTGATGCGCAGCATGGTTTTACGCATGGTTTTCACCTTTCACAAAGACACGCAGTGTGGCGCTGTGGGAGCGGGAATTGTCGGAAAGCTCACTCTTTCCGGCCTTGATGGCACCGCCGGTTGCTCGGCCCAGGGGCTTTTTGCCGCAGATGCAGATGGGGGCCTTGGGCGGGCAGGTGCAGGGATTTTGCAGGGAGCGGAAGGTGTTTTTTACAATGCGGTCTTCCACGGAATGGAAGGTGATCACGCACAGCTTTCCGCCGGGCCTGAGCATATCCACCCAATCCCGGATGGCCTGCTCCAGGGGGGCCAATTCGTCATTGACGGCAATGCGCACAGCCTGGAAGGTACGCCGGGCAGGATGGCCTTCATCCTTGCGGCGGACAGCCTTGGGAATGGCGGCATCCACCACCTTTACCAGATCAAAGGTAGTTTCCAGCGGCTTTTCTGCTCGCTTTTCCATGAGCATCTGGGCGATGCGCACCGCCCATTTTTCATCGCCGTATTCCCGGAGAATGCGCACAAATTCCTGTTCCGTGACGGTGTTCACGTATTCAGCGGCGGTGATGCCCTTTGTGCGGTCCATCCGCATATCCAGGGGGGCATTGTCGTGGTAGGAAAAGCCGCGTTCCTTGGTGTCGATCTGATGGGAGGAAACACCCAGGTCCAGCAATCCACCATCCAGCTGCACGTCCCCCAGCAGGGCCTTTACATCGTGGAAATTGCCGTGCACCGCATGGAAGCCCGGAAAAGCACAAAGGCGCTCAGAAGCGGCGGCAATGGCGGAAAGATCCCGGTCGATGCCGTAGAGCGTTCCTTCGCCCATGGCCTTGAGAATTTCGCCGCTGTGACCGCCGCCGCCCAATGTGCCGTCGGCAAAAACCTGGCCCGGCTGGGGATCCAGATAGTGCAGTACTTCATGCAGCAGAACAGGAACATGATGAAATTCCATAGTATCTCCTTTCAGGGGTTACAGCAAAACGGGGGCGCCGTTCCGGAATGCAATTTCGGCTTTGGAAAGATACCAGGTCTGGCCCATGTCGGCGCTGCCCTGATAAAAAAGATATGCTTTCCCGTCTTCATCCCGGAAGGCATAGGGATGGCCGGATTCGCTGCTGTTCCAGCTATCCGGAGCACCGCAGGGGAGGAAGGGGGTATTGCTGATGCGGCGGAAAAACACACCGTCATCGGACACCGCACAGCCGATTTGCTGGGGAGTGCAGTTATAGGAGCCGCCGTAGAACATGTACAGCCTGCCGTCATGCTCTATGGTGGCAGGAGCTTCGATACATTCGCCTTCCCAGCTCAGTTCCGGCACCAGCAGGGATTGTTCTGCCAATAGATGCCAGTCTTCCTTACCGAAAGCGGAGGAAGGATCTGCCCAGGCACCGCTCACCTTCTGGATCCGGAAATCATGATCCCGGGTGGCGAAATAGAGAAGCAGCCTGCCCTTGAACAGGATCACATCCGCATCAATGGCACGGCCGCAGCAGAAGCTTTCCGGAGGGGCAAACACAGGGTTTTCGGGGTTCTTGACAAAGGTGAGGCCATCCGTGGAACAGGCATGGCAGATGGCATCTTTTTTGCCATTTCCGTAGGTCTGGTAGAAAAGATGCACCTTGCCGCCCAGCACAATGGCACCGGGGGCGGCAATGCCGTTTTTTTCGCAGGGAGTGCTTTGGGGCACTTCGGAAACCGTTTCCCAGGTTTCCATGTCGGATGAAACAGCAATGCCTACGCCAAACCGGCCGTCTTCATGGCGCATGGAATAATAAAGAAAATATTGGCCATGAAAGCGCACAACGGCAGGGTCTTTGGCAAAACGGCCTTCTTGCAGGTTGGTAAAGAGCATATAAACCTCCTGAAGGTCAGATGTTGATATGGTACAGCACATCCCGGGGATGGCGGGCGGCTGGAAATGGCATGGGCTCAATGGGAGTGTGGTATTTTTCCATAAACCACAGGGCACGCAAGGGATGCATGCCCGCATTTTGTGCGCCAAATAATTCTTTGCTGCTGCCGTCGCCCACAAACAGGCATTCTTCCGGCAAAACAGAAAGGGCGTTGGCGCAATGAAGGTAGATTTCCTTGTCCGGCTTTACCAGGCCAACCTGGTATGACAAGATCACAGTATCAAAGCAGGGGAGAAGGGAGGATGTGAATAACCCTTCCACTTCATCTGCGGAGCAGTTGCTGCAAAGGCACAGATTCAGCCCCTGTTGTTTCAGTGAGCAGAGCATTTGCAGAACGGATTCGTCGATGGCGGTAAAACACTGGTTTTTACCGGCGATGCGCCTCTTTTCGCATGCATCGATCAGCGCACTGTCCGGTATTTTTCCGGCGGCGATCAGAATTTCTTCCAGCACCTGACGGAAGGGAAGACGGCCGGTATCCATGGCATGGTGGAAGCTGTTCCACATTTCCCTGAACAGGGCAGGATCAATGCCCAAATCCCGGGCACATTGGGAAGAAAGGTATTTGCGGCTCACCCATTCGGTGATGAGCGTTTCATACAGGTCAAAGATAACGGCTTTGATCATCTGCTTACCTCCCGCAGTTTAACGGAGCAAGGATGGACAGTGACTCAGATAGTATCTGTTATTATCCGGATCAGCTTTCTTGGAGGGGGGTCTGGGGGAACTGTTCTTTGGCTTTATAGCATTTGAGCTGCACGGAAAAGCAGATTCTTCGAAGAAAAATCGTAATTATCCAAATCAGCTTTCTTGGAGGGGGTCTGGGGGAACCATTCTTTGGCTTCAAAGAACGGTTCCCCCAGATATCTTACCCATTATCCCAATTCAGCAATTCGTGCATCCAGGGAAATGAGCATTTGCTTATTCTTTTCCAGTTTTTCCTTTTCAGCGGCCACAAGGTTGGCGGGTGCCTTGCTGAGGAAACCGGGATTGTTCAGCTTGCCTTCAGCCCGAGCAATTTCGTTGGCCACGTTGTTGCGTTCCTTGGTGAGACGGGCCTTTTCCTTGGCAAAGTCCACCAGTTCACCCAGAGGAATGAAGAATTCGCCGGTCTGGCACACAGCGCTGACCGTCTTTTCTTCGATCTTCTGATCGGCAGAGAGCATTTCCAGGGCGGAAACACCGGCCATACGATTGAAGTACAC
>JAFWYZ010000061.1 GCA_017517465.1 Clostridia bacterium | reverse complement strand
TGGCGGAGACGGTGGGATTCGAACCCACGGGACCTGTTACAGCCCAACGCATTTCGAGTGCGCCCCGTTATGACCGCTTCGATACGTCTCCACAAATGGCGGAACGGGCACCTTTGAGTATACAAAAGCCGGGCTGAAAAGTCAAGCCATTTTGCCCAAGATGTCCCTTCATGCTTTTTTCCTTGCACACTTGGAACTCTTGTGCTATAATGTGTCAGCACGCACCCGTAGCTCAGCAGGATAGAGCGTCCGCCTCCTAAGCGGAAGGCCATGGGTTCGAATCCCGTCGGGTGTGCCACAAAAAGCATCGGCGTTTTGTTTCAAAAAACCGGTGCTTTTTTATGTGTAATCACATCATGAAAAGGACGACGCCTGTAAGTTGACTGAGTTCGGAACCTATGATATAGTACTGAATAGGAATCAATGCGTAAGCCGTGTATGTGCCGATAGAATACGCGAGGAACATGCACGGAAGGCCTATTTCCGCAAGGCATAATGATCAGTTTTTGAAGAGGTGTATCAAATGAGTTTGGGTGCATTTTGCAGGGCATCGGCTGCCCAAGACATGGCTCCGCACATGGCCTGACAGGACGGTGTGTGCGGAGCGGTAAGCCGCAGATGCGGTGATCGTCCCGTCGGGCTTTGTGCTGCTTACATTCAATATGGATATAGTAAGGAGCGAAAGCCATGAAAAAGAATATGTTTACACAGGCACAGCTGCGGCCTTTTCTTTGGCTGTGGGCATCCCAGAGTATTTCTGCCATGGGGACTGCCATGACGGATTATGCACTGGTGATCTGGGCTTATGAGCAAACCCAGGCGGCCACCAGCCTGACATTGCTGACCCTCTGTTCCTTTTTGCCCACCATCCTTTTCCGGTTTTTTGCCGGTGCTGCGGCGGACAAGTGGAACAAAAAAGCCATCATGCTGGCGGCGGATGCCTTTGCTGCCTGCGGATCGCTGCTGATCCTTTCTCTGTATATCGGGGATGCGTTATCGGTGATGTGGCTGTATGGCATCAACTTTCTGCTGAGCCTGATGAATGCCTTCCAGGTACCGGCGGCCTATGTGGCCACCAGCCTGCTGGTGCCCAAGGAATACTACACCAGGACCGGGGGGCTGCAGGCCGTTTCAGGGGCCTTGATCTCCATTCTGTCCCCGGTATTGGGCAGTGTGCTGCTCAGCTTCGGCGGGCTGGAAGCGGTGCTGGCGGTGGATCTTGCCACCTTTATGCTGGCCTTTGTGACGCTGTGCTTCCTGCCCATTCCCGTGCCCCAACAAACGGAACAGCAAAAGAAAGAAACCCTGCGGCAGACGGTTGCCTCCGGTTTCTCTTTCCTGCGGCAGCATACTGCCTTGTGGCGGCTGATCCTTCTGGTTGCTGTGGTGAATTTCCTGGCCAAGCTGGGGGCGGACGGGCAGCTGCCTGCGTTTATCCTGAGCCGGACGGAAAACAGCCATGCCGCTTTGGGGGCTGTACAGGCTGCGGTGGCGATGGGGCTGATGGCAGGGGGCAGTGCAGCGGCGCTGCTGAAGGAACCCAAGGATGATACCCGGCGGATCCTGCTGATGTGCGGGATGATTTTCCTGACGGGCATTTTCTTTGCCCTCAGCCAAAGCACGGTGCTGTGGTGCATCTGGGCCTTTTTACAGTATCTGTTTGCGGCGGTGATGAATGTGTACTGGGGCAGCAAAATGCGTACCGATGTGCCCATTCATATGCAGGGTCGGGTTTTTGCTACCCGGGATACGCTGCAGAACTGCACCATTCCGTTGGGCCTGTATCTGGGGGGTGTGCTGTGTGACCGTGTGTTTGAGCCGGCCATGGCGGAAAATGCCCTTTTGCAGCAGCTGTTTTCCCCGGTGCTGGGCCAGGGGCACGGCGCAGGGATTGCGCTGCTGTTTCTGACAGTTTCCGTGATCGGCTTTGCGGTGTGCACTGCTTGCCTGTGGGCACATTGCAAAAGGACAAAAACAGAATAAAAGATTGTTCTTTCCGGCGTGCTTCGGCACGCCTTTTTTGATAAATTTGTCTGTTCATTTACAGGAAAATATGATAGAATACAGCCGTTGAAGATTAT
>JAFWYZ010000060.1 GCA_017517465.1 Clostridia bacterium | reverse complement strand
CTGTAAGCGGCCACGGTGGTACCGCGCAGGCCCACTTCTTCCTGGGTGGAGAACACACCCACGACGGTGTTTTCGTTTTCTTCCATCTGGCACAGCAGTTCAACCAGCAGCGCCACGGCACAGCGGTCGTCCATCGCGGGGGAAGCAATGCGGTGTTCACCTAGCATGAAGCAATCGGGGGCATACACGCACACGTCACCCAGCTGCACCTGGGTCAATGCATCGGCCTTGTCTTCCGCGCCGATGTCCACAAACAAATGGGCCAGGGTTTCCGTTTCACCCTTGGTGGGCTGGCACACAACCACGCCTTCCACACCGTTTGCAAACACCACATGGCGGGTTTTGCTCATGCTTACGGACACACCGCCCACGCTGGTCACCCGCAGGTAGCCTTCGTCTTCGATGTCCGTTACCACCAGGCCAATATGGTCCATATGGGCGGAGAACATGATGGTTTTGCCGTTTTCCTTGCCCTTCTTTTCCACGATCAGGTTGCCCATGGCATCGGTGCGGAAGGAGTCCACCTTGCCCTCCAGCATCTTTTTCACACAATCTGCCACATTTTCTTCCTTGCCGGTGGGGCCGTACACGGCCAATACTTTTTTCAATGTATCAAGCAGCATTTTCTTATCCTCCTGTTATTTCGCCTGACGGGCAAAGGCCTGGGCCAGGGCAAACTGATTTTCCATATCGCTCATCTTCATCACGGAGCTGGGGCCGTGGATATACCGGCAGGGCACGGACAGCACACAGGTGCGCTTGCCGTGGGCACTGCGCTGATAGGCACCGGCATCGTTGCCGCCGGTGGCACCGCGCTTCACCTGGTGGGGGATGTTTTCCTTTTCTGCCAGGGCCGTCATTTCCCGGTACAGCTGGCCGTTGGCAATGGAAGCGCCGTCCATGAAGGAGATCACCACACCCTTGCCCGCATCGCAGATGGACTGCACCTTGTTGGCATCGCCCATATCCCCGGCGGTGGTGCCTTCCAGCACGATCACCGTATCCGCATCAGAGGCATACCCGGCACCGGCGGCACCGCGGCAGCCCACTTCTTCCTGCACCACAAAGGCATAGGTCACGTCGGCATCGTAGGTTTCTTCCATCAGGCGCAGCATGTTGTAGCAGCCCACCCGGTCATCCAACGCCTTGGACACCACAAAACCGTCGCCGAACAATTCATAATCGGTATCAAAATAGGCATAGGTGCCGGCCGGGCATTCGCCCAGGGCTTCATCCTTGGATTTGGCGCCGATATCGATATACAGATTATCAAAGGGCAGCACGCGCTTCATATCTTCCCGGCTCTGCAAATGGATAGCCATGGCACCGATGACACCCTTCACCTTCTTTTCACCGATCGTCACGTACTTACTGACACACACACGGGGGTCAATGCCGCCCACAGGCCGGAACATGAGCATCCCGTCTTCCGTGGCATCCATGATGATGAAGCCCACTTCGTCCATATGGGCATTGAAGAGGATATGCCGGCCTCCCACCTTGCCTTTTTTGAAGGCGATCACATTGCCCATGCGGTCAATTTTCACGCTGTCGCACAGGGGCCTGGCCTGTTCCATAATGGCCTTGCGGATTTCCTTTTCATCGCCGGAAACACCGTTCAACAGGCACAATTCTTTCAGTTCCATAATTCTTCCTCCCAGCTTGCATCCATGGCGCTCAGGTAATGGGCCAGCAGCCGTCCGCCTTCTTCCAGGGCATGCATGTCAAAGGTTTCCACGTTGGTGTGCATATACTTCAGGGGCAGGGAAAGCAGCACCGTGGGCACACCGTTGCGCACCAGGGAAAGGTCGTCCGCATCGGTGGAGGTCCACCGGGGATCGATGGACACCTGCAGCTGCACATTGTTTTCCTTAGCCGCTTCTTCCAGCTTTTTCACCAGATAGGGGTGCAGGAAGGGGCCCTTGGAGGTGACCAGGGAATCGATCTTGCTGGTATACATCCGGGGGGCACCGGGGGTTTCTGCATGGCACACGTCAAAGGCCACGCCAAAGTCCGGATCCAGCTGGAAACCGGCGGTCATGGCACCGTAGGAGCCGATTTCTTCCTGGCAGGTGGCCACGAAATACAGATCCGCTTCGTGGTGCATTTTCTGCAGCCGCTGCGCTGCCCGCAGCATGATGGCCACGCAGCCCCGGTCGTCCACCGTTTTGGTGGATACCCGGCCGTTCTTCAGTTCCACATACCGGCTTTCGAAGCACACATTGTCGCCAATGCGCACCTTCTTTTCCACTTCGCATGCCGGCAGGCCCAGATCCACAAACAGGGTTTCAAAGGTGTAGTTGTTTTTGCGGTCCGCTTCCTTCATCAGGTGAGGAGGCGTTGCGCCCACCACGCCCATCAGTACTTCATCCTTGCCGTACACCTTCACACGCATGCCGGGCAGCACACGGGGATCCACCCCGCCCACGCTCTGCAGCCTCAGGCTGCCGTCCATTTCGATCTTGCTGACCATCATGCCGATTTCATCCAGATGGGCACAGATCATCACCTTGGGGCCATTGCCCTTTTTGCGGGCGATCACGCTGTTGAGGGGGGTGATCTCCACTTCATCCGCATAGGGCTCAAAGGCCTTGGCAATAAACTCCGCCGCGGCCCTCTCATTGCCCGTAACACCGGGCAGCGCCGTTACCTGGCGCAGAAATTCATCCGTTTTCATATTCTTTTTTCCTCCCGTAGGAATTTCGCCTTTCATTATACACTTATTTTTCAAAAATGTATAGCCAATTCGGCATTTTACCACACAAAAAGAAACCATAGGGGGCTTTGCCCCCTCCTCCCCCACCAGGGATTTCATCCCTGGACCCACCAGGGGCATCGCCCCTGGACCCAGAAGCGGAAA
This sequence comes from Clostridia bacterium, assembly GCA_017517465.1. Classification (GTDB taxonomy): domain Bacteria; phylum Bacillota; class Clostridia; order Christensenellales; family Aristaeellaceae; genus RUG563. Next base: position 1,450 of record JAFWYZ010000060.1, on the reverse strand, counting down.
TTGCTTGCCTTATCCGAAAAACAATTTTCCCGCTGGAACAAGAAAATCCCGCTGGAACATGAGAAAAAAGGCTCCCTTGTGTAAAGGGAACTGGCCCGCAGGGCTTGAGGGATTGTCGTCTCCCCTCCAAGAAACACGCAAAAACTCTTTGCAAAAGAAGATTGTAACTTTGCGAGTTGGATGCGCCACTGGCGCCCGCCACCACGGGCACGGCGGCAGAATGCCGCCAACCGGATGCTTTGCATCTGGAGAAAATGAAAAAATAAGCGGTTGGGAAAATATATTTTCCCAACCGCTATTTTTTTCGTTTTCATCATGCCCGTGGTGCTGTTTCTTTTCGTATCCTTCACTAACATGCGGAAAACGAATGATGAATAAGACAAGTTTGCGCACTCCGGGTCCAGGGCCAATGGCCCTGGTGCGGGGTACAGGGGCCGCACAGGCCCCTGGTGGGCAGTGCCCACACCCAACTCGCAATGATGCAATCCTCTCTACACAATCTTTCTTCTGCGTGTAAACAGGAAATGCTGCGCAAGCCTCTGCCAGGCACTCAGGCTTTCTTCAGGGCAGGAATTTCCCCGGCTTTTGTCAGAGCAATTTTGGTAATGACAGGCCCCAGCAATTCAAACACCAGCACGCAGGCCAGCACCACGGTGGTCACAGTGCCTGCCAGTTCCGGGAAGCGGATGGACACCATCTGGCTCATACCGATGGCCACACCGGCCTGAGGAAGCAGGGTAAGGCCCAGATACTTTTTCACATTGCTATCCGCCTTTACCGCCGCAGCCCCCAGCATGGTGCCGCCCCACTTGCCCATGCAGCGGAGCAGAAGGTACAAAACACCAATCAGCCCCACCTGAGGCAGCACGGACAGATCCAGCTCCGCACCGGAAAGCACGAAGAACAAAAGAAAAAGCGGCGGAGTAAAACGGTCGCACTGCTCCATGAGGGTTTCATGCTGCTGGGAAATATTCACCATCACAGCACCGATCATCATGCACACCAGCAGGCTGGACAGCCCCCACATATCGCAAAGGCCCACACCGGCCAGCACCATGGCAATGGACAGGGCCAGCTTGTTGCCCCGGGAGGCAAAGAAACGGCTGCAGACACCCAGGATCAGCCCCAGCACAGAGCCCACCAGCAGGCTGACACCGATTTCATACAGGGGTGCCAGCACCATGCCGGACACCGTCATTTCGCCGCCCATCATGGCCTCGGCCACGGAAGCAGAAATACTGAACACCATCAGGCCCAGTGCGTCGTCCATGGCCACAACCGGCAGCAGCATGCTGGTCACGTTGCCCCGGGCCTTGTACTGGCGCACCACCATCAGGGTAGCCGCAGGGGCCGTAGCCAGGGCAATAGCCCCCAGCAGCAGGGACAGGGGCACATCAAAGCCGCATACAATCAGCCCCACATCCACACAAAGGGCCGTGGCCAGCCCCTG
>JAFWYZ010000001.1 GCA_017517465.1 Clostridia bacterium | reverse complement strand
CGCTCTTCAAAATACAGCTCAGATTGATTGCTGTTTTGAATAACACTTCTTTTTGTGAATTGTTCCCAGTATCCCAATTCCTGTAAATATATCTGATTCGTCAATTCCATATTCCCATCGTTGTCTTGAAGCAGTTGAAATCCAAACATATCGCTATAGAACTTCAGCGCACGGTTACAATCTTTAACAACAATAAGCGTTCCTTTGTATTTCATATGTTTTCTCCACGTCAAATTCATATTTTTCAGATAGATATCCACCAGCACACACCATATCGATCAATCACCGTGGCACAGCATTTGCTCCAGGGAACCGCTCCGATGGGTTCGATCACAACACCCCCGGCGCTGAGCACCTGAAACGCATGGTGCACCGCTTCTTCCGTACCCATTTCAAATACATTGAAGGTCATGGTTTCCCATTTGTTTTTGTGCACAACGCTTATGTCGCAAGGATTTTTGGCTTCCGCCAATGCCAGAAAGCCTTCCCCGTTGACGGATAACTCGCAATGTTCGTATGCCGTGTTTTCTGCATTTCTGAATGCTCGGGTAATCTCCGCCCCAAAGGCATTGCAATACATTTTTGCTGCTTCAAAACTGTTCTTCACATAAACTTGCGTATAATTCTTCATGGCATCCTCCACAGGGATTCTTTATCATCTGCTCATTGAGGGTTATGGATGAAAACCATGGGCACTGATGGTATTGATCAGGCGTTTCCTGCTGAAAAACACAACAAACTTGTATTCCTTTCCATTTTTCATTTTCACCAGAACCGTGGGCAAAATGAAAAGCCAGCCTTCTGTCGCATCGCTGATCTCATCGTATTTCATTACCAGCTGCCTGTATTCCCGGGGCACGGTCACCTTGCCTGTATGGTAAGTGATCGCTTCCTGATCGGCCACAATACCGCCGCCCAGAATACCGTTTTTGACCAGACTGACAACAAAGTATTTTTTCATGCAAAGAATCTCCTTTCTCACGTCCTAAAGGCTGTAATCCGTTCTTTTCCATCAGGCTTCTGCTTTTTTCCGAACAGCCCTCTGCCTATCATATAAGGCTGTTCTCCAGCCACTCTTTCACACTCTCCCCGTCCCCATCACTCATAAATGGATGCTCGCTGTTTTCCGCCACCCGGAGGGCCGCCCCAAAGCGCTTTGCAAAACCGTTCATGATCTGCAGGGTCTGCAGGTTGTCCTTCCCGGCAAACAGGATATGCGTGGGGACGTTCCATTTTTCCACAGGATGGCGCCGGATATACTGCCGGTAATCCCAGCGCAAAGGATCAATGGGGGTGTCAATTTCCCCTTCCTTTTCCAGCCTCTCCTCCGTCACATCAAACCACAGCATCATCTGCCCCACCAGATATTCCATATCCACAATGGGAGACTGGAACAGGCATTGCCGGAAGGGCCGCTCCGGATAGGTTTGCAGGCTGAAATACGCCCCCAGGCTGCAGGCATACAGGGACACCTGCTTCCATCTTCGGAACGCATAATCCCCCACTGCATTCAGATCCCGGATGCCATTCCACACATCGCACCTGGCAGCCTCTCCCTTCCGCTCCCCATGCTGGGGCAGATCAAAGCTGAGGGTCTGATATCCCTTCTGCTGTGCGATCTGTGCAAGATTTACAAACACATCCTTCGATGCCATCTTCCCATGCACGCACAGCAGCACCTTATCCGATTCCTCACCCCACACAAGTGCAGGAATATTTTCAATTACGATTCTTTCTTTCATCATTTTCATTCCACATCCTGCATGCCCATTTTCTCACGCAGATCCCCCAGGCTTTTGTTATACTGGCTTTGGGAAATGGCTCCGCGCTCCAGAAACAGATCCAGGGTTTGCTTCTGCCGCAGAAACAAAGCCTTTTTCTTTTCTTCCGAAGATAATTCATACCGGTTTTTATCCGGTTGTTTTTCCATCCGCTTTTCAAAAGCCGTGTATTCCGAATGATTCAAAAGAGCCTCCTGTATCCATGCTTTCTTTCTCATTGATGATCACAACATCTTCAGGATCATTATACATGAACCGGTAACACAACTCAACAGCCATCATTGTCTCTATTTTGCTTATTTGCTTTGGAAGCTGACGGCAGCATTGACAATCCGCCTGTTCTTTGCCAAAATGATGGATGTGTCTTCCCAAAAAGACACCCCTGAACAACGAACCAAATGATTTGAAAATAATTTCTGTTTACTTGTAAGATTTTCCTTTGTTTATCGTCTTATAGGGTGAAAGGATCCTTTGAAACACCGGAAAGGAGGCACATCGTGAAAGATTCCAACGTTGTGGAACTGAGGAAAAGCAACGATGCCCAGATCATTGATCTCTACTGGAACAGAGACGCCCAGGCCATCTCTGCTTCCATGGACCGGTACGGCGCGTACTGCTTTTCCATCGCCGACGGCATTCTGAACAATGCACAGGATGCAGAAGAATGCGTAAACGATACATGGCTGAAAGCGTGGAACGCCATCCCGCCCACCAGGCCCACCGTGCTGAAAATCTTTTTTGCCAAGATCACCCGTCATTTGTCGTTTGATAAATACAAGGCCGGAAAGGCCCTCAAACGCGGCGGCGGAAACATCCGTCTGGTGCTGGATGAACTGGCCGAATGCATCGCGGACGAATCGGATGTGGAAGGTCAGGTGGATGCAAAAGAGCTGGGGAAAGTGATCAATCAATTTGTTGCGTCTCTATCAGAGCGTGAACAAAACCTGTTTGT
>JAFWYZ010000009.1 GCA_017517465.1 Clostridia bacterium | reverse complement strand
TGAAACACCGCCGGCCGGATGCTTTTGCATCCGGGGAAAACAATAGAAAAAGGCCGGAGGAGAAAGCGAGCTTTCTCTCCCGGCTTTTTCTTTGTTTTCATTGCGCCCGTGGGCCTTCCCGTCGTATGCGCATTTTCCTTCGTTCCCCAACCAACATGCGAAAAGAAGTTTGGAAGGAACCGTTTTCCTCTTCGCAGGATGGGTGCAGGGGGAATCCCCCTGCCGCGGGGGTTTGGGGGCTGCATAAGCCCCCATCATTCCCCAAACAGCACGCGGACATTGCTTGTGTGATACGATAGACACTTCGCAGAAAGGGTGCAGGGTCGATGACCCTGCCGAGGAGCCCCCTGCTCCGTTCGTTCCTCAAGCAACACGCGGACATTGTTTGAGCGATACGATAGACACTTCGCGAAATGGGTCCAGGGTCAATGACCCTGGTGCCGGGGGTACGGGGGCTGCATAAGCCCCTGCTTCGTCCTCTCTCAAAAGCTTCATCCCAGAATCGGTACCAGCAAAAGCAGCAGCAGGGTGGGGGTGAGGGCACCGGCCACCAGCTCCTCCTTGGAATGGCGCTTCAATTGCAGGGAAGAAACGAACACCGGGATCAGCAGCAGATAGCACAAGAAAAACACCGGGCTTACCTGCATGCCAAGCAGCGTGATGGGCCCTGCCATACCGCTGGCATGGCCGCTGCATTTGAAATGGAAGCAGAAGGACAACAGGGCAATGAATGCGCCGGACAGAAGATAGGAAAGGAAGATGCACAGCTCCATGCCGTGCAGGCTGTTCAGCAGGCAATAAGCGGTGCCGGTCACATAGCCGATGACGGAAAACACCACCGCCATGCCCCGTTGGATGAACCGGCCCCGATAGCGCAGGGAGGGGATCATAAAACAGATGGGATAGGGGAGAAGCGGCAGGAAGCTGAGGCAAAAAAGCCCAAAGGAAAAGCTGGAGCCGGGGAAAAGCCCCAGCTGGAAATGCAAAATGGAAATGGCGCACAGGGCCATTACCGGGGGCAGGGTGATCAGACGGATGACAAAACTGGCAGCTTTGAAAAGCTTGTTTTCATTGGTATGCAGTGCGGATTGAGCCATCATAGCAGGTTCTCCTTTACCTTGACCGGGGAAGTGGCCGCAGCCCCGGAAAATATGTTTCGGCCTGGCTGCACCTTACCATGTTTTCCCTCCGGAAGGCAACCTACCCGTTCTTCCGCACCCTCTACCGGCTGAAAACAGGGGGTCTACTGAGGGTAGAGTGCCCGAAAAATAAGGCTTTCCGGGTATTTTTGAAAAATAAAAAAGGAGCGGCGGGCTCCTTTATTTTGTGTGGGTCAATTGCTCTGTGATGCTGTTTTGGTGCACGTCCAGATGCTGCAGCACCCGGGTGAAAAAACGTGCCTGCCAGCGAAACAAATGCCGGTTCGGGGCAGAGGAGGCGTAATACTGGCCGTCGTAATCGCATACTGCCAGCTGGTAATAAATCAGGGGCAGCATCTGCTCCAGATCATAAGACGTGAGCGGGGCCTGCTGCCTGTACAGGGCCACATAGCGGCAAAGGGCATTGCTGTCAATGGCGCCGTCTTTGGCAGAAGGATGGGCATACAGGAAAGAACGGAGAATTTCCCATACCGCCGGGTGACGGCAGGCACAGGTCCAGTCGATAACGGCGGCAATGTTGTTTTCATTGCACACAAGCTGGTGAATGGTATAATCTCCGTGGGTGTTTACACAGGTGAGACGGTGGGGATCGAAAGAATAGGGCTGCAGTTTTTCGGTTATACGGATGCGGAAAAGCAAATCCGCTTCCGCTTCAGTGTCTTTCTGCGTCCGGGCCAGTTCCAGAGAACGGAGGTAGGAGGAAAGGGCTTTTTCAAGCGTCATGAAACGGAAAAAGTGTTCGCCGATTCCTTCCGGCAGCATCGGTTCGCCAGAGAGGGCTGCATGAATGTTCCCCAGCATCTGGGCGGCGTCATCCATCAGCCACTTTGGAGTGGCATGAGGCGGAAAAACAGTGCCCGGAACAAATTTTTTTACATAAAAAAGGCCGGCATCTGTTTGGGTGATATAGTTGCCGGCGTTGTTTTTCAGAAATTCGCAGGCGGGTATACCCTTTTGCAAAAGCACTCCGCACAAAACAGGCTCGGCATCCGGATGATCCATGGAGGTATTTTCCGGAAATTTTACCACATATTTGCCTGTTTCGCAGGTGACCAGCAGACTTCTGCCGCCCACACCCTGAGAAATGGGCGTCAGAGACAGGGGTTGCAGGTTGTAATGGCTTTTCAGAAGATGAGAAAGCTGTTCCATCGATGCTCCTTTACAGAGAGAAGGATTCCATGGTGGGCTGAGGGGAAGAAAGGGTGTAAACGCGGCCATCCGCAGAACGATCCAGAAAATGAAAATCGAACAGCTCCCGGCGCAGGGTAGCCGGGTCAAAAAAGGTGTGGTGCTGCGAAAGCAGCAGGTTCACTTCCTGTTCGGAATAGGCTTTTTCCGCTTCAAAGAACTGGGCCAGATAAAAAAGGGCAATGATTTTCATTTTCCGCTTGGCAGGGAACTGCTTCAGCTTTCCCTCACCGTCCAGAAAATTCTTCAGCAACGGTTTGTATTCGCTCATCTGATCAGGCTCCTTGCAAAGTCCCTGGCTCCCTGGCATGCCTCAGGGGTCTGGAAGGAGGAAAGGTCATCTTCATCTCTTACCGAATACATGCCCCTGTATTCCAGATGGGAGTGGGCGCACAGCCGCTCCATGCCCATGACGAAGGGGTCGGTGGCATAGGCGGCATCGTAACCGTGGGTGCAGATAAGGGCTACTTGCTTGCCGGCCCAGAGGGAGCCTTTGGCGCTGCCGTAAAACTTGTTCAGCCCATAATGCCGGTCCAGCAGGTTTTTCATGGGTGCGGCGCAATACCAGGCATAAATGGGGGTGGCCAGCACCATCAGGTCCGCCCATTGAATGAGGGGGATAATGGCCGCCATGTCATCCTGCTGGGGACAGCCGTAGGTGTTTTCCACCTGCTGGCATAAATAACAACCCCGGCAGGGCAGAATTTTCTTGTCCGCCAGCGTGACGTATTTCACCTGAGCCCCCAGCATGGCCATTTCTTCCATGAAGGGCTTGCACAGATGGGCGGTGTTCCCCTTCAGGCGGGGGCTGCCCATCAGAACCAGTACGTTCATGATGTTCTCCTTATGCTTCTTCCAGCCGCTGGCGCAAGGTGGTATACCGGCGCAGGATCTGCTTGTTCTGCACCATGGCGGCAATGCTGTCTTCCCTGCCCACCAGCACCACCAGCTTCTTGGCCCGGGTGAGGGCAGTGTAGAACAGATTCCGGGTCAGCAGCCTGGGGGGGCCGGGCAGCACCGGCATCACCACGCAGGGGAACTCGCTGCCCTGGCTTTTGTGCACGGACAGGCAATAGGCCAGCTCCATTTCTTCCAGTTGCTGATAATCGTATTCCACGGTACGCTCATCGTCATATTTCACGGTAACGATCCGGTCCTGGGTGTCCACTTTCAGGATATAGCCCACGTCGCCGTTGAATACCCCCAGCCCTTCCTCACCGTTGTCCATGGTCCAGGGCAGCTGGTAATTGTTTTTGATGTGCATCACCTTGTCCCCCATGCGGAAGACGGTATCGCCGTAGGTGATTTCCTTCTTGTAGGGGGCAGGTGGGTTCAGGGCAGCCTGCAGCAGCTGGTTCAGCTGGTTCACCCCGGCACCGGCCTTTTTCTGAGGGGCAAGCACCTGAATATCCCGCAGCCGGTCTTCCGTTTTCAAAAAGGCAGGCAGCCGGGCAGCGCACAGGGAAACGATGGTTTCCGATACCTGATCGGCGGTGAGCTTGCGTTCGAAGAAAAAGTCGCTGTTTTTCTGGTTCAGCACCGGCGCTTCGCCGTGATTGATGCGGTGGGCATTGATGACGATCATGCTCTCCTGAGCCTGGCGGAAAATATCCGTCAGCCGCACGGTGGGCACCTTTTCGCTTTTGATGATATCCCCCAGCACATTGCCGGCACCCACGGAGGGCAGCTGGTCTGCGTCCCCCACCAGGATCAGCTTGGTGCCGGTGCGAAGGGCACGCAGCAGACTGCGCATCAGGAACACGTCCACCATGCTCATTTCATCCACGATCACGCAATCGCAGTCCAGCGGGTTTTCCTCATTGCGCTGGAACAGCCCGTCATCCCCGGAAAATTCCAGCAGCCGGTGCAGGGTTTTGGCTTCATGGCCGGTGGCCTCGCTCATGCGCTTGGCAGCACGGCCGGTGGGCGCAGCCAGCAGCACCTTGCCCTTGAGCAGGGACAGAATGCAGTTGATGATGGTGGTTTTGCCGGTGCCGGGGCCGCCGGTGATCACCATCAGCCCGGTTTGAAGGGCCTGAGAGACGGCCATGCGCTGATTCTGGCTGAATTCAATGTGATGTTCTTTTTCGAACTGACGGATGTGCTTTTCCGCCAGCGGGTCATTTTTTTCCTGCCTGCGGTTCAGCAGCAGCTGCAGATAATGGGCCGTTTCCTTTTCGGCATAGTAATAGGCGGAGAGCATCATGGCCTCCATGCCTTCAATGTCAAAAGAGACGATTTCCCGGGAGAACAGCAGGCTGTCCAGGGGATGGGCCAGCAGCCCCGGGGTGACCCTGAGGGTGTTGGCGGCATGGGAAAGCAGCATTTCCTTGGGCAGGTAGGTGTGCCCTTCACCGGTGGCCGCTTCCATCAGTACATATTTCAGGCCGGATTGCAGCCGGTATTCGCTGTCCCTGGCAATGCCCAGGGTCAGGGCAATACGGTCTGCCGTGAGGAAGCCTACCCCTTCAATATCGTCAATCAGCCGGTAGGGGTTTTCCCGGATCTTCTGCTGGGCCTGAGGGCCGTAGCGCTTGCTAATCTTCATGGCCAGGGAAGGGGGAACACCGTAGGACTGCAAAAATACCATGGCCTCCCGGGCTGCATACTGTTCCAGAAAAGCCTGGCCCAGCTGGGCAGCGCGTTTTTTACCGATGCCCGGCACTTCGATCAGCCGCTCCGGCGTTTCGCTGAGCACGTCCAGCGTGCGCTTGCCGAACTGGGCCACGATCAGCCTGGCCGTGGCAGGGCCTACGCCCCGGATCAGCCCGGAACCCAGATAACGCTCAATGCCAAGCAGGGTGGAGGGCTTGCAGATCTCGCAGCTTTCCACTTTCCATTGCTTGCCGTACTGGGGATGCTCCACATATTGCCCCGTCAGAATCACCTGTTCGCCGGCAGCCAGCGCAGGCAAAATCCCCACGGCAGTGATGCTGCCGCGGCCTGCGCGTACTTCGATCACGGAATAGCCGTTCTCTTCGTTGCGAAAAACGGTTTCCTCTACAATGGCTTCCAACTGTTCCGGCATGGGGGTGTCCTTTCTTTGTGGGAAATGTCCCTTTCATTATATCGTAAAACGGTGAAAATGAAAAGCCCTTGCGAAGGGGAGTACTGACCCCACCGTGGGTACTTTTCCGGTGCTGCGTGGGGAGACGTGCGGGGTTTCGCCCCACACCAGGGCAGTGCCCTGGACCCAGCAGGGTCATTGACCCTGCACCCATTCTCCGGAAGTAACAATCAGTATTTTTCATACGGTTTCCCGGTGTTGCTTGGGGAACCATGCGGGGCTTTGCCCCATACCCCACCAGGGGCATTGCCCCTGGACCCTTTTTCCGGAAACAGCAATTCGTATCACACAAATAGTTTCCCGGTGAAACAAAGAAACACGCACACACATTTTTGCAAGAAAACGATTGAACCTTTGCGAGTTGGCTGCGGCACTGCGCCACGCAGAAACCCGTTAGAAGATAACAGAATGTAACTTTGCGAATTGGGTGCCCGCACTGCGGGCCACGGGCTGGGCGGTGGAACACCGCCAGCCGGATGCTGTGCATCCGGGGAAAACAAGAAAAAAGCTGGAGGGAAAGTTTGCTTTCCCTGCCAGCCTTTTTTCATTG
>JAFWYZ010000059.1 GCA_017517465.1 Clostridia bacterium | reverse complement strand
TTGCAGATTACAGACTAACCTTCACTTCGGTTCCCTGTACATACAGCAGCATGCCTTTTTCGTTTTCTTCGGCGGTAGCGCCGGAGACACTCTTAATGTTCCGGATGCCCATCAGCTGCAGCTTCAGGCCCTTGGTTTCCTTGCAGATGGAGAAGGTGATTTGGTCATCAGCCTTTTCGGCCTTCACGCAGAATGCCTTTTCGCCATTACGGTCATAAACGGTGCGGAAGGCCTTGTCTTTCAGGCCGTACACCTGCATCAGCACGTTTTCTTCATAGGTATAGTCAGCCTTGTCATCGCACTGACCAATAGGAAGCAGGGTGTTTTCGCGCACATACAGGGGCAGGGAGAAGAAATCGTATTCATCCCGATGCCAGCCGTATTCGGTGGTTTCCTTGCCGGAGAAGAACTCGGTCCAACAACCGCGGGGAAGGTAATATTCGCCGATGTTGTCTTCGCGCAGCACCGGTGCCACCATCAGAGAATCACCCAGCATATACTGACGGTCGCAGTCCTCAGAACCCAGGTCACCGGGGAATTCGAGCACCATGGCACGCATGGCAGGAATGCCCTGCTGATTGGCTTCCACAGCCATGCCCCACAGATAAGGCATCAGAGACAGCTTCAGCTTGGTAAAAGCACGGCACACATCCACAGCCTCATCGCCGAACAGCCACGGCACACGGTAGGAGTCGCTGCCATGGAGACGGGAATGGGTGGAAAGCAGACCAAAGGCAAGCCAGCGCTTATACACGTAATCGGCAGCAGTACCTTCGAAACCGCCCATGTCATGGCTCCAGAAGCCAAAGCCGGACAGGCACAGGCTCAGGCCGCCGCGGATGGATTCGGCCATGGAGGGGAAGGTGCTGTTGCAGTCACCGCCCCAGTGTACGGGGAACATCTGTCCGCCGACAGTTGCACTGCGGGCAAAGAGGCAGGCTTCTTTTTCGCCGCGTTCTTCCTGAATGGCTTCGAAAACGATTTTGTTGTAGAGGAAAGTGTAGTAATTGTGCATACGAACAGGATCGCTGCCGTCAAAGTACTTCACATCGGTGGGGATTCTTTCGCCAAAGTCGGTCTTGAAATAGTCCACGCCCTGGCGCATCAGCTTTTTCAGCTTGCCTTTATACCACTCCACAGCAGCAGGATTGGTAAAGTCGATCACACCAAGGCCATACTGCCAACGGTCCCACTGCCACACATCGCCTTCGGGGGTGTTGATGAAATAGTTGCCTTCCATGGCCTCGTCAAACACCTTGCTCTTCTGGCCAAGATAAGGATTGATCCATACACAGACCTTCAGCCCCTTGTCATGGAGCCGCTTGATCAGGCCTTCCACGTCGGGGAACATGTCTTCGTCCCATTCGAAGGAGCACCATTCATTTTCCTTCATCCAGAAGCAGTCAAAGTGGAAAACGGACAGGGGGATGCCCCGGTCGATCATGCCGTCCACAAAGCTCATGACGGTTTTTTCGTCATAGGAAGTGGTGAAGGAAGAGGAGAGCCAAAGGCCGAACGTGCTGGGGGGAGGCAGGGCCGGACGGCCGGAAAGCAGGGTATAGTTGGACAGGACATTCTTCATATCGCCGCCGCCGATGACCATAAAGTCCAGCTTCTGGCCGGGTACGGAGAACTGCACCTTGGTGATGGCTTCGGTACATACTTCAAAAGACACAGGGCCGGGATCGTTGACAAGCACACCGTAGCCGCGGTTGGTGATATAGAAGGGGATATTCTTATACGCAAGCTCGGAGGAAGTACCGCCGTCTTCGTTCCAGATATCCACCACCTGGCCGTTTTTCACAAAGGCGGTGAAACGTTCGCCCATGCCGTACACCTTTTCACCTACACCAATTTCCAGCTGGCCGCGCATGAAGGGGCCGTCATTGGTGGACAGATAGCTGAGCATGGGGGAGCCGAAACGGTCGCCCACTGCGGTGATCTGCTTGCCCTGCCAGAAGTAGCGGAAATAGCAGGGACGCTTGCCGATCTTCAGCGTCAGATCACCGGAAGAAACGCAGATTTCTTCTTCGGTTTCCTGAACGTCCATTTTGCAGGCTGCATCGTTCAGCTCAAAGGCGGGCATTTTTGCACGGCTGCCCCGGAAATGGGTGATGCGGGTGCGCAGAATGCCGGGCTGGGGAGCGGTGATATCCACCTCCAGGGAAGGACCGTCCAGACCGCGGTAATCGGCACGGTAAGTGACGGCATACAGGTGCAGCAATGTTTTGTCTTCGTTCAGCACCACCTGGCGGATCTGCTCACAATTATGGGTAGACACACCGGGCTTCAATACCCATTCGCCAACATTGAATTTCATCTTTCAAACTCCTTGATTCGCTTTTTGTGAAAGAGGGGAAATTCTGACAGATGATTGATCTTCATTGAATTTCCCCTCGATGACACTGATAACTACATGATAGCGGATTATTTAGTCAATGCCAAGAACTTCCTTGCAAAGCGCCCACTTGGCTTCGGCTTCGCCGCGGCTCCATTCTACGCACTGATCGTAGCCGTACTGGTCACAGATCTTGCGCATTTCACGGACATGGAAATTGAATTCAGCATCGCTCTTGGCGTAAATGGCGCGCCAGGAATAGGTGACGATAGCCTTGGTTACCTGGCCCCACACAACCTTCAGGGTATCATCCTTGGAGGATTCCTTATAGTTGACATCGGGCATGAGCATGTAAGGATGGTTTTCCATGTACTGTTCAGACAGGGTATAACCTGTGTGGCTGCGCCAGTCTTCCTGGATGGGATACACGACACCGGCCAGCTGAGAGGCCCAGGTATCACTGTTGAAAGCTTCACCCAGCTTGCCTTCGGGATTGATCATATCCTTGGACAGGGTGGTGTTATTGATCTGCAGGCAGCCATCATTGAAGTTGTTGGACAGGGTATAGGTATTGCCGGTATCGGGGGAGGTCCACTGCACGCCGGTCAGGTCATACTTGCTGTCCTTGTTGCAAAGGCCGCCCAGTTCGGTGAAATACATACCGCCCTGTTCGTTGTAATCCCACATGAGACCTTTGGGGCCGTACCACATGGTCATAGAGCCTTCGGGAGTGGCCAGCCAGTCCAGCACGGCCAGGCACAGTTCGGGGTACTCGGTATCGGCACCGATGGACCAGATGCGGTTACCGCCCTGGTTGCCCAGGCCGTAGACAATGGGCTTGGCTTCTTCGGGCACCATGGCATACATGTATTTACCGGCTTCCAGATGTTCGGTGGTGTTGAAGGCCATGGAACCTGCATAGTTGAAAATGGACCAGAAGGTACCGGCGGCCTTCAGCTTTTCGCTCATCTTTTCGAAGGTCTGGGTCATGGAGTTGGGATCCAGCAGGTCATTCTGATAGAGCTTGTTGAAGAACTTCAGGCATTCCATATAGGGGCTGCCTTCGGCAAGACAGTCATAATATTCACCGTTGGTGGGGTTGATGTGGCCGATACCCAGCTCATCATAGCCGTAATAAGCAGTGGCAAGGGCCTTCACATACATTACCATGCTGCCGTCCCAATCGGGCCAGACAGAAACGGCATATGTTTCGTTGCCGTTTTCATCGGTGGGGCAGATGGCCTTCATCTGCTTGAATACTTCCAGCAGGCCGTCCAGGTCCTTCACGGCAGGATAGCCCAGTTCTTTATACAGATCCCAGCGCAGGTCCCAGGTATAGAAGAAGGACTGGTGAGCGCCTTCTGTGGTTGCCACGTTGAAACCAAAGCCGTGAATCTTGTCATTTCCGTTATTCTTGCGGTTGGCCTCCAGGGCAGCAGTGTAATTTTCGGTAATGTAGGGGGCCCAGGTCTGCATCAGGTCATCTTCTTCCCAATCCAGCAGCATGCCCTTGTCCACAGCGTTCTGATAATCTTCGCCGTTGGAACCCCAGACAACGATATCACCCAGATTGCCGCTTTCCATGCGAGTTTCATAGGTGCCGTCAGAGTCGGGAATGATGTTGACCTTCACGTTGAATTTGTCTTCCAGCAGCGTGGAGCTCCAGCCGCCCTGCATGCCGGAATAGTTCGCCAGCTGGCTGTAAACGGTGAGGGTGATGGGGCCGTCTTCCCGGGGGAAGATGTCAAAAATGCTTTCCGCAAAAGCGGGGCAGGCGCCAAGGAACATGACAACGGTCATCACAAGCGCCAGAATACGGGTGCTTTTTTTCATGGGGAAAACTCCTTTCAAAATGTGGTAACGTATTGACATGCCGGCTCAGCCCTTCACTGCGCCCAGCATAATGCCCTTTACGAAGTAACGCTGCATGATGGGATAAACCATCAGGATGGGGATAATGGTCACCATGGAAATGGTATACTTGACAACCTTGGTGTTCAGCATGTTCTGGATGGCTGTGTTGGAAACACCGCCGGAGGAGCTCATGGCTGCGCCCAGATTGGAGTAGGTGTTGAGGTAGATGTACAGACGGTGCTGCAGGGTGTACAGCTGGGGTTTGTTGCTCATCAGCAGCAGGGAATCCTGGAAGGAGTTCCAGTTGCCCACAGCGCCGAAAATAGCAATGGTGGCAAGAATGGGGATGGACAGGGGCCAGATGATGGAAACGAACACCTTGGGGGTGCTGGCTCCGTCGATGACCGCAGATTCTTCCAGGGAAGCAGGGATGGATTCGATGTAGGTTTTCACCAGAATGATATTGTAGGGTGCCACCATACCTGGCAAGATATAGGCAAGAAAATTATCAGTCAAACCCAGCATCAGCATGTTCATGTACCACGGCACAAGACCGGCATTGAAATACATGGTGATCACCAGTGCACGGTACCAGAAGGAACGCTTCCACATTTTCTGCTTGGTCACCAG
>JAFWYZ010000058.1 GCA_017517465.1 Clostridia bacterium | reverse complement strand
CAAGGCCACGGGTCCTGCACCCATCCCGCGATAGACAATCCGGGAAAAGCAATATTGTTTCCGCGCGGTGCCTGATGGAGCTAGGCGTTACCACGGGAGGATGATAGGGGGCCGGCGCGGCCCCCATACCCCCGCGGCAGGGCCATTGGCCCTGCACCCTTTCTGCGAAGAACAAAACTGATCCACAAACTGTTTTCCGCATGTTGCTTGAGGGAAACGGAACGAGAGCCCACGGGCGTAATGAAAATGTAGAAAAAAGCCGGTCAGGAAAGTACACTTTCCTGCCGATTTTTTCTCATTTTCCCCGGATGCAAAGCATCCGGCCGGCGGTGTTTCACACCGCCCAGCCCGTGGGCGGGCGGCAGTGCCGCAGCCAATTCGCAATATTGCAATCTGCTTTTGCAAATGAGTTTCTGCGTGCTATAAGCTTCAGCGATATTTTCTGCACCACACATTTGAAAGGATTGCAACTGATATGCACTATTTCTTCCGTGGCGTGTGCTATCTGCACGGAAGGGCGCTACAGGCATTTGAAGAATTACTACAAAAAAAGAGGGCTGAACGCCCTCTTTTTCATTACAACACAAAAGCTAATCAGTTAATCCAGACTTCATACGCTTTTTCCATTTCTTCTGCATAACAAGAGTTGTCTAGTTCATGTTTATTTACGAAATAAAAACCATCTCTATATCCGGCGAAAAAGGCATCTTTAGAATTTGTGAATACTTCACCAAAGTTTCTGCCAAATATCCAATGATGAATATATTGTGCATTTTCACTATCGGAGCCATCACCATTACTACACCAAGCAAACCAACCTTTTCTGTAGACGTCTTTAAAATCTTCAACAATTTCTTGTTTTTCTGGAATAGTAACTGGAATATGTGTGTTTTGAGAAGCACCTATATAGTATCCGAAAAAACCGAACACTAGAAGAATTAACAGAAACGCAACTACTTTTTTCATTGTTAAAATCTCACTTTCTATTTAGCTATTGCCTTTTTTTCTCATCAATTTGTTTGATTACTGCTTTGAGGGAAGCATTCCATTTTCTTCTTTTTTTCTGAAAATAATGAACTACCTTCCGATATAAAGCATTAGTTCTTTGCGTTCAATACATTTAATAGTAACCTCGACATTGATTGTTGCTGAACGCTGGTCTTTAAGCACGATTTTATGCCCGCAATACTTACAGAAAAAAAGTATCTATACCGTTTTCGATTTCCAGGCTTGACTCACAGTTTGGGCATTTTAAAGAGATAAGTTTCATTTTGGTGTTACCCTAAATTACGAAGCATATCATTTATTTATAGCAAATTCGTTATTCTCCGTTTTTTTCCATTTTCCTGCCCTTACGGATGAGGAACTTGATGTAAGCAAGTATTATTTCTTTCTGTAGGTATCATGTGTAAAGTGGTTTGTTCGAAGAAATATTATTTAGTTTCTGGGTGCAGGGATGATATCCCTGCTGGGGTGTGGGGTGAAACCCCACGAACGGTCCCTTGAGATGCATGGAAAAACCCTCCGTATGATGCACATACAGAGGGTATGACGATATGCTATTACAGCACTTTCAGAACCCGTTCCACGGCTTCTTTGGTGTTTTCCAGGGTGTTGAAGGCGGTTAGGCGGAAATAGCCTTCGCCGGAGGGGCCGAAGCCTTCGCCGGGGGTGCCCACCACCTGGGCCTGGTTGAGCAGCAGGTCAAAGAAATCCCAGCTCTTCATATCGCCGGGGGTTTTCATCCACACATAGGGGGAGTGGACACCGCCGAAAGCATCGATACCGGCCTTGATGAGGCCATCCCGGATGATCATGGCATTGACCCGGTAGTAAGCCAGGCATTCTTCGATCTGCACCTGGCCTTCGGGGGTGTAAATGGCTTCGGCAGCCTTCTGCACGGGGTAGGAAACGCCGTTGAACTTGGAAGCCATGCGGCGGCCCCACATTTTGTTCAGGCTCAGGCCATCAAAGCACAGGGCCTTGGGGATGACGGTGTAGCCGCAGCGGGTGCCGGTAAAGCCGGCGGTTTTGGAATAGGAGCAGCATTCGATGGCGCACTTGTCGGCACCGGGGATCTGGTAAATGCTGAAGGGGATTTCGTCATCGGTGATGAAGGCCTTGTAGGCGGCATCGTAGATGATGAGGGCTTCGTTTTCCAGGGCCCAGTCCACAAACTTTTTCAGCTGTTCCTTGGTGAGCACGGTGCCGGTGGGGTTATTGGGGTAGCACAGATAAATCACGTCCACCCGCTTTTCGGGCAGCGGCGGCACGAAGCTGTTTTCCTTGTTGCAGGGCAGGTAAGTGAGCTTCGACCAGCGGCCGTTTTCGTATACACCCAGTCTCCCTGCCATGGCATTGGCATCGATGTAGACAGGGTACACAGGGTCGGTGACGGCGATGGTGGCATCGGCGGCAAACAGCTCCTGCAGGGCACCGCAATCGGTCTTGGCACCGTCGGAGAGGAAAATTTCATCTTCCCCGATCATGACACCCTTGTTCTGATAATCATTCTTTGCAATGGCGGAAAGCAGGAATTGATAGCCGAAATCGGGGCCGTAGCCATGGAAGCCTTCCTTGGTGCCCATGGCACGGGCAGCATTGGCAAAAGCGTCGGTCACAGCGGGGACCAGGGGACGGGTGACGTCGCCGATACCAAGACGCAAAACGGGCTTGTCGGGGTTCGCGGCAATGAAGGTGTTGACACGTTTGGCTACCTCTGCAAACAGGTAACCGGCAGGCAGTGCGGCGATGGATTTGTTCAGCTTCATGAGGCCTCCTGTATATCAGTCACCCAGCCATTCGCCGTCATAGACGAAGGTGGCAGGGCCGGTTTGGTAAACGTGATTGTCTTCGGCATTCCAGTGCAGCTGCAGGTTGCCGCCGGTGAGCTTCATCTGCACGCTGCGGTCACTCTGGCCGGTGAGCACGGCGGCCACCAGTGCGGCACATGCGCCGGTGCCGCAGGCCAGGGTTTCGCCGGTGCCTCTTTCCCAGACACGCATTTGCAGAATGCTGCGGTCAATGACCCGGACAAATTCCACATTGGTACGACGGGGGAAGAGGGGGTGATGTTCGATCATGGGGCCGATGGTGGGCAGATCCATCACTTCGGGATCCCGCACGAACAGCACGGCATGGGGGTTGCCCATGTTGACGCAGGTGATGTAATGGGTCTGGCCCATGATTTGCAGCCGGTGGCGCAGCACAGCCTCGCCGGGCAGATCCACCGGGATATTCCGGGGGTTCAGCTCGGGGGTGCCCATGTCCACCTTCACACGGCTTACCTTGCCGTTTTCCACTTCCAGCCACAGCCGCTTCAGGCCGCCCTTGGTTTCCAGGGTCAGCTCGGTTTTTTCGGTGAGGCCCCGTTCGTACACATATTTACCGATGCACCGGGTGGCATTGCCGCACATTTCCGCTTCGCTGCCGTCGGCATTGAAAATGCGCATGCCGAAATCGGCGATGTCGGAAGGCTCGATCAGCACCAGGCCGTCTGCCTGGGCACCAAAATGGGGGCGACTCATGATCAGCGCCATGCTTTCGGGATCATGCACCACTTCTTCAAAACAGTTGACAAAAAGATAATCGTTGCCGATACCGTGCATTTTGGTAAAACGCATGGGGGTTCCTCCTTGGCTGTTGATAATATCAGATTATGCAGGGTGGAAAAGGTAGGTTCCGTGGAGGGATTACATTCTTTCGGGGGCTTCCACACCGATGAGGAAAAGACCGGTTTTGATCACCTGCTTGCAGGCACGGGTCAGGTCAATACGGGCGGCGGTGGCAGCGGCATTATCGTCCAGAATGCGGTGTTCGTAGTAATACTTGTTGTAGGCCTTGGCGATTTCCGTGGTGGCACGGGTGACGATGGAGGGCTCGTTGCGCAGGCAGGCTTCTTCCACGGCTTCGGGGAAGCGGGACAAAAGGCGCAGCAGGGCCTGGGCTTCGTCATCGGTAAGGGCAGCGTAATCGGCGGCGGGCAGATTTTCCGGGGCTTTGCGCAGCACGGATGCGCAGCGGGCATGAGTGTACTGCACATAGGGGCCGGTTTCGCCGTCGAAGTTCAGGGCACGGTCCCACCAGAAGTCGATATCCTTGATGCGGTTGTTCTGCAGGGTGGCATACACCACGGCGCCCACGCCCACCTGACGGGCGGCTTCTGTTTTGTTTTCAAGGTTCGGGGATTTTTCTTCCATAATGGCCAGGGCCTTTTCCTGTGCCCGGCGCAGAAGATCTTCCAGATACACCACATGGCCGGAGCGGGTGGCCAGGGTCTGCCCTTCATAGGAGACCATGCCGAATGCCACGTGGATCAGGCCTTCCTTGGCCCAGTCGTAGCCCATCTTTTCCACCACTTTGAAAATCTGGCGGAAATGCAGGTCCTGCTGATAAGCCACCACATACAGGCACTTATCGAAGTCGTAGGTGTCCTTGCGGTAGAAGATGGCAGCCAGGTCACGGGTGGCATAGATGGTGGTGCCGTCCCGCTTGATGATCAGGCAGGGGGGCATCTTTTCTTCTTCCAGATCCACGATCAGGGCACCTTCGGATTCTTCCAGCAGCTTCTTTTCTTTCAGTTCGTTGACCACCCGGTCCGTCTTATCCACATAGAAGCTTTCACCGGCATAGCTGTCGAAGGTGATGCCCAGGGTGTCATACACCTTCATGGCATCCTTCAGGGTGACTTCCTTGAACCAGTGGAAAATTTCCAGGGCTTCTTCGTCGCCGTCCTCGATTTTCTTGAACCAGGCGCGGCCTTCGTCTTCCAGGGCAGGATCCTTTTCCGCTTCTTCATGGAAACGGACGTACAGGCGGTTCATTTCTTCCACGCCGTCCTTTTCCACCTTTTCCTTCACGCCCCACTTTTTGTAGGCGCATACCATCTTGCCGAACTGGGTGCCCCAGTCCCCAAGGTGGTTGATGCCCACGGTTTTCCAGCCCTGGAATTCATAGATCCGCTTGAGGGCATTGCCGATGACGGTGGTGGACAGATGGCCGATATGGAACCGCTTGGCGATGTTGATGGAGGAATAGTCGATACAGACGGTTTTCCCTTCGCCATCCTTGCTGCTGCCCCACTTTTCGGGTGCGGCCATGATGGCACCCATCAGATCCTTGGCAAAGTTTTCACGGTTGAAGAAGAAATTCAGATAACCGCCCACGCATTCCACCCGGGCAATTTCAGGCTTGTTCACCGCTTCGGACAGCTTCTTGGCAATCATGGGCGGGCCCATGCGCAGCGCCTTGGACAGGCGGAAGCAGGGGAAAGCATAATCGCCCATATGGGCATCCGGCGGCACTTCCAACAGGGAAGCAATATCTTCCGGCAGCCCTTGGGCACCGGGATAAGCAGCGTCCAGCATTTCCTTCACCAGGTTTGCAATCTGCTGTTTCATGTCCATAAATAAGGTTCCTCCCCTAATAAACGTATACACTTTAGAATACCATATTTCCCCGTTTTTTGCAATAATTCCCGGCGGCATACAGAAAGAATACAGTTATATTATGCACAAAAATTTTCTTTCCATGATGGAAGATGGATGCGTGGGATGTTTTCTTGCATTCAGAGGGAAAAAATGATATGATTTCATTGGAAGTAATTGTATATCCCGTGGGGAGGAAACGTATTATGAGAAAATACTGTATCTTTTTGTTTGTATTGCTGTTGGCCCTGGGGCTTAGCTTTGCTGCCAACGCAGAGGAAGCGGAACCCACGGTATACCAAAGCGGGGATTATAAATATATCCTCCTTGCGGATGGCACGGCACAGATCATAGATTATTCCGGCAGTGCAGCCGAACTGACCGTGCCGGATGTACTGGACGGGTATTCGGTAAGTAGCATCGGGGAT
>JAFWYZ010000057.1 GCA_017517465.1 Clostridia bacterium | reverse complement strand
TGCCGAAAAAATGGTAAAACATAAAACAGCGTTTCCGGTTTCAGGAACGCTGTTTTTTTGTTAGCTGCAGGGCCTCCCGGGCGGTGATACGGCTGTTTTCAAACAGATGCGAAAGCAGGTCATTGTCCGTCAGGGTGCCCATCAGTTCCATGCCGTCCTCGTTCACCACCTGCAGGAGATGAAGGCAATGGTCCTTCAGCCGTGGCGGCAGGGCATACAGGGGCGTATCTGCCCGAACGGCCAGATGCTGTACAGGAAAAGAGGGGCAGGAAGCGTTCCGTCGGCTCATAAGGGAAGTGTAATAGCGCAGGGGAGACTGACGGCTTTCCGCTCCGGCAGCATACATCAGATACGCACCTGCAAAGGCGGGGGAAAACTGATATTCGCCATGTATGGCGCTGAAAACAGACAGGCCGATCAGGGTGACGGACAACAGATGGGAGAGAATCAGCAGCACTTTCCGGGTGCTGTTTGCAGGCAGGAAAAGGGAAAGCAGCGCCTGGGCCATCCGTCCGCCATCCAGTGGGAGCACCGGCAACAGGTTGAACAGGCATAGCAGCAGATTGCAGCGGAAGAAGGATGCGGCAAAGGCAACAGACAGAAAACCGTGCCATACTCCCACGAAGCAGAAAACACAGCCCAGCAGGCTGAAAAAGGGACCGCCCAGGGCAATGAAAAATGCCTGATATGTTGGCAGTGTACCATCGGGGGGCATTTCCATCAGACCGCCAAAAGGGGTAAGGGAAATCTGGCTGGGTGTTTTTTTGAACAGGATCAGAAAAACAAGATGGCCGCATTCGTGAAGCAGCAGGGAAAGCACGGTGTGCAAAACAGATAACCGGCCGGTGAGCAGGTAAAAAATGATCAGCGACAGAAACAAGGGATGAATGTGGAGGGAAGTGCGGCGGAATGGAATGGTCATAGGGTGTGATCCTTGAAAGAGGGATCAATGCTCAGGCCGTCCCTGCGTACGTCTACCAGCAGGTTTTCCCCTTCCAGGATGGAAGCCAGCGTATCCCCTTCCTTGACCGCATCCCCTTCCCGGCAGAATACTTCCGCCAGGTGGTAGTAAATGCTTTCTGTGCCGTTATCGTGACGGATGCGCAGGGAAAGGGCCCCTTCGGAGGTGTGGGAAATGTTCATCACTTCGCCGTCTGCCATGCATAGGGCTGCAGGGGTATGGGGAAGAAAAGAGACATAAGGGGCCTCCGTCTTCCAGGAATGCACCATGCTGCCGCTGCAGGGAAGGGAGAAGGAATGGTCGGCCGGCTGAGCAAAGAAAACGGACAGGGACTCAGGGATCAGATTGTCCACAAAGGTAATTTTGCCCAGATCCTCCTGCCAGGGGGAATCCAGGGTTTGCTGCACGGCGGTGAGCACGGTTTTGCCGTTTGGCAGCTGCTGATTGTGGATGGATGCCAGACACACCATCAGGAGCATCAGAAAGGCCGTGTTCCGGTTCAGTTTCATCAGGCTGCTTTTTGGGGGTGGAGGTGGAAGCTCTTCATAGGGTGCGGAGGGACTTTGGGGTTTTGTTTCTTTGATCATGGGGCAGGCCTCCTTTTTTGATGACAGAATATATGAAAAAGGCTCAGAAAACATGCCCCCTGAAGTGGGGTAGACGTTGCAAAATGGCACAGGATATGGTATAGTATCCGGGAATGGCAGATGGAGGAAGCACAACATGAGCGAGAACCTGAAGACGGTGGAAATTTTTACGGACGGGGCCTGTTCCGGCAATCCCGGCCCCGGCGGCTGGGCTGCTATTTTGCGCTACGGTCAGCATGAAATGGAATTGTCCGGCAGCATGCCCCAGACCACCAATAACCGGATGGAGGTTTTTGCGGTGATCAGCGCGCTGGGCAAGCTGAAGATGCAGTGCAACGTGCATGTGTATTCCGATTCTGCGTATCTGGTGAATGCGTTCAACGAGCATTGGCTGGATAACTGGCAGGCAAGAAACTGGAAAAACAGTGAAAACAAGCCGGTGGAAAACCAGGACCTGTGGCGGCTTTTGCTGCTTACCATCCGCAAAAAAGGACATGTGATGCATTTCCACAAGGTGAAGGGCCATGCCGATCATCCGGAAAATATCCGCTGCGATGCCCTGGCCCGGCAGGCTATACAGGATTATCTCAAGCGCAACCCGGATCTGGGGGATATGAACACTTTCACCGTCACCCATTCCTGAAATTCGGCTGGAAAAAATCCCTGAAAAATGAAAAAAACCACTTGACGGTGGGCTTGGATTGTGGTATTATATCACCTGTTGACAAGCTCGCTTGTCCAATGGAGAAGTCGCCTAGCTTGGTCGAGGGCGCACGACTGGAAATCGTGTAACGGGTAAAACCGTTCGAGAGTTCGAATCTCTCCTTCTCCGCCACAAGAAAAGCACCTTTTGAAGGTGCTTTTTTTGCAAATATAAACGCGGAGGGGAACCGAAGTGCCCGAAACGATGATCTATACAAAAAATGCTGCTTATCAGAAATTCGAAGTGCTGAAAACCAACCGGAACAAGCGTTACCGGTATAACGAATTTCTGGTGGAGGGCGTGCGCAGCCTGAAGGAAGCGGTGCAGAACGGCTGGAAAATCAAAAGCCTGTTGTATGCCCGGGAAGGGCTGTCCGACTGGGCAAAGGACATGATCCGCACGGTGAAGACGGAGATGAACTATTGTCTCACAAAAGAATTGATGCAGGATCTGAGCAGCAAGGAAGACACCAGCGAACTGATGGCTGTGATCGAAATGCGACAGGATCGGCTGGATCGGGTGAAGCTGTCGGAAAGCCCCTTTATCGTGCTGTTTGACAGGCCTTCCAACAAGGGCAACCTGGGCACCATGATCCGCTCCTGCGACGCACTGGGGGCGGATATGCTGATCCTCACGGGGCATGGGGTGGATCTGTATGACCCGGACGTGGTGGTATCTGCCATGGGCTC
>JAFWYZ010000008.1 GCA_017517465.1 Clostridia bacterium | reverse complement strand
GGACAACAGCCGCGAGCTCTTTGACGCCCAGAAGCTGCGCAACGGTGTCATTGCCGCCTGCCATAAGCGCCCTGTTTCCGCTGCAGAAATTGACCGCATTGTCAATTCCATCGAACAGCTGGCCTATAATAACCTGCAGGCCGAAATCACCACCCGCCAGATCGGCGAAATGGTGATGGAAGAGTTGAAAAAGCTGGACGAAGTGGCTTACATCCGCTTTGCCTCCGTATACCGTTCTTTCACCGACGTGCCTACCTTCATGCGCGAATTGAAATCCCTGGTGCAGGATCGGGACAGCAGCAATAAATAAGCATACCGCATCACGGCCGACAGTCTTTACTGTCGGCTTTTTCCGTTTTCACCCGCAATCATGCTCAAAATATGGCCCTTCCTTCCCTTTTTTCACATGGACGGCAAACGCAGCTTGTGCTATAATACCACATTGAGCCATACTATTTGCCGGGCTCAGAAAGAATGGAGGACTATTATGCCGACTACCAAGTTTGACAAGGATTCCATCAAGCAATCCATTATCAGCAAACTGCTTCGCTACAACGGCCGTACCCTGCAGGATGCCACCGATCAGATGATCTACAATGCCGTAGCCGCCACCGTGCGTGACCAGATCATGCAGAAGTGGACTGCTTACCGGGAAAAGGACAAGAATTACGACGGCAAGCGCCTGTATTACCTGTCCGTTGAGTTTCTCACCGGCCGCAGCCTGCACTGCAATATCCTGAACATGTGTTCCACCAAGAACTACATGGATGCCCTGGATGAACTGGGCATCGATTTCAACCGCATTTTCCAGGAAGAACCGGAACCCGGTCTGGGCAACGGCGGTCTGGGCCGTCTGGCTGCCTGCTTCATGGACAGCCTCTCTTCCCTGAGCCTGCCTGCCATGGGCTGCACCATCCGCTATGAATACGGCCTGTTCCGTCAGAAGATCATCAACGGCCAGCAGGTGGAAGTGCCGGACGATTGGCTGGTAAACGGCAACGTGTGGGAAGTGCCCGCCATGGAAGATGTGTGCGAAGTGCACTTTGGCGGTTATGTCCACGAAGAAGATGTGAACGGCCGTCGTGTCTTCACCCTGAAGGATTACCGCACCGTGGAAGCCGTTCCCTATGATATCCCTGTGGTGGGCTATGATCTGGAAACGGTAAACAGCCTGCGCATGTGGCGTGCCCGTTCCCCCAAAACGCTGGACTTTGCCGCCTTCTCCCAGGGCAATTATGCCCGGGCCCTGCAGGAACAGGAACTGGCCACCGTTATCAGTAAGGTGCTCTATCCCGAAGACAACCATTATGAAGGCAAAATGCTGCGTCTGCGCCAGCATTACTTCTTCACCAGCGCCACCCTGCAGTATGCCCTGAAGGATTTCAAGCGTCGTTTCGGCACCAATTTCCGTCTGCTGCCCGAAAAGATGACCATCCATATCAATGACACCCATCCCGGTCTGGCCATCCCCGAACTTATGCGCCTCCTGATCGACCAGGAAGGCCTGGGCTGGGACGAAGCCAGCTGGATCGTGCAGCACACCGTGGCCTATACCAACCACACCATCATGGCCGAAGCCCTGGAAAAGTGGCCCGAATCCATGATGAAGGAACTGCTGCCCCGTATCTACATGATCCTGGAAGAAATCAACCGCCGTGTGTGCGGCCGTCTTGCCGATCATTACCAGAACGGCCACGACCCCCGCATCGCCCGCATGGCCATCAATGCCTATGACATGGTGCACATGGCAAACCTGTGCGTTGCCATGAGCTACTCCGTCAACGGTGTGTCCCAGCTGCACGGTGATATCCTCAAGAAGGATACCTTCCGCGATTATTACGAATTCATGCCTGAAAAGTTCTCCGCCATCACCAACGGTATCACCCATCGCCGGTGGCTGATGAATGCCAACCCCAAACTGACCCAGCTCATCTGCGATTCCATCGGCGATAAGTGGGTCCGGGATCCCCAGCTTTTGAAGGAACTTCTGCCCTTCAAGGATAACGAAGCCTTCCGCAAGGAATTTGAACAGATCAAGTATGAAAACAAAAAGCGCTTCTCCGATCTGCTCATGCGCCGCCAGAAGATGGAAATCGCTCCCGAATTCATGTTTGACGTGCAGGCCAAGCGCCTCCACGAATACAAGCGTCAGCTGCTGAACGCTTTGCACATCATGGTGCTCTATAACCGCATCATGGATGACCCCACCTTCACCATGACCCCCCGCTGCTTCGTCTTCGGTGCCAAGGCCAG
>JAFWYZ010000056.1 GCA_017517465.1 Clostridia bacterium | reverse complement strand
GTCCACCCCGGGCAATTTCCGGATGCCTTCTTCTCCAAGGCGCAGAAGGGAAAGCCGTATGGCCGCATCTGCCTGCTCCGGGCGCAGCATACGTCCCTGCTGCACAGCCTCCTTCAAAACCGGCAGTGCCCTTTGGGGAATGCCACGCTCAACGCTCTGCCAGTCTCCGCGAAGCAGCGCGCTGCGCATGGCGGTAGCGGAAGGATAGTGTTCACTCTCCCTGGCATGATAATCTTCTTTTCTCAGCACCGCAACCGGCTGTATGGTGCTGTTTGTGCGTTTCAGCGCCCGCAGGTAAGAAAGGCCCAGGGCCGCATTGGGAAGACGCAGCTTTTCCGCATCCTGCCCCAGCCTTTTTCCCAGTGCACTTCCCTGGGCAGCAGCATAGGAAAGGCCGGCTTTCAGCCCCGCCTGCAATGCTTCTTCAAATGCGGTATCCGGCTCTTCCAGCACGTCCGCCGCATTTTGCAGCAAAGACAGCTCCTCCGTTTCACAGCCAAAGCACAAACGATCCACACAATGGAGCCGGTTCAGGATCTCCACCCCGCCCTCTGCGAACCAGTCACCTTCCCGCATGGAAAAGGCAGCCGGCAATTGCAGCACTGCATCGGCGCCGCAAAGCAGCGCCATGTGGGCACGCACATCCGCCGGAAAAAGAGAGGGCATGCCCCGCTGGGTATAAAAACCGCTCATGACGCACAGGATAAAATCCGCCCCGGTCCTTTCCCGGGCCAGCTGCAGATGTCTTTCATGTCCCCTGTGAAAGGGATCATATTCCGCAATCACACCGCAAACCTTCATCTCATGCGCCTCCATTCTCCCAGAATCACTTCATTATAATACACCCCTCCTGTGCAGGCAACCCTTTTTCCTTTTTGTTCACAAGTTTTCGCTTGCAAACCCATCCCATTTCGGCTATAATGTATACAGAGAAAAACTGAATGTCCCTCTAAGGAGTGATCAACGGATGAAAGCCATCATTAACGGACGTATATTGTTGCCCGATGAAGAAGTATTTGACAAAGCGCTGCTTTTTGACGAAAAAATCGTAGGGATCGTGGACCGGCAGTCCGCCATCCGCCAGGCCGATGAGGTGATCGATGCCGATGACAATTATATCTCTCCCGGCTTTATTGACGTGCATATCCACGGCTACAAGGGTGCCGATGCTTCCGATGCCAACCAGGCAGGGATCCGCCTGATGGCAAAGGAACTGCTGGAAAACGGTGTCACGGCCTTCCTGCCCACCACCACCACCATCCATTGGGATACGCTGGAGCGCATCTTCTGGCAGCTGCGTGAGCTTTCCAAAGAAAGCCGCAGGTCCGATTATCACGGTGCCGAAGTATTGGGCTGCCACGCAGAAGGCCCCTTTATCAATCCCCTGCGCAAGGGTGCCCTGAACGGCGATTATATCCTGCGCCCCGACCCGGATAAGCTCCTCCCCTATGCGGACGTGGTCAAGATGGTCACCTTTGCCCCGGAAATGGGCGGCGGTGAAAACTTCATCCGCAACATGAAGCTGTATTCCGATATGGTGCTGTCCATCGGCCACACCTATGCCAACTATGACCAGACCATGGATGCCATTCAGCAGGGCGTGGACCATGTGACCCACACCTTCAATGCCATGACCCCCATGCACCACCGTGATCCCGGTGTGGTGGGCGCTGCCCTGTGCAGCGACGTCTATTGTGAATTGATCGCCGATACCACCACCGTCCATCCCGGTCTCTATCCCCTGCTGGTAAAGGCCAAGGGCTACAAGCTGGTCCTGATCACCGACTGTACCCGGGGCGGCGGTCTGCCCGACGGTGAATATACCCTGGGCGGTCTGCCCATCTTCGTCAAAAACGGCGAATGCCGCCTGGCTGACGGTACCATTGCCGGCAGCGTGCTGAAAATGAACCAGGCCGTCTACAACATGCGCAAATACGGCAATGTGCCCATGCATCAGGCCGTACGCATGGCCAGCCTCAATGCTGCCAAGTCCATCGGCATTGCCAACAAGAAAGGCAGCCTCACCGCCGGCAAGGATGCGGACGTGGTGATCATGGATCATCGCTGCAAAGTGCTTACCACCTTCGTCCGCGGCCGTAAGCTCTACGAACGCTGACAACAGAATAAAAAATCACCCTGAGAAGGTTCTTCTCAGGGTTTTTTCTGTGCCTTCATATCCGGTGAATCAGACAAAAGTGTTGTTTTTACCTCTTTTTTTCCATGCGGATCAGATACTCATCCGTACCCTCTTCCTTCTCCTTTTCCCCGGTGGGAACAAACCCATGCCGACGATAAAATCGAATGGCCCGTTCATTCTTTTCCAGTGCCCACAGCCAGGTGCAGCCCATCACCTCCACCGCAAACCAAAGCAGCGCTTCGCCGATGCCCTGTCCCTGCAGCACAGGCTCCACAAACAGGTGCACGATCTCCTGCTCATACACCAGCACATATCCCTTCACTGCCCCGTCATCATACACATAGGTTTTCAGCAGATGATCCTTCAGCACCTCTGCCTCCCGGGACACCCGCATCGTGTCAAAATAGTATTCATCATCCCGGAAAATGGGATAAAAATTCAGCCGGTAATTGAACACCCGGATCTCTGCCAGCCGCTCCAGATCCCTGTGGGTGGCTCTGCGGATATACTGCATGCGTTCCATATGTTTTCCTCCTGTATACGGATGTGTACCGATAACTTTCGGTACACCCCTGCATAATTCCTGCTTCACGGTGCCATACTGTTTATGACGGAGGATGAAACGTATGGCAACAAGCAAAGTGGAAATCTGCGGTGTGGATACATCCACCCTGCCGGTGCTTACCAATGAACGGATGCGGGAATTGTTTCCCCTGGTACACGGAGGGGACAAGGCAGCCAGAGAGGAATTCATCCGGGGCAATCTGAGGCTGGTGCTCAGCGTGGTACAACGGTTCAATAACCGGGGTGAAAATGCGGATGACCTGTTTCAGGTGGGCTGCATCGGACTCATCAAAGCGCTGGATAATTTTGACGTCACCCAGAACGTGCGCTTTTCCACCTATGCCGTGCCCATGATCATTGGGGAGATCCGGCGGTATTTGCGGGACAATAACCCCATCCGGGTGTCCCGTTCCCTGCGGGATACGGCCTATAAAGCGCTTCAGGCCCGGGACCGGCTGGCGGCACAGATGCACCGGGAACCCACCGTGGAAGAAATGGCCAAAGAGCTGGGCATGCCAAGGGAAGATGTGCTCTTTGCCCTGGAAGCCATTCAGGACCCCGTTTCTCTTTTTGAGCCAGTGTACAACGACGGCGGCGATGCCATCTACAT
Source organism: Clostridia bacterium (assembly GCA_017517465.1). Lineage (GTDB taxonomy): Bacteria > Bacillota > Clostridia > Christensenellales > Aristaeellaceae > RUG563. The sequence continues at coordinate 8,768 of JAFWYZ010000056.1, read as the reverse complement.
CATGGACCAGGTGAAGGATGAAAAAACCGCCGATAACGACTGGATCGAAAAAATAGCCATCAAGGATGCCCTGCAGCATCTCAACGACCGGGAAAAACGCATCCTGCGCATGCGTTTCTTTGAAGGCCGCACCCAGATGGAGGTGGCCGGTGAGATCGGCATTTCCCAGGCCCAGGTATCAAGGCTTGAAAAAAACGCCCTCATCCACATGCGCAAATACGTCAGCGCCCAATAACCCCATCCGGAAAGGCCATGCCGCCTTTCCTTTTTTTGTTACACTTGTAAACAATCAACCCTATCCCTTGACTTTACTGGTAGACAGCTGTATACTCTCGGTAGACAATTGTCAACCGCTTATCAAGGAGGTTCTTTATGGCTGTTCAATGCACCGAAGCAGAATGGAAAATCATGGAGGTTCTGTGGGAAAAATCCCCCAAAACCATGCCGGAGATCACCCAGGCGCTTGCCCCTGCCACCGGCTGGACCAGGCACACTGTGATCACGCTGCTGAAAAGGATGCAGGAAAAAGGCAGCATCCGGGTGGAAGACGGAGAAAAAATGAAGCTCTACACCCCCGCCATTTCAAGAGAGGAAGCATCGCAATCCCACACCAAACGTTTTTTGAACCACATTTTTTCCGGCAAGGCTTCCCTGCTGGTACAAAACCTGGTCAACAGCGGCGAAATCTCTGTTCAGGAAATGGAGGAAATTCTGCTTCTCATTAAGAAGGATAGGGAACACAAAGGAGGCGATTAAATGCGCACCGCCACGATCTACAATTTTCTCATTGAAGCAAACCTGATGGCCAGCCTGGCCATCCTGTTGATGATTCCGTTACGCAAATTTGCCCGAAAACCATTAGGCAGCCGTGCCATTTGCTTTGGATGGCTGATGGTAGCCCTGCGACTGCTATTGCCCATCAGCCTGCATAACCCCTATATCAGCCAGATCCGGCCTGCCATGATGCGGGATGCCACAGTGCGTCCCATTGCCGGGCAAATTCTGGTGAGAAGTCGGGACGCGCTGGATACGCTCTATGATTTTTCCCGATACACTTTGGGTGTGCCGAAGGAAAATCTGTTTATCCAAGGGGTGAAAATGCCTATAACGGCATGTGGAACGGCAAGCTTGCGGGGCTGTTGATGCTGGTGTATGTTGCCGGTGTATTGCTGGTGCTGGGGTATTTCCTTTACAGAAACCTGTACTTTGCCGGTGAAATGAAAAAGAATCGCATCGAACCAATTTCCGGCGAAATGCTGGAAAGCTACCGCGCCCTGTGCCGGCGCATGAAGATAAAGCCCCTGCCCGTTTATCTTTCTGACCCCTTGCCCAGTGCCTGCCTGGTAGGCAGCATCCGGCCTTACATTGCGCTCCCTGCCGCATTGAATCCGGAAGACACTCTGCTGACCCTGGAACATGAGCTTTGCCACTATAAAAACCGGGATCATCTGTGGTCTCTCCTGCGGCTTTTATGCTGTGCTCTACACTGGTTTAATCCTCTGGTGTGGCTGGCGGCAGGCATGAGCCGGACGGACATGGAAATGCACATTGACGAGAGGGTTACCGGAAAAAAGAACGAAGAAGAAAAGAAACAGTATGCTGCTCTGCTGGTCACCACCTCCGCCCGGCGCACTGCCCCTTCTCTGCCCATCCTAGCTACCGGTATGACCATGAACGGCAAACGACTGAAGGAAAGGGTAAAACACATTCTTTCCGCTAAAAAGACCGTTGCTGCAATTTCCATTCTCTTTTGCATTGCCGCTGTCATTTTGCTGATCGGAGCCTTTTCCACCGGAGAATTTTTGGGCTCTCCCTCCATTCCCGCATTCAAGCCAGGGATGCTCCCCCCTGCCCGGCCGGTGCACACTGATGAAGATGCCATTCAGCTGGCAAAAGAAGTGGCTGCGCTTCCTCAGGTAAATGCGTAATTGAGAAACGGCAAATGGGTACTGATCACCGAAGGGGATAAGCCAGGGGTAAAAGTGGCGGCATGGCAGGCAAACGGGAAGAATACGTTCATTGTGCGGATGTATGAAGATGGCGGACTATACGGATTTGGCGATTACACAGTCGGCTATCATAGCGACGAAAGAAGGGAATTTTTCGGAAAGCCTGTCTGGGATGAGGAACTGATAGATTTTGTGGAAGGCTGGGTGCTGGCAATGAACCCGCAGCTGGAAGGCAAAATAAACGAAAAAATGCTTGTTGGCCATTTCATTCAGGACGGAGAACGGTATGCCCAGGTGCAGATCGGTGTGGATATTGATGGGTATGGCCACATCGGCGCCACCATCAAGCTGAACCCCACCTTCCAAATTGTTGAGTTCAGCCCCGGAAACGGCTGAAACAAAAAAAACGGATGCTTTTCGCATCCGTCCTTTTTTGATGACAGTTTCTTAATCGAAGAAGGTGGGCAGCGCCTTGTACATGATCAGTTCCACAGACTTGGTGCTGTGGCCGCCGCTGCACTGGGTGTAGTAGAGGTTGCCGTCCTTGAAGTTTTCACAGTACACGAAGGTGTCGGGCATTGTCTTCATGGCTTCGATCTGGGCAGTGAGGCCCTTGTAGCCCACATCCCCTTCGCCGCCGCAGCCGGCATAGATGAAGAAATCGTCCTTGGTATAGCCGGCCTTGGCCACACGGTCTGCCAGCAGGGCAGCCATGGAAGCCGCATCGTCGCCGAAGCTGATGCCGCCGCAGCAGGGCATGTAATAGGCAATCCGGTCCAGGCTGTTCTGGAACACATTCCAGGTGCACAGGGCACCCATGGAGAAGCCGGCGAAGGCACGGTGGGTACGGGTGGCCTGAATGGCTTCGGGGGTCACATCCTGGGCATAGGTGTTATAGGCGCTTTCAAAAGCAGGGATCAGGTAATTGTTCAGCTCGTAGGAAAAATTGGCAGCAGCCCAGAATTCATCCTTGCCGGGCACCACATAGGTAGGCGCCACCACCAGCACAGGCTTGATCAGACCCTTTTCGATCATGGCATCCAGCACAAACTGCATGTTGGAGAAGGAACCGGCGCCGCGGAAGAAGGTGGTATAGCCGCCGCCATGGCCGTGCATCAGGTACATCACGTTGTAGCGGGTGTCCTTATCCTCAGCATCATAGCCATAGGGCACATACACCAGGGCACGCTTTACATAGTCCTCCCCTTCCTGGGTTTTTGCATTATAGGTGAACAGCACCGTTTTGCCCCGCTGGGTAACACCGGTGATGTAGCTGGGATCCATTTCTTCAAAGGTGTTGTCCGGGAAATCCGTCTTGCGGGCACCTTCCTCTGCATGGGCAAAGCAGCCAAAGCACAGCACGGCGGCCAGCAGGAATACGATCAGCTTTTTCATAGCGTTCCTCTCCTTTATTGTGAAAATAACGGTTATCTGCTAATCATTATACATGACATTCAAACGCATTTCAACGGCAATTCCCGCAATGAAAAGGGACAACAATATACAAAAAACACATCCGCCCCCAAAGACGGATGTGCATTTGTTTCTTAACCGATGTATTCCTTGCCGCCCATGTACATGCGCAAAGCTTCGGGGATACGCACCCGGCCGTCGGCCTGCAGGTTGTTTTCCAGGAAGGCGATCAGCATCCGGGGCGGGGCCACCACGGTGTTGTTGAGGGTGTGGGCAAAATACTTCTTGCCGTCTTCACCCTTCACGCGGATCTGCAGGCGGCGTGCCTGGGCATCACCCAGGTTGGAGCAGCTGCCCACTTCGAAATACTTCTGCTGGCGGGGGCTCCAGGCTTCCACGTCAATGGACTTCACCTTCAGGTCAGCCAGGTCGCCGGAGCAGCATTCCAGGGTGCGCACGGGGATATCCAGGGTGCGGAAGAAATCCACGCTGTTCTGCCAGAGCCTGTTGAACCAATCGGGGCTTTCTTCGGGCTTGCACACCACGATCATTTCCTGCTTTTCAAACTGATGGATGCGATACACACCGCGTTCCTCAATGCCGTGGGCGCCCACTTCCTTGCGGAAGCAGGGGGAATAGCTGGTGAGGGTCTGGGGCAGCTGATTTTCCGTCAGGATGGTATCGATGAACTTACCGATCATGGAATGCTCGGACGTGCCGATCAGGTACAGATCCTCGCCTTCGATCTTGTACATCATGTTTTCCATTTCGGCAAAGCTCATCACGCCCGTCACCACATTGCCGTGGATCATGTAAGGGGGGATGCAGTAGGTGAAGCCCCGGTCGATCATAAAGTCACGGGCATAGGAAAGGATGGCGCTGTGCAGCCGGGCCACATCGCCCATCAGGTAATAAAAGCCGTTGCCGCTGGTTTTGCGGGCGCTGTCCAGGTCAATGCCGGAAAGCCGTTCCATGATGTCCACATGGTAGGGCACTTCGTATTCGGGCACCACGGGCTCGCCAAAGCGCTGCACTTCCACGTTTTCGCTGTCATCCTTGCCGATGGGCACGGTGGGGTCGATGATGTTGGGGATCACCAGCATGCGCTTGCGCACTTCTTCCTGCAGCTCTTCTTCCAGCTTTTCGGTGGCCGCCAGCTCATCCGCCATGGCATTCACCTTCTGCTTCATTTCTTCCGCTTCGTCACGCAGGCCCTTGGCCATCAGGCCGCCGATCTGCTTGGAGATCACCTTGCGCTGATTGCGCAGGCCGTCCGCCTTCTGAATGGCGGCACGGTACTGCTTGTCCAACTCCAGCACTTCGTCCACCAGGGGCAGCTTGGCATCCTGGAACTTTTTCTTCATGTTTTCCTTCACGATTTCCGGGTTGTTACGGACAAAATTCATATCCAGCATGGGGCTTCATCCTCCTTCAAAAATTGCAATAAAAAAACCGCCCATATCCTTCAGGGACGGATATATCCGCGGTGCCACCCCGATTGGCCTGCACAAAACGCAAACCCTCTCGTATCCGCTGTAAGGGGCGAAACCCCGGCAGCTCCTCGCTGCCCGCTCCCGGGTGGAAAGCAATGGTTGCGGCTGCCTTTCACCTGCCGGCAGCTCTCTGAAACGCAAAAGCACTGCACATTCCCGTTCCATGCGGTATGGGGGTATTATAGCCCATTCAGCCCCAAATTGCAAGGGGCATGCCGGAAAAATTTACCCACTTTTCCCCGGCTCTGCTGGACTTTTTTCGCATTGTGTGGTATCGTAGAACATAATGGGGAAAGGGTGTGTATGCATGATTGCCTATTCGCAGCTTCTCAGCACCTTGCAGCCCTGGCTGGGCAACGAGCTGATGCAGTTGATGGATGATGCCTTACAGGACATCCATGTGCATTTGTGCGGCTATTCCACCCGGCATGACCCTGAAGAATCCCTGGAATGGATCGACAGAAAGCTGCTGATGGCCATTAAAAAGGCCACCAACGGCCAATTCCTTGTGCGGCTGCCCGATGATACCTGGGTACGCATTTATCTGGATGATATTGCCGCCATGGCTGACGAAGTGATGTTTCTCCTGTTCGATTCCTTCCCCGTGGACCCCTGGCACATGCAGTTTCTGCAGGCTTATTCCATGCGCCGCAGCAGCCTTTCCGCTCTGCGGGTGCTGTACACCAAAATGGCGCATATGCAATCTGAAGACGAGTTAAATGCCATCCGCCGTGTGATCCGGGAATGCTATCCCGCATTCCGGTGGCGGATGTGGCTGGAATGAAACAGAAAAAGAAGGTTTTGAATTTGGGCAAAGTCATTTGCGTGGCCAATCAGAAAGGCGGCGTGGGTAAAACCACCACGGCAGTCAACCTGGCTGCCGCTCTGGCCGAAAACGGAAAAAAAGTGCTGCTGGTGGACCTGGACCCTCAGGGAAATGCCTCCAGCGGTTTGGGTGTAAAAGCCGGTAAAAAAACAGTGTACGAAGTGCTGCTGTCCGAATGTACGCTGGAAAGCGTTCTCTCCCCCACCAAACAAAAAAGCCTTTTCGTGGCCCCGGCAGATATCCGTCTGGCCGGTGCCGAGCTGGAATTGGCTGCCATGGACCGGCGGGAATACCGGGTGCGTGCTGCTGTGGAGCCTTTGCACAGCCAGTTTGATTTCATCATCATGGACTGCCCCCCTTCCCTCAGCATGCTGACCATCAATGCCCTGACGGCTGCCCAATCGGTGCTGATCCCCATCCAGTGCGAATACTATGCCCTGGAAGGCGTCACCGCCCTGATGAACACGGTGCAGCGGGTGAAAAAGGGGCTGAACCCGGCCCTGGAAATTGAAGGTGTGCTGCTGACCATGCTGGACGGGCGCACCAATTTGGGCCTGCAGGTGGTACAGGAAGTGAAAAAGCATTTCAAGGGCAAGGTATTCGCCACCACCATTCCCCGGAATGTGCGCCTTGGCGAAGCCCCTTCCTACGGCCTTCCCATTCATTTGTATGACAGACGGTCCACCGGCGCCGAAGCCTATCTTTCCCTCAGCCGGGAAGTGATCGCCCGCAATCGAGGCTAATCTACGGAGGAAAAATGAAAGCAAAGAAAAGTGCCCTGGGCAGGGGCTTGGATGTATTGCTGCCCGATGTACAGGAAACAAACGGCGGTGTGCAGGAAATCGGCATCATGGAGATCGACCGCAATCCTGAACAGCCCCGCCGCCTGTTCGATGAAGAAGCGCTGCAGAGCCTGGCCGATTCCATCCGGGAAGCCGGCATTCTGCAGCCTCTGCTGGTGGTGGAGGAAATGGGCCGCTACCGCATCATTGCCGGTGAGCGCCGCTTCCGGGCTGCCAGGCTGGCCGGGCTCACCACTGTCCCCTGCATTGTGCGCAGCATGTCCCAGCAGGAGCAGATGGAAGCTGCGCTGATTGAAAACATTCAGCGTGAAGATCTCAATGCCATTGAAGAAGCACGGGCCATCCGTCAGCTGATGGAAAATGCCGGTTACACCCAGGAACAGGCTGCCACCCGGCTGGGCAAAAGCCGTCCTGCCGTGTCCAACCTGCTGCGGCTGTTGAACCTGCCCGAGGCGGTGCAGCAAATGGTGATCGATAACCAATTGTCCGCAGGCCACGCAAGGGTGCTGGCCGGGCTGAGCGGTGAACACCTGCAGCTTTCCCTGGCAGAAAAGACCATCCGTGAAGGGCTCAGCGTCCGGGCACTGGAAAAGCAGGCTGCCATGCCGCCCATGCCCGAAAAAGAGCCTTCCCAGCCCAAGCCCCTTCCCCTGGAACTGCAGGACATGGAAAACCGCATGCGCAACACCTTCGGTGTCCGTGCTCAGATCAAGGGCAATGCCAAAAAGGGCAAGATCATTCTGGAATACTGCAATGCAGATGAACTGGAAAAAGTGTATCAATGCATGGAAATGCTGGAAAACATGTAAAAAAACAAGGGCAGCGCTTGCGCTGCCTTTTTTATCGGAGATGGGCAATGAAAACATATGATGCTGTGCTGCTGCTGGGGCTGAAACTGACCCCCGACGGTCATCCCACAGAGGAACTGCTTGGCCGCATTCGCATGGCCGCCCAATTGATGCATAAGCAGCGTGCACCCCTTGTGATCCCATGCGGCGGTCAAACGGAAAATACCCCTGTGTCCGAGGCGGCTGTCATGGCCCGGGAGTTGGAACAGCTGGGCATCGATCCGCACCGGATTCTGCTGGAAGATGCTTCTCTATATACCGTTGAAAATATCCGCAATGCCCGGGCACTGTTGAAAAAGAGAGGGCTTGTCAGGCCCCGTGTACTCTTGGTGACCAGTGATTATCATGCCTTCCGCGCTGCCCTCATGGCCCGTTCCATGGGGTTCAGGGTCAAAAGCATGCCCAGCAAAACACCCTCCGGTGTACAGAAAAACAAGCGCCGGAAGATGGAAATTTTCTATCTTATCAATTACATCACCGGCTGGGAGACCGGCAAAAGAAAACGGCCGAAGTGGTATGACAAAGCTGTGAAGAAACTACAAAAATAGGAGAAAATATGGAATACAGACAAGTACAACACGCAGCGGAAAAGCAGCACATTGCAAGGCAGGTATTGGAAAATCTGCAGGACTGGTTTGCCATCGAAGAAACCCGGGAACAATACATCCGTGACAGCGCAGCCCAGCCTTTTTTCTGTGCCATGGACAACCATATCCCCGTCGGTTTTCTGTGCCTCAAAGAGACGAGCAAGGCCACGGTGGAGCTGGCCGTCATGGGCGTGCATCCGGAATATCACCGCAAAGGGGTAGGCCGTGGGTTGTTTGACATGGCCAAAGCATGTGCCAAAGACATGGGCTACAGCTTCATGCAGGTGAAAACGGTGAAGATGGGGATCTATGAGGATTATGACCGCACCAACTTGTTTTACCTGTCTCTGGGCTTTCAGGAATTGGAAGTGCTGCCCATCTGGGACGAGCAAAACCCCTGCCAGATCTACATCATGGCCCTGTAAAACAGCATCAAAAAAGAGCCTGCTTTCGCAGGCCCTTCTTTTATTTGGGAAATTATTCGGCGGGCACTTCTTCCACCACTTCTTCAGCAGCGGGAGCAGTCAGCGCATCCAGACCGGCACGGTATTCCTGCCACACGGGATCATCGTAACGATAGGGGGCCAGGAAGATGCCGTTGGAGGTGATGGGCTGGCAATAGGTAACGCCGTTGCAGATGAACAGGTAGGCCACATCGCCCAGGTCAGCCTTGTTGACCACATCGCCGAAAGCGATATCGCTGGTGGGAGCGGCGCAGAAATCAGCGGTGATTTCGTCGATGCTCTTGAACCACTTCACGCATTCGCTGTTGATGGTCAGGTTGCCGGGGGTAGCATGCTGGGTTTCGTAAGTCACGGTCACTTCGTCGCCGTTGACGGTCACGATAGC
>JAFWYZ010000055.1 GCA_017517465.1 Clostridia bacterium | reverse complement strand
TTTGGCCAGCTGTTCGGGACCGGTGTATTTGCCCTGTATCAGCAGCAAGGCGCTGCTTTTGTCCCCACCTATAACCAACTGCTGCGCTCCTGCGGCTCTGCTGACGTGGCAGATGTAGCCGCATCCGTGGGGATCGATATCCGCTCCAAGGCTTTCTGGGAAAATTCCCTGAACGTGTATAAAGCCTATATTGAAGAGTTCATCACGCTGGCAGACCGTCTGTTCTGACCATCTTTCAAATCCATCATGAAATCGGAGGTTATCTATGCAAGCACTAAAAATGCAGGTCCTTGAGATTCTCAACGAAGATTGCCGCACGCCCCTGGAACGCATTGCCACCATGACCGGCGAAACCCTGGAAAACGTGGCCCATGCCATTGAGGAAATGGAAAACGACCGCATCATCCTTCACTATGCCCCCATCATCAACTGGGACAAGGCAGACCGTGAACGGGTTGAAGGGATGATCGAGGTGAAGGTCACCCCCCAGCGGGATCTGGGCTTCGATGCCATTGCCGGCCGCATCTACCGTTTTGACGAGGTCAAGAGCGTATACCTGATGAGCGGCAATTATGACCTGCTGGTGCTTGTGGAAGCCCGCACCCTCAAAGAGCTTGCATCCTTCGTCAGCGAAAAGCTGAGCACCCTGGAAGCCGTCACCGGAACCGCCACCAGCTTTGTGCTGAAACGCTACAAGCAGGACGGTGTTATTTTTGACGGTGAAAAGCGCGATATGAGAATGGCGGTGAGTCCATGAGCCGCTTTGTGAATCCTTTGGTGGAAAGCGTACCGCCAAGCGGTATCCGCCGCTTCTTTGATATTGCCGGCACCATGCAGGGCGCCATTTCCCTGGGTGTTGGTGAACCGGATTTTGTCACCCCCTATCATATCCGCAATACTGCCATGGACAGTATCCTGGACGGCGAAACCCAATATACCCCCAACAAAGGCCTCCCGGCACTCCTGGAGGCTGTTTCTGTTTATCTGAAGGAACGCTTTTCCGCCGAATATGACCCTGAAAAGGAAATCATGGTCACGGTGGGTGCCAGCGAAGCCATTGACCTGGCCCTGCGTGCCTGTATCCGTCCCGGGGATGATGTGCTGGTTCCCGATCCCGGTTATGTCAGCTATGCCCCCAATGTTTCTTTTGTGGGTGCACATCCGGTGTCTGTGGTGACAAAAGCCTGCGACGAATTCCGCATGACGGAAGAAGGTTTGGAAGCCGCTGTCACCCCCAATACCCGTGCGCTGATCCTTCCCTATCCCAATAATCCCACCGGCGCCGTCATGGGGAAGGAAGATCTGCTTGCCGTGGCACGCTTTGCCCTCAAGCATGATCTGCTTGTCATCTCTGACGAAATCTATGGCGAGCTGGTCTATTCCGGGGAGCGTATATCTTTCGCTTCCATTCCCGGTATGAAGGAACGTACTGTGCTTATCAACGGCTTTTCCAAGGCCTTTGCCATGACCGGCTGGCGGCTGGGCTATGCCTGTGCCCCCCGTGAAATCCTGTCCCAGATGAACAAAATTCATCAGTACACCATCATGTGTGCTTCCCGTCAGGCACAGGTGGCCGGCAAACAGGCGCTGCTGCACGGACTGGAAAACAATTTTGAAGACGTGAACACCATGCGCGAAAGCTATAACCGCCGCCGCCGCGTGATGCTGGATGCTTTCCGGAAAATGGGCCTTGACTGCTTTGAGCCCAAAGGCGCATTTTATTGCTTTCCCTCGGTGAAAAACACCGGCCTTTCCAGCGAAGAATTCTGCACCAGGCTGCTGCAGGAACAGAAAGTGGTGTGTGTTCCCGGCACTGCCTTTGGCCAGAGCGGCGCAGGCCATATCCGCTGCTGCTATGCTACCGATATGAACCACATGCTGGAAGCCTTTGACCGGATGAAAGCTTTCCTCAATACCTTGTAATCCCGGAGGATACCATGAAAAAGTTTCTTTTCCTTTTGCTGGTCTTCATGCTGGCTCTTGTTGCCATGTTTGCTTTTGCTGAAGAAGAGCTGGAACTCTATTTTGAGCTTCCAACCCAAAACACCCAGTCCGGTGCGAACGGATCCGCTGAAAACAGCACGGCCGACGGCCAGGAAGCTCTCCCGGTCCCCGGTGCTACCCTGCCTCCTCAGGTAGAAGCAGACGGCAGTGTGGTGGTCACCATCACCGCCGTTGGGGATGTGACCATCGGCCGCAACGTGCAGCATAAAGGCACCTCCATTTTCGAAAAAGAGCTGAAAAAGCAGGGCGGAGACATCAATTTCATTTTCCGCAATGTCAAGGATATTTTCGAAGATGACCATCTCACCATCGCCAATTTCGAAGGCGTGCTGGCCGATGAATATAAAATCCCCTCTGAAAAACGCAATAACAGCTTCCTTTTCCTTGGTCCCCCCTCCTATACCGAAGCCCTTTCCAATAACAGCGTGGAAGCAGTCACCATGGAAAACAACCATGTGGGCGACTTTGGCGATGACGGCAAGGCCAGTACCATCAAGGCCATGGAAGATGCCGGCATTGTCTGGAGCAATAAGGGCAACCCCGGCATTTTCGAAGTGCAGGGCCTGAAGATCTGCATGCTTTCCTACCAGACGCTGAACCAGCCATTCACCTCCGACGAACTGAAGGTCATGGTGGACAGCGATGTAAAGAAAGCCAAGCAGCAAAACGATCTGGTGATCGTTTCCTTCCACTGGGGGGACGAATTGGACTATGCCCCCAAATCCAACCAGATCATGCTGGGCCGTGCTGCCATCGATTCCGGTGCGGATCTGGTACTGGGCCATCACAGCCACCGCATCAACCCCATCGAATGCTATAAAGGCAAGTACATCGTCTACTCTCTTGCCAATTGCTCCTTTGCCGGCAACAATAAGCCCAGCGATATGTTCACCTTCATTTTCCAGACCCGCTTCCGTGTTCTCAAAGGGGAAATCATCTCCAACACCTTCCGCATCATCCCCTGCCGCATTTCCTCCCGGAAGGACTATAACGATTTTGCCATCACCCCCCTGCAGGATCAGTCCAACGTGACCACGGTGCTCAATACCCTGGAAAAGAACGGACGCAAACTGGACTATGCTGTAAAAACCTATCCCCTGGATTGGGAATAAAAAACTGATACAAAGGTTGTATGTTTCATGCAAGCGAAGATCATGCTGCTGCCCGCTTCCTCCAAAGGGAAAACGCTGTGCAGCTATGCAGAAGAACTGTTCCTTGAAATTTCCGCCTCCTTCGGTCACAGCCTGAATACCGTCCGGGAAAAGATCGGCGAAGATTCGGTTCGCCTGTTTGATGTACCCCTGACCCAGGAAACAGCCAATGCCTGCAAAAGCTGCCATGCGGTTTTTCTGGCCGATCAGGATTGCGAAGGCAGCCGTGCCCTGTGGCAGACCGTGGGCATTCCTTTGCGTGTACGCAGCTTCATGATTCCCCCATCCCTTTCAAATGGGCCTGTTCATGCACGGAAAATGTATCTTTGCCAGCCCACTGCGCTGGATCAGGATACCCTTTTCCCTGCCGTCCGTCAGGCTATGCAGCTGGCAGCCCAGCTGGAAATTCCTTTCTGCCATGTTGCCCCCACCGGCAACAGCCGTTTCCAGTGGGATGCACAGATCAAAGAAAGCATCAAAAAATATCCTGCCCTTTCCTACACCGCGCTCTCTGCACCGGAGGCGGTTCGCAGGATCATTGAAGCCCCCTATAACGTGGGTGTGATGATGTGCGCTCCCTATGCCGGCAGCATTCTGGAAACAGCGGCCATGAGCCTTTTCCCCTATCCCGGTATCCAGTTTGATTTTAGCCTGCAGGACACCTTTGGCATTTATGCCCCCCGGCTGTCCTGCGATATCAACGGTATGCCGGAGCCCTTCGGCACTGCCTATGCAGTAGCCAAAATGCTGCACACTTCCCTGCACATGAGCCGTGAGGCAGCTTGTCTGGAAGCTGCCATTGAAAACGTGCTGGTCTCCGGCTGGCGCACCCCCGGCATGCCTTGTCCCGGAGAGGCGGCCGATGGCAACCATATCATTCAGCTGATTTGTGAACAGCTGGCCGTTGCCGGCGAATTCCTTGCCAAACATTAAAGGAAGTGAATATCATGTCCGTTCAGATGCCCGATTATGAAAACTGCGGTGTCAACGTGGTTTCTTCCATCGCACAATACTGCGGCATGGCTCCCCTGCATAAAACGCATCCTTTCACGGATGCGCTTTTGCAAAAAAAGGAGTATCAGAATATCATTCTCATGCTGTTTGACGGCATGGGGGTTGATTTACTGCAAAAAGCACTGCCGGAAGACGCTTTTTTGCGCAGGCATTTGCAGCACACCCTGTCCGCCGTTTTTCCTTCCACCACCACCTGTGCCACCACCGCCATCGAATGCGGCCAGATGCCCCGGGAACACGGCTGGCTGGGCTGGACGCTGCGCTTTCCCCAGATCCAGCAAAGCGTGGATGTGTATACCAACCATAATGACCGGGGTGAAATCGCGGCTTCCTATCACGTAGGCAACCGCTTCATCCCCCGGGATTTCATCTATCCCCACATCACTGCCTGCGGCCGGTTCAAGGCCTGCAGCATTTCCCCTTTCGGTGATGTGAAAATCAACACGCTGCCGGAATTGATCGATAGGGCCATTGCCCTTGCAAAGGACAGCGAAAAACGCTATATGTACTGCTATTGGCCGGAACCGGACAGCAGCATGCACCGCTATGGCTGCTACCATGAAAAGAGCATCAAAATGCTGTCTGACATCAATAACCGGGTGGAAAAAATGGTCAGCCAGCTTCCGGAAGACACACTGCTTCTTCTCACCGCCGATCACGGTCTGATCGATGCCGATATTCGTTATCTCGATCACTATCCTGACCTGATGAAGATGCTGGAATTTGACGCCACACTGGAATTGCGGGCCGTTTCCTTCCATGTGAAGCCGGAGTGGAAAAAAGCCTTCCCCGAAATCTTCAAACGTTGTTTTGAAGATCATTTCCGGCTGGTTACAAAAAATGAATTTATCGAAACCTACCTCGGAAGCGGCGCCATCCGCGAAAATGTGTATGATACAGTGGGCGATTATGTGGCCATTTCTCTTGACGAAGTGACACTGATGAACCACATGCCCTCCTTCCTGCAAATCGGCCATCATGCCGGGCTGACAAAGCAGGAGATGCAGGTGCCGCTGATTGTAGCAAAAGAATAAAAGGAAGAGCAGAGGGTCATGAAACCCCTGCTCTTCTTTTTCTCTCCGGAAATGTGGAAATGACCTGGATGCAGACTGCAGTCATATCATCCCTTGGATAGCCGCCATCCCGGGCCATCGCCTCTTCCATCATGCTTTGTGCCAATTCCTGCGGGCATTCCTCCAGATGCCGCTGTACCACCATCATCAGCTCCTGTTCCCCGTCAAAGGGATCGGTGATCCCGTCACTGAAAAGCAATAGCCTGTCCCCTTCCGCAAGGCTCATTTCCTTTTCCGTAGGCAATACATCCTCCATAATGCCAAGCGGCAGTGCAGCGCCGGTAATCCAACGTCCCCTTTGCCCCTGAATCACCGCACTTCCGGCGGCACCCAGCTTGTGCATGCTTACCTTTCCCGTCCACAAATCCATCAGGCATACATCCACTGTGGCAAATATTTCACCGCCAGTGCTGGAAAGCATGGCGCCGTTTACCGCTTTCATGGCCTGTTGACAGGTATAGCCTGCTTCTATGCAGCTGCACAGCATGTCCAGGGTGTTTCTGCTTTCCAGCTTTGCCCGTTCACCGTGTCCCATGCCATCGCTCAGTGCCACCAGCACTTTTCCTCCCGGCAGGAATCTTACCTTCACCGCATCCCCGTTTTCCTGTCTTTCCCCCTTTCCATATTCGTGCTCATCTGCGGCACAGACAGTGGCAGAACCCCACATAATGGCCATGGGCGGCTTTTCCTCCAGCAAAACCTGGGTGGCATTCTGTTCTGTTACAGAAAGCCTTGTGCCCAGGTATGCGCCCAATTGCTCCGACAGCTTTTCCCCCATCATCGGATGCAGGGCAATCATATCGCACTGTATTCCCAACGTTCTGTGCCCGTCCACCAGCTTCGCAAAAGCGATCCGGCCTGAAAAGCGCATCTTTTGCAGCGCCTCTTCTGCTCTTTCCAGCCATTCCCGTTCTGTTTCCCCGGTCTCCGTTCCTTCCATGCTGATCATCTGCGCTGCCTGGCTCAGAGCTGTCAAATGGGTTTTCAGCATGTCCCGTTCATAGGCTGCCACCGCATACCGGCGAAATTCTGCGTTTCTTTTCTCTGCTATTCTGTCCATGACGGCAGGAAATCTGCTGATCCGCTTGCAATGGGAGAAATTCCGGTTGATCACCCCAAGCTCGGTTTCATTGCATGCCGCCAGGGTTTCCATGGCTTTTTTTGTTTCGGCATAATGCTCATGCCAGCATATCGGCAGCATTTCGCACCTGTCGCACACTTCCTCTGCCATGCCCTCCGCATCCAAAGGAATGTTTACCAACGGTTCCTGTGCCATGGGCAGTGCATCAGTCAGACGGTCAATGGCCTTCACCCATCGGCGCATCCGCAGGGCCATGTATGCGTTTTCCCTTGGTTTTTCCCACTGCAAATGTCTGAGGAAACGCATGCCTTTTTTCAATTGTCGCTCCGGCAATACAGCAAATAGTACACTGCCTGTTGCCAGATTGCACAGCAGCGGCAGCGGAACATCCTTCATCGCTGCCCCGGATGCACATACACCCGCAAATGCAAAGGCAGCAGCGCATAACAGGCGGTTCTTCCTGCGCAGGCATCCGCACATGAAACCGGAAAAAGGAAGCACGATCATGTAAAGAGCATGCATATTCCCCATCAATGCTGCAAAGCCTGCTCCAATCCCTGCTGCCGAGCCTGCCATGGCACCGCATACCCAACCCACCGAAATCACCAGAAAAAAGGAAGCACACAGCCCTATGTTCACCGGACCTGTCTGCACATGGCATCCGCCGCATAAAAGCAGCATCAGGGGCAATGCCAGGCAAAGCAAATCATCTTCCGACAGGTTCTTCTTTTTTTCATTCATCAGCTTTGCTGCTTGCAGCATGGCAGGCATGCACCCCATGCTCAAGGCCAGCCCAATACATGTCGACAAGGTTCTCAGCGCATCATCTGCTAAAATCACCGGAAAAATGCAAACCAATCCTGCACCCAGCATCAGTCCATACACCTTCCGTTTGTCCTTCATCGGTTTTCCTATCGCAGCGGACAGCACCAGAAAGACCAGTGTCTGTGGCCATGTGCTCTGTGCCCCCCAGATCATCCGCATGCCCTCTGCCAGCAGCATGCCCATTCCGGCACCCTTTGGCGTTTTCCCTGTCTGCGCTTTATATGCCAACAGAAAGCACACAGGAAAACAGCAACTCACTGAAAAGCAATCTGCAAATGACACAAGAAATATCCCGATCATCCCCGGCAGCCATGTACGCCATGCCTTTATATCCGGGTTTTTCAATAAATTCCTGGCTTTTTTCATCATGCTGTCCTGTTGCCTGTTATATTCCGGCATCATCTGCTGCATTTTGCTTCTCCCCCTTTATCTGTGTATGTTCATTATTATGAAAATCACCCATCTCAAACGTCGAAGCAGCATGCAAAAAATATCAAATAAAAAAGAAGAGTGGACTTTCATCCACTCTTTTTGTGAAATTTTACTTTACCAGGAAATAAGTGCTCACATAGCCGGTGCGGCCGTCTGAAAGCTGCACTTTGCTCCAATTCACCCCTTCCTCCAGCACGGTCACCTGTGTGCCCACCTTCAGCTGGTCCAGCACCTTTGTTTTCATGCCGGGATAGAGCCTGAAGTTGACAATGCTTCCGCCATTGATGTTCTTCAGCTTTGCGGTATAGGTTTTTTCAACCGGCTTTGTGTACTGGGGGGCTTTTTGGGCAGACAGATACTGACTGCTCATATAGCCCACATTATCTCCCACCTTCACCTGGTACCATCCGCTGCCCTTTTTCAATACAGTCACAGCAGTGCCAATGGGATAGGATGTGATAATATCACTTTGGGTGGAGGGGCCTTTGCGCAGGTTCAGGCCAATACCGGTGTTGGTGCGGACATACATGGTGTTTGGTACCTGCTCTGTTGTCAGGTACTTGCTCATCATAAAGCCGTTTTTGCCATCCACCTTCACCTTGCTCCATTCGCTTCCCTTTTCCACCACCTCAATCCAGGTGCCGGTGGGATACTGGCCCAGCACACGCGCTTCCAAAGAAGCCTTTTCCCGCAGGTTCAGCCCGCCGCCTTTCACTGTGGCAAACTCACTTGCCATGGCATGGGACAGGGGTGCGGCAGCCATCATCATCGCTACGGCAGCAGCAGCCAGTCTGTTCTTTTTGTTCATGGTTCTTCCTCCTTCGGTGTTGCAGTATCAGCTTTTGCTGTACACCCCAAATACGGAAATGCGGTGCTCTTTTATCCGCATTTTTGCTGGTAAAATCTGCCATCTATGTCCTCAAAAGGCACTGCTTTCCATCATTATCCATCACAATATCTTATCTTTCCTGCAGTTCCTTTATTCTTTTTCTTTTTTGTCCCATCATTTACCATCAGCTCACCGAGCCAGAACCATATTTATTTTTCATATTCTTTTCTTTCCTCTTGAAAGGCTTTTTTTATCATGTTATAATACAAATTAGTGTATTTCGCTGAAAGGAAGGCTTGCCCATGTTTATTGCATCCGGATGGAAGGATTTTGAGGTACTGGATACCGGCAACGGCGAAAAGCTGGAACGCTGGGGCGATTATTTGCTGGCCCGGCCGGACCCTCAGGTCATCTGGCCCTGCGCCAATGAGCGGATGTGGCAAAAGGCCCATGCCCACTATACCCGTTCCGAACGCGGCGGCGGTGCCTGGGACTTCCATGCCAAGCTGCCGGAAAAATGGGTTATCTCCTATCAGGATCTGAAGTTTTATGTGCGGCCCACCGGCTTTAAGCACACCGGCCTTTTCCCCGAACAGGCTGCCAACTGGGATGCCATGGCCGGCATGATCAAGAAGCGTCCCGGTGCCCGGGTGCTGAACCTGTTCGCCTATACCGGCGGTGCCACCCTGGCCTGCGCTGCGAGCGGTGCCCATGTGACCCATGTGGATGCTGCGAAAGGCATGGTGCAATGGGCTAAGGAAAACCGCGAGCTTTCCGGCCTGCCCGAAACCAGCTTCCGCTTTATCGTGGAAGATGCCGTTGCCTTCGTAAAGCGGGAAATCCGCAGAGGCAACAAATATGACGGCATTGTGATGGATCCTCCCAGCTACGGCAGAGGGCCCACGGGCGAAGTATGGAAACTGGAAAACGAGCTGTTCGGCCTGGTGGAAACATGTGCCCAGGTGCTGTCTGATGATCCTTTGTTCTTCTTCATCAACAGCTACACCACCGGTTTCCAGCCTGCTGTGCTGCAGAACATTCTGGAAAAATGCGTCTCCTCCCGCTTTGGCGGTGTGATCGATTCTCAGGAGCTTTGCCTGCCTGTCCGCTCCGGCGGTGTACTGCCCTGCGGTGCCACCGGCAGATGGATGAATAAATAAAGAGGTGTATTGACAATGGATAAGCCCGCCATTCTCTTTGAAGATAATCATGTGATCGTGGCCGTGAAAAAGCCCAACCAGCTCACCCAGTCCGATGCTACCGGCGATGAAAGCCTGCTGGATCAGATCAAAAGCTATGTAAAAGAAACCTATAACAAGCCTGGCGAAGCCTACATTGGCCTGGTCCACCGGATGGATCGTCCTGTGGGTGGTCTGCTGGTCTTTGCCCGTACCAGCAAAGCAGCTTCCCGCCTGTCTGAGCAGGTTCGCGTACATGAACTGAACCGCCAGTATGTGTGCGTGGTGGAAGGCGATGCGCCGGACCAGTTCACCTATGTGGATTACCTGATGAAAGACGAAGAAAACAACCGCGTTTCCGTCATTCCCTCCTACCGTAAGGCAGAAGGCAAGGAAGCCATTCTCCACGGCCGCACCATCGCTCGCCGTAACGGGCTGAGCCTGGTGGCCATTCAGCTGGAAACCGGCCGTGCTCACCAGATCCGTGTGCAGATGCAGCATCACGGCTATCCCCTGTGGGGTGATAACCGTTACGGCAACGGCAAGCGCGGCCAGCAGATTGCCCTGTGGGGCTTCCGGCTGTCCTTTGCCCATCCCATCAGCAAGGAACAGATGCTCTTCATGGCTCCCACCCCGGAAGCCAAACCCTGGCTCTTCTTTGAACGTGAATTGCGCGGCCTGGAATCCGTCTGGCCCCAGATCAAGCCTGCCGTTTCCCAAGAATAAGAAATTGAGGTTAATATGAGTAGCCCAGTCACCTTTGAACTGATCAAAACCTGTAAACAATCCGGTGCCCGTCTCGGCATTGTGCATACCCCTCACGGTGATATTCCCACCCCCATTTATATGCCCGTGGGTACCCAGGCCACCGTCAAGGCCATGACCCCCCGGGAAATGGAAGAGATTAATACCAAGATCATGCTTTCCAACACCTACCACCTGCATCTGCGCCCCGGCGAACAGCTGGTGAAGGAAGCGGGCGGTATTCATAAGTTCATGA
Source organism: Clostridia bacterium (assembly GCA_017517465.1). Classification (GTDB taxonomy): domain Bacteria; phylum Bacillota; class Clostridia; order Christensenellales; family Aristaeellaceae; genus RUG563. The sequence goes on along the minus strand of JAFWYZ010000055.1, from coordinate 22,306 downwards.
GCTGGAACAAGCCTGTGCTCACCGACAGCGGCGGGTTCCAGGTGTTTTCTCTGGCTGCCCTTCGAAAAATCACCGAAGAAGGTGTTTCCTTCCGCAGCCACCTGGACGGCAGCAAGCGCTTCATCAGCCCCGAAGTATCCATGGATATTCAGATGGCGCTGGGCAGTGATATTGCCATGGCCTTTGACGTGTGCTCCCCCTACCCCTGTGATCACCGCACCGCAGAAGAAGCCATGCACCGCACCCATCGCTGGGCAGAACGCTGCAAAAAGCATCATACCCGGGAAGACCAGGCCCTGTTTGGCATCGTGCAGGGTGCGTTCTATGATGATCTGCGCATCGAAAGCGCCAAGACCCTGGCTGATATGGATTTCCCCGGCTACGGCATCGGCGGCCTTTCCGTGGGCGAACCTAAGCCCATCATGTATGACATGCTGGAAAAGATTGAGCCCTATATGCCCAAGAACAAGCCCCGCTATCTGATGGGCGTCGGCACCCCGGACTGTTTCCTGGAAGGTGTGCTCCGCGGTGTGGACATGTTTGACTGCGTGCTGGCCACCCGTATCGCCAGAAACGGCACCTGCTTCACCAAAAACGGCCGTCTGGTGATCCGCAATGCTGCCTATGCCCATGACTTTGGCCCCATCGAAGAAGGCTGCGATTGCTATGCCTGCCAGAACTTCAGCCGTGCCTACATCCGCCACCTCTTTAAGGCTCAGGAAATCACCGGCGGCCGCCTTGCATCCATCCACAACCTGCGCTTCCTCATCCGCATGATGGAAGAAATCCGCCAGGCCATTCTGGAAGACCGGTTCCTGGATTACCGCAAATCCTTCTACGAGAACTACGACATGACCCGCAACTTCTGATATATAAAAACGCTGCTTTTTCCGGCAGCGTTTATTCTTTTCCTTTTCTCATTTGTGCTTCGTAAATTTTTTAATGTTTTTCGTTAATTTCTTGTTGACAAACGAAATAACGTGTGTTATTATCTTTTTGTCGACAAACATTAAGTATTTAACGGGAGGAACCAATGATGAACCAAGAGAAGATGATGAAGACCGCCAAAGCACTGGATACCCTTTTCCGCATTGCCCGGAAAATTGCCCTGATTGCCCTGATCGTACTGGCAATTGCCGTTGTTACTGTGACCATTGTGCATTTTGTGAACCCTGAAGCCACCATCGGAACTGACTTTTCCAGCCTGGACGTAGGCCCTGTTACCTTCTCAGTCACCCCTGAAGCAGCACCCAGCAACCGTCAGGTTCTTGCGCTGGTGTGGATCGTTTTCCTGTTTGCTGCTGGCTGCGGCCTGATCCTGTATGACATCCTGGGACGGGCAGGCAAAATTCTGGATCCTATGAAAGAAGGCAATCCCTTCCACCCCACGGTGGCAAATAACATCCGCCGCATCGGTATCCTGATCCTTGTTCTGGATCTTGTACAGCAGGTCACCGATTTTGCCCTTTCCCTCTATGCCAATCACTTTATCCGGGAAATGCTGCCGGCTGATGCCTCCGTGTTCATTGAAAGCAATTTCCAGCTGAGCCTGACCGGTGTGCTTGTGTTTTTCATCCTGCTGCTGGTTTCCTATGTGTTCCAGTACGGTGCACAGCTGCAGCAGCTGTCCGATGAAACCCTGTAAGGAGGTGCATGTATGCCCATCATTCTGCGTCTGGACCGCATGATGGCGGACCGTAAAATGAGCCTGAACGAGCTTTCGGAGCGTGTAGGCGTCGCCAATGTGAATCTGTCCAAGCTGAAAAACGGCCATGTCAGTGCCATTCGCTTTTCCACACTGGAAGCCATCTGCGATGTGCTGGATTGTCAACCCGGGGATATTCTGGAATACAAACGGGATGAATGACAAAAATCCCTGAATGCATCAAACATTCAGGGATTTTTTATTTATTCCCCGTACTCAGCTTCCAGCCTGCGCACCCGGAAGATGGCATGGTTCATCGTCTGCAGGGCTTCGTCTGCCCGGATCAGCTCCATGCTGCCAAAGGGTGCATCGGTAAGCCGCTCCCACAGGAAACGTTCCGCTTCAATGATGTCGATCACATCCTGCGTACTGCCGCCGTGCATTATTTTGGCCGCTTCCTGCATCAGCTTGCCATAGCAGGCTGTATAGCTGTCCCACAGAAGCGCCGGCAGCAGCTGCTGATGATAATACACTCTCTTTTTTTCCTTCAGCACCTTCAGCAAGCGATCCATTTCGGGGAAGAAGTATTCCTTCTGGGCTTCCACCACGCTTTCCAGTACCATCTTCCCATCCGGCAGCCCTTCCAGGGGAAGCAGCACAGAAAGCATTTCTTCCCCTTCCTTCCTGAAAGGCATGGCCTGATACACCAGCCCATTGAGCGCTGCCAGTTCATCCTCATATGTTTTCTGTTCATAGGCCAGATAGGCCGCCTTTGCCTTTTGACGGCAAATCTCCATCAGCACCTGAACCTTGGATTCAAAATGATGGTAGAAGCTGCCCTTGCTGCAATGAAGCCTGTCCAGCACATCCTGTACAGACGTATCCCGATAGCCTTTTTCGAAAAACAGCTTTTCGGATGTGTCCAAAATAGCCTGTCTTTTCAGATCACCTTTATGCATGGATTCACCGCCTTAATAGTTATATTCGATCACCTGCTGGATCATCCTGTACACAGACGTGCACAGTTTTTCCCGCTTGTATTCAGCACCGTTGCGCTTATAAATCTTGTATGTATCCACCACATACCCTGTTCTGGCCTTTTTCTTTTCCTTGGTGGTTCCGTAGGGCAAAGCAGGGTTCAGCTCCATCAGGGGCTCTGCAGGCGGCTCGCTCATATCAACCACCACAGAAACTAAGTCCCGGCTTTCCCCTGCCCCCAGCGAAGCACCGTAAATCTCCACCGTGCACTTCCGATTCTGATAGTAAGCAATAATGAAGATGGGTGATGTGCGGTCATTGCGGAACACAAAATCCAGGTTGGGCCAGTTGACGGTGGCATCCCTGCCCTTGTCCACATAATTGCTGGGCCAGGTATGGGGATAACGGGTCACAATGGTCATATCCGCCATGGCCGCTGCATTGAACAGCGTACTGGATACCTGGCATACCCCGCCGCCCACTTCATCCACCGTAGCACCCCCTGCAATGGCTGCAGCGGGCAAATACCCCTTTTCCGTGGTACGCTGGCCGGTAGCCGCATTGAAGGAGAAAGTTTCCCCAGGCATCACCACCGTGCCCGAAACCGCATTGGCTGCCAGATTCACATTGTTGTTCCGGTTGGCATCGGAAGTGGTCTGGGTGGTATAGCTGGATATGAGAGAGAAGGAATTCATCAATTCCACCTTCGTCACAGAAGGGAGAATTTTCTGCGCTTCCATGCGGATATGCGCCCGGTAATCGTTGCGGTTCAGGCAGTCAATCAAAGCATTGTACAGCGCATCCGCATCCAGCCGCATGCCTACCTTTTCATCGCTGAAGGTAAAGGAGCGGGTGGAAAAATCAAAGGTAGCGATCTGGGCATCCACCGGATCACAGTTCACCGTTTCCTCAATCACGCCCACCAGTTCCCTGACGCTGGATGGATCGTAGGTAACCTCCGTGTACAAAAATGCCGCATTGGAAACCGTGTGATACAAATGCTGATAGCGGTATTCCATGGGGGTGATGCCGCTGGAAATGGTTTCCGGTGTTCCTTTCCTGCCAAATGCATAGGCCGTATCCAGCACGGCATCAATGTTTCGCTGTACCGGAAGCTGCTGCCCGGTCAGCACCCACTGATACCCTTCCGCATCCAGCGTGATTGAAAGTTCCTGTTGGCTATACCCTGCATTTTGCAAAAGCGCCATCCTGGCCTGTTCCCGGGTCATGCCGCCAATGTGCACATTGTCCACCATCACCCCCTGGGCAAAGGTATCCTGCATGACCACGTTCAGCTTTTTGATAAAGTCAGGATAAGGCTGATACATCCTGTATACCCCATAGCCGATCAGGGCCAGAATCATCACACAAATGCAGGCCACCATCGCCCACAGGGCCGAGCGGTTCTTTTTCCGCTGCATGGGCTGGTGCACCCAGGGCTGCTGATAAGCAGGCTGATATTCCTGAGGATATTCCTCTTCGAAATCAGGCTGATACCGGGGTGCACCGAAAGCATCCGGATATAAATCTTCCTGCTGATTCTCCTCTGCTTCGTATACCTGATCCGGATAAGGCACATAAGGGTGGGGCTGCTGCTGTGAAAAATGGGGCTGTCTTTCCTCCGGATATACAGGCCGCATCGGTCTTTGCTGCGGTCCCTGGTTCTTATACCGATCCATTCTGGCCATCTTTTCGCCCCCTTTGAACAAACTTCGTTCTGTTTTTATTGTATTGTGTTCTGTTTTGCATGTCAATCCTGCTGCTTTTTCTTTTCCCATGCCTGGCGCATGGCTTCTGTCATATCTCCTCTGTGGGCCATATGCAGGTTATATTCCTTCAGATAGGCAGAAATCTCGCCATTGGCGCTTTCCACTTCCCTCAAAAATTCCTTGGCAGAAACACGCAGTGCCCCATGGCCCAGAATAATCACCTGTTCCAGGGCATCCGAAGTAGCCACACGCACACGGTAACGCTTGCCCAGGTCATACGTGGCCTTTTCAATATAGTTATCCGCCGTTTCTGCTTCTTTGGTATATACCACATGCAGATTACCCACCTTTTCGGTGCTGCCGGGGTTTCGATGCACCTTGTATGCATCAAACACCACAATGATCTCATAGGGACGCACACCGCGGAAATTGCACAGAATGTCCAGCAGCATCTGCCTTGCTGTTTCAAGGTTTAGCTTTGCCGCCTCTTTTAATGCATCCCAGGCAAAAATGATGTTATAGCCGTCCACCAGCAGGTATTCCTTTTCCAGCGGCATAAAAACCTTTTCACTTTCCATCATGGCCGCCGTTCTGGGGGACGGCCTGAAGTCATGCCGCTTCACAGGCCCGTAAGTGCGCTCAAAAATGGCCATCAACTCTTTATCTTCCTCCAGCGCACTGGTGTAGGTCTTTTTTCGCATGGGCTGATGCGCAGGGGCCATTTCCTCTTTTTTCGGGGCCAAGATGCCGGTATCAATGTGCTGATAGTTTTTTACTTCATCCCATTTCACCATAAAACCTGCACCATGGGAGCAGAACACGGAATCCGGGCTGTTTTCCACGTCTCTTTCCGGGTCATACCCCACAGCCTTGATCACCTTTTTCTCATCTCTGCAGGGTAAATACCCGCACAGCACACAGTTGATGCGGCCTCTGCCCTTAGAATAGGCCATTACTTCCCTTGCATAGTGCCGGCTTTCGCTGACGGGCACCCTGGCCTTCAGGCACACATTGCCCAGGGTATTTTCCGGCGCCTCAAAAGTGCCGCCCATCAGCTGAATATCATGCATGGCACGGCCAAGGCAATCTTCCGGCAAGGTCAGTGTCATTTCATACCAGGGCTCCAGCAATACGCTCTTTACCTGCATCAGTCCCTGCCGCACAGCCCGGTAAGTAGCCTGGCGGAAATCACCGCCTTCTGTATGCTTGAGATGGGCCCTGCCGGCAATGAGCGTAATGCGCATGTCGGTAATGGGTGATCCTGTCAACACCCCTAAATGGGTCTTTTCCATCAGATGGGTCAAGATCAGCCGCTGCCAGTTCCTGTCCAGTTCATCTTCCGGGCATTTGCTGGTCAGCAACAACCCGCTGCCCCGGGGAGCAGGTTCCATCAGCAGGTGCACTTCCGCATAATGGCGCAAGGGTTCATAATGCCCCACGCCTTCCACCTTGTCCTCAATGGTTTCCCGGTACAGAATGCTGCCTTCCCCAAAGGATACATCCATGTCAAACCGGTCCTTCAGCATCCGTTGCAGGATCTCCACCTGTACTTCGCCCATCAGCTGCACATGGATTTCCTTGCTCTTTTCCTGCCATACCACCTGCAGCTGAGGATCCTCTTCCTGCAATTGCCGCATCCGCTGCAGCGCAATCACAGGATCATCTTTTTCGGACAATTCCATGTGATATGTGAATACCGGGCTTAAGAGGGGCTCTGTGCCCTTTTTCTCATACCCGAAGCCATCGCCCACCTTGGTGTAGTTCAGCCCCGTTACAGCGCAAATTTCGCCCGAATATGCCGTATCCCGCTGTTCAAAGCGCAGCCCGGAATAAAAACGGATCTGGCTCACCTTTTCTTCCCATATTTCGCCGGTGGTGGGCACACCTTCCTTTTTGTTGGTCAGGCTCATTCTCACCGGCATTTCTCCGCCGGTGATTTTCATATAGGTCAGCCGGTTCCCTTTATCATCCCTGCCGATTTTGTACACCACAGCGCCGAACCGATCCGGGTACACAGGTCTTGGCCCCACGTTGTTCAACCCATCCAGCAACGCTTCAATGCCCTGCATCCGAAGAGCAGAACCGAAGTAGCAGGGAAACAGCTTCCTCGCACTGACAAAAGCGCCTATATCCGCCTGCGCCACTTCTCCTGTTTCCAGAAAAGCATTCAGCGTATCATCGTCACCGCACAGGGCAATCTGTTCAGCCGCGTCTTCCCCGGCCATATGCACACAATTGCTGCTCAGCTTTTCTCGTATTTCCGCCATCAGCTTTTCTTCGTCCACACCGGGCATATCCATTTTGTTGACAAACAGGAAAGTGGGAATCTGATAGCTTTCCAACAGCTTCCACAACGTTTCCGTGTGGCCCTGCACACCGTCCGTTCCGCTGATCACCAGCACAGCCCCGTCCAGCACCTGCAGCGTACGCTCCATTTCGCTGGAAAAGTCCACATGGCCCGGGGTGTCCATCAGGGTAATGGCGGTTTCTTTCCAGTTCAGTCGTGCCTGCTTGGAAAAGATGGTAATGCCCCGCTCCCTTTCCTGCACATCCGTGTCCAGAAAGGCATCCTTATGGTCCACCCGGCCCAGTTTCCGCAAAGCCCCCGCGGTATACAAAAGGGCTTCGGACAGGGTGGTTTTTCCGGCATCCACATGGGCCAGCAGACCCAATACCATTTTTCTTTCCTGCACGTTCTTCTCTCCCGTTGTTTATTCCGGCTTTCTGGCCAATTGCAAATCAATGGTATCGTAAATGGTAATCACACCGCCCATACGCTCAATAGCCTGCTCAATCTCCAGAAAAAACTTTCCTCTTGTTTTTTCCTCAATAGCAATATGATCCGAATAGGTACCCAACAGCTGTACATATTCTGCTGCGGTAAAATCCCTTGTGCGGTGGAACAAATGATGTTCTATATCCACAAAGCCATATTGCAGGGCAATTTCTGCCCGCTTTCTGGCCTTTTCTTCGGTATATTCATCCGATGCAAGCGTACCCGGCATGTACTTCGCGTACACCTCCTGCAAAGCTTCATGCATTCCCGGGCGGCTTTTATCCTTATAGGGATGATTGGCAAACCGCGCAAAGGCACCGCCTTTTTTCAGGCAATCAAACACCTTTTTGTATCCCAATTCTTCCGGCACCCAATGGAAAGCCGATGCGGAATACACCAGATCATACATTTCCTGTTCCAGTTCCGTTTCTTCAAATTTTCCCTGCAGTACGGAAAAGACAGGGTATTCCCGGAACATTTCCCGGCACAAAGCACAAAAATGTTCCCCCGGCTCCACCGCCATTACACTGCAGCCGGTATCCAGCACCGGCTTTGTGGCCTGACCGCCGCCAATGCCCACTTCCAGCGCCTTACAGGAGGAATCCATCTTCTGATAGGCAAACACTTTATCATACAGTTCTTTCACATATCCGGGCCGCAGCTTCTGATAGGTTTCGGCCACCGTATCAAACGTCCAGCCCAGTCCTTCTATGGATGCCATACCGCTTTCCTCCTTATCTTCATTTTGCATCCTTATAATCATACCACAGTCTGTTCTGTTATTCAAGTTTCCGGGATCAAAATGAACTGAAGCTGTGCTGCGATCCTCCTTCTGTTGACAGATAACGACGGATATGCTATATTTGCCCAAACAAAGGAGGAATGCTGTATGGATCACGAAAACACCAACTGGGGTCAGAGTGTAACAGCTGTGGTGATCCATAACGGAAAAGTATTGCTGGCTCGCCACACCTACGGTTCCGGTACCGGAAAGCTGATCATTCCCGGAGGCTATGTGAACTTCGGCGAATCTCCGGAAGATGCCGTCAAGCGCGAATACATGGAAGAAACGAATATTGAAATTGTCCCAAGAAGCATTATCGGTATCCGCTTTAATGTAAAATGCTGGTATGTTGCCTTCCGGGCGGATTATCTGTCCGGTGAAGCCATTTCCGACGGCAATGAAAACAGCGAAGTGATCTGGATGGATGTGCAGGAAGCCCTCACCCGGGATGACGTTCCCGGGCTCACCAAGCATCTCATCCAAAGCGCCGTTTCCGGTAAAGACGGTCTTGCTTTCAACCCTTCCTACACAACCAAGGAATCGCTTGCCCCCTATTCGCTTTATTGCCTGTAAGCATTCATGTACAATAATTACAAAAATCCCTCTGAATGGTATTGAAACCACGCAGAGGGGATTTTTTATTTTGTTCTTTTCAACACATGGCTTTGAGCAACGGGATGCACATCCACCCCATTCCAACGGTAATCCGTTATGCCCACGTCTTCCGGCCGCAGGCCCACAAAATCGCTTTCCATGCCCTGAATGCGGATTTCATCCTCATCCAGCTCCACGATCACGTGCAAAGGATCCTTGTAAAACAGGTTTTCCACCCGACTGCCATCGGCGCTCCACCAGCAAAATTGGGAAGCAGAGCTAACCGTATAATACGGCACGCCGTTTATCCATTTCAGGTCGCTTCCGTGGTCATGGCCATTCATGCACAGCAGCACGTTTTTCCCTTCAAAAATCCGCTGGATATCCTCTTTGTTGGCAATGCCCCGGCGCATGAAGGGGTTCACCAGGCTCATGTGGGAAAGCACGATGCATTTTTTTCCATCGCTCAGTTGTCCTTCCAGCCAGTCCAGCTGCTCCCGGGGTACCCAGGGGTACAAAGAGGGAATACGCTGTTTGTTGGGGAAATGATATTCCCCCTGTTCGCTTTTCCAATAGCAGGTGTCCAGAATGATGAACCTGTACTCGCCTTTCTCAAAAGCCTCATAAGGCTTATTCTTCCCCAGAAACCGAAGAGAATAGTCTATTTCCCAGTCCTGCACATCATGATTGCCGATGGTATGGTACACCGGAATACCGCAGCTGCGGATTTTTTCCATCACAGGGGAATATGCATCCGTGGGAAAGCACAAGTCACCCAGCGATACAATGAAGTCTACCTTTTCTTCTTTTGCATGGTTCAATATTCCGTCAAGCCGCTGCAGCCCATCCGTACAATCTTCCAGATGAAGATCCGTGAACACTAAAAACCGGATCACTTTCCTTCCCCTTTCTATAAAACAAGCCACGGCATCCAAAGAAACCGTGGCTGTTTTTATTTTTTCTCAGTCTCAGTCTTCCACGCACACGTGCCAGTTGCCGTAGGGATCGGCCACTTTACCGGTCTGAATACCGGTCACGGTGTCATACAGCTTCTGGGACAGTTCGCCGATGCCGCCGTCGCCGATGGTCATCACTTCGTCCACATAGCGCAGCTTGCCCACAGGAGAAATAACAGCAGCAGTACCGGTGCCAAACACTTCTTCCAGCTTGCCGTTTTTCTGGGCTTCGATCAGCTCATCCACGGAAACCTTCCGCTCTTCCACCGTATAACCCCAATCCTTGCACAGCTGAATCACGGAATTGCGGGTGATGCCGGGCAGAATGGAGCCGGACAGAGCAGGAGTGACGATCTTGCCGTCGATCTTGAAGAAAATGTTCATAGCGCCCACTTCTTCAATGTACTTGCGTTCCACACCATCCAGCCAAAGCACCTGGCTGAAACCCGCATCATGGGCCTTCACCTGAGCAATCAGGGAAGCAGCATAGTTACCGCCGGTCTTGGCAAAGCCGATACCGCCGCGCACAGCGCGCACGAATTCGTCTTCGATCCAGATGCCCACGGGGTTCAGGCCGCTGGCATAGTAAGCACCGGAGGGAGAAAGGATGATTATGAACAGGTAGGTCTTGCTGGGAGCCACGCCCAGGAATTCGTCCGTAGCAATGACGAAAGGACGCACATACAGGCTGGTGCCGGGTTCGGAGGGGATCCAGTCCTGATCCACTTCCACAACGGCCTTCACGGCCTGAACGAAATCTTCTTCAGGGATCCGGGGAATGCAAAGACGGTCATTGGATGCATTGGCACGCTTGGCATTCATGTCGGGACGGAACAGGTACGCCTTGCCGTCTTCGCCTTTATAGGCCTTCAGACCTTCGAACATTTCCTGGCCGTAGTGGAACACCATGGCAGAGGGATACAGTTCGATCTTTTCATAAGGCACAATGCGGGCATCATGCCAGCCCTGGCCTTCGGTGTAGTTCATCACAAACATATGATCGGTGAAGATTTTGCCAAAGCCCAGAGGCTGACCGGCTTCAGGCTTCTTGGCAGGATTCTGATTCCGGGTGATCTTGATATCCAGCATGTTTATCACTCCTTATAATTCTTGCCCAGGTTCATGGCTTCAATGTTCTTTTCCAGCAGCCATGCATGACGGGCGGAAACCACCTTTTCCAAAGCGGGGCGGATCATGTCTTCAGGAATCACCTGAGTTTTGTCAATCACGGCACCCAGCAGGATCATGTTGGCCAGAGTTTCCAGGCCGTTATCGGTGGACATCTGGGTGGCGGGAATATAATACACATTCACGTCATCGCGTTCCACCTTGCGGCCGATCAGGGAAGAATCCACGAAAATAGAGGCACCGGGCTTGGCTTCCTTTTCGTACTTGTCCAGAGAAGGCAGGTTCATGGCGATGAGGATATCCGGCTTGGATACGATGGGAGAACCCACCTGCACATCGGAAAGAATGATGGAGCAGTTCGCCGTACCGCCACGCATTTCGGGGCCGTAGGAAGGCAGCCAGCTCACATTGCGGCCCTGCAGCAGCGCAGCATAGGCCAGAAACTTACCGGCAAAGAGGATGCCCTGTCCGCCGAAACCGGCGATCAATACTTCAGTGGTGCTCATTTGGCTGCCTCCTCTGCAAACTTATCCTTGTACACGCCCAGAGGATAGTAAGGAAGCATATTTTCTTCCAGCCATTCCAGAGCGCCCTGGGGAGTTTTGCCCCAGTTGGTGGGACAGGTGGATACCACTTCGATCAGGCTGAAGCCCTTGCCCTCCACCTGATTGCGGAATGCCTTTTCGATGGCCTTTTTGGCATTCCTGACGTTCTTGACGTTATTGACGGCCACGCGTTCGATGTAGCCGGCGCCATCAAGGGTGGAAAGCAGCTCACACACTTTCACGGGGAAACCAACGGTGTTGGTGTCGCGGCCGTAGGGGCTGGTCTGGGTCACCTGGCCGGGCAGAGAAGTGGGGGCCATCTGGCCGCCGGTCATGCCGTAAATGGCATTGTTGACGAAGATGATGGTGATGTTTTCACCGCGGGCAGCAGCGTGTACGGTTTCGGCCATACCGATGGAGGCCAGGTCGCCGTCACCCTGATAGGTGAACACGATCTTGGAAGGATCGGCGCGCTTCACGCCGGTGGCCACAGCGGGGGCACGGCCGTGAGCCGCCTGAACCATATCCACATTGAAGTAATTGTAGGTGAACACGGAGCAGCCAACGCTGGCCACACCGATGGTTTCACCGCCGATGTTCAGGTTATCAATGGCTTCGGCCACCAGACGGTGGATGATACCGTGGGTGCAGCCGGGGCAATAATGCAGGGGCGCATCCGTCAGGGCCTTGGGCTTATCAAATACGATCATTTCTTATTTCCCCTCCTTCTGCATCTTTTCAATGGCAGCCAGCACTTCTTCGGGGCTGGGGATCATGCCGCCGGTGCGATAGCACAGGTCAACAGGCTTTTTGCAATCGATGGCCAGCTTCACGTCCTTGATCATCTGACCCATGTTCAGTTCCACAGAAAGGAAAGCCTTGCACTTGTCTGCAGCTTCCTTCAGCACCTTTTCGGGGAAAGGCCAAAGGGTGATGGGACGGATCATGCCCACCTTGATGCCCTTGGCACGGGCAGCGTCCACAGCGTTCTGGCTGACACGGGCAGCAATACCAAAGGCCACCACGCAGTATTCAGCATCGTCCATCAGATAGCTTTCGGCCATCTGTTCGTTTTCTTTCACGATTTCATAGCGCTTGAAGCGGTCTTCATTCCACTGTTCCAGTTCCTGGGGCTGGAGTGCCAGAGAGTTGATGATGTTGGGCTTGCGTTCCCCCTTGGTGCCGGTGAGGGCCCAGGGCTTTTCGCAGGCTTCCTGCTTGGTTTCTTCCAGGGAAACGGGTTCCATCATCTGGCCCATGGTACCGTCAGCCAGCAGCATGCAGGGCATGCGATACTTTTCAGCCAAGTCAAAGCCCTTGGCAACCAGGTCTGCCATTTCCTGTACGGAGGAAGGGGCCAGCACCAGCAGGTGGAAGTCACCGTGGCCGCCGCCGCAGGTGGCCTGGAAATAGTCGCTCTGGCTGGGCTGAATGCCGCCCAGGCCGGGGCCGCCGCGCTGCACGTTCACGATCAGGGCAGGCAGGTCGCAGCCGGCCATGTAGGAAATGCCTTCGGACTTGAGGGAAATCCCGGGGCTGGAAGAGGAGGTCATGGCACGCTTGCCGGCAGCGGCAGCGCCGATCACCATGTTGATGGCAGCAATTTCGCTTTCCGCCTGCAGGAACACACCGCCGATCTTGGGCATGCGCTTGGCCATGTAGGCAGCCACTTCCGTCTGGGGGGTGATGGGATAGCCGAAGTAATGACGGCAGCCGGCCATGATGGCAGCTTCAGCCAGTGCTTCGTTCCCTTTCATCAAAATCTTATCAGCCATTGTTTCTCCCTCCTCACTTTTCTACCGTGATCACGCAATCGGGGCACATGGTGGCGCAGAAGGCGCAGCCGATGCACTTTTCCTGATCCGTCATTTCAGCGGGGTGATGGCCCTTTTGGTTAATCTCATCCTTGCTCAGGGCCAGAATCTTCTTGGGGCAAGCCGTGATGCACAGGCCGCAGCCCTTGCACAGGTCTTTTTTGAAGGTAACCTTTGCCATACTTGCATCTCCTTTACCAGATGGTTTTCTGAAGTTTCAGCGGGAAATACTGTTCGTTTTCCCTTTCATTGATCGGCAGCACGCTTTCCTCCACCGCGGTGAACAAAAGCGGCAGGCCGCTGATCTGCGACAGTTTGTTTGCTTCCTCCATGGAAGCGGTCACCGTTTCCCAGGTGGTTTCCTTGCCAAGGTTTGTGTTGTTTACGATGGCCGTAAACGGCACTCCCCCGGCCACTTCAATTTCCTTCATGATCTCCAGCGCATCCTCTGCCCTGCGGCTGAGCGGCCTGGAAGCATTGAACACATAGATCATGTGGAAATCATTTTCTTTCAGTATTTCCGGTGCATACCGGCCAAGGGCCAATGCACCCCGGTCATCGCCCCCCACATCCAGCACGGCGTAACGTGCTTTATCTTCCGTTACGGCGTACATTTCCTGGGGCAGGGCCGGCACATCCACGTTGGAATTGGCATAAAGGGAAGCGATCATTTTCACCCCCGCTTTTTCCATCTCCGCTGCGGAATCTTTGGCCCTGTAATAGGGATTCACGATGTCCATATCCGCCAGCGTCACCTGTTTCCCCTGCCCTGCCAGATACAAAGCAAAGTTCACGGCGATATTGGTTTTCCCGCTGCCGTAATGGCCGGCTAACAGGGTGATTCTTCTTGTCTCCATGTTCTCGCCTCCGTTTACAGCTTGTTGCGCTGGATCTTGCCGGAGGTTGTCTTGGGCAGGCTTTCACGGAATACCACAATGCGGGGATACTTATAAGGTGCGGTATGGGTTTTCACGTAGTCCTGAATTTCCTTCTTCATTTCTTCGGTGCCCACGGTGCCCTTTGTCAGCACGATGCTGGCCTTGACCACCTGACCGCGGAGCGGATCGGGCTCGGCGGATACACCGCATTCCAGCACATAAGGCAGTTCCATGATCACGTTTTCAATTTCAAAGGGCCCGATGCGATAACCGCTGGACTTGATCACGTCATCAATGCGGCTCACATACCAGAAATAACCTTCTTCATCCTTATAGGCCACGTCACCGGTATGATACAGCCCGCCGCGGAACACTTCGTCCGTCTTTTCCTTGTTGCCGTAGTATTCCTGCACCAGCCCACAGGGATGACCCTTGTCCAGCCGGATGCAAATTTCGCCGCTGTCACCCACAGCGCAGGGCTTGCCTTCCGCATCGAAAATATCGATATCATAGGATGCAACCGGCTTACCCATGGAGCCAAGGCGGGGGGTCATGCCCACGGTATTGGCCACCAGCACCGTGCCTTCCGTCTGGCCAAAGCCTTCCATGATGGAAAGGCCGGTGGCTTCCAGGAAACGGCGGTACACTTCGGGGTTCAGCGCTTCGCCGGCGGTGGTCATGTGCTTGACGGAGGAAAGATCGTAATGGGAAAGATCTTCCTTGATCATCATGCGCAGCATGGTGGGCGGTGCGCAGAAGGTGGTAATTTTATGCTTCGCAAACAGGGGCAGGATCTTTTCCGCATGGAAGCGGTCAAAGTCATACACGAAAATACCTGCTTCACACAGCCACTGGCCGTACAACTTGCCCCACATGCTCTTGGCCCAGCCGGTATCGGAGATGGAGAAATGCAATCCGTCCGGATCCACCTGGTGCCAGTACCGGGCCGTAACAAAATGACCCAGAGGATACTTATAGTTATGCGCGGCGATCTTGGGATAACCGGAGGTTCCGCTGGTGAAGAACATCAGCATCAGGTCATCCCCGCCGGGCGCATCTTCAGGCCGGTTATAGTGGGTGGAATAGGCCAGGTGTTCTTCGTCGAAGCTGCGCCAGCCTTCCCTATCACCATTCACAATGATTTTAAATTCCACAGTGGGGCATTCCATGGCTGCCGCTTCCGCTTCTGCGGCCACACCGCCATCCGCCGTACATACAATGGCCCTCACCCCTGCTGCGTCAAAGCGATAAGCAATATCCTTTTTCAGCAGCTGATTGGGTGCCAGGATCACCACAGCACCCAGCTTATGCAGCGCATTGATGATATACCAGAACTGGTAATGCCGCTTGAGGATCAGCATCACCTTGTCGCCCCGCTTGATACCAATGGAGCGGAAGTAGTTGCAGGCCTGATTGGACTTGCGCTTCACTTCCTTGAAGGTGATTCTGCGTTCTTCCCCGTTTTCAGCCACATGCATCAGGGCCGTCTTTTCGGGATCCTTATCGGCAATGGCATCCACCACGTCAAAGGCAAAGTTGAACCGGTCAATGTTCTTATAAGAAATGGACTGCAGCGCGCCAATCTCATTTTCCACGGGCTGGATGAAGTTTTCCCACACCCGCTTCTGATCGTCCTTTTCCCGCTTCTGTGCCACAGGCGCAGCCACCTGAGTGCCGGTATGGGCAATATAATCCGCCGGGTTCAGCACGATGGCATAGAATTCACAGTCTTCCCCGCCCACGGCCAGCAGACCGTGAGGAGTATTGGAATCGTAATATATGGTATCACCGGGGCCCAGGATCTCATAATGGGTACCGATCTGCACCTTCAGATGGCCCTTCAATACCAGGTCAAATTCCTGGCCTTCATGGCTGGTCAGGGGAATTTCTTCCCGCTGGGCCGCTTCATCGTATTCAGCCTTCACATACAAGGGCTCTGCAATACGGTTTTTATAGGCAGCAGCCATGTTATAGTAGGTCATGCCGTTGGCCTTTTCAATGCGCTGGCCATCCCCGGCACGGGTCAGGTCATAGGTGGTCAGAGTGGGGCTGGAACCCTGGATCAGGTCCGTCACGTCCACGCCGAACACCTGAGCGCAGCGATACAGGAATGCAAAGTTCAGGTCCTTTTCGCCGCTTTCGCAGGCAAGATAATCTGCCACGCTGATGCCCGTCTTCTGGGCCATCTGGGCAGGGGTAATGCCTTCAATCTGACGCAGTTCTTTGATTCGGTTGGCCATCTCCATGATGGTCAGGTCTAAACCGGTCATGTGCTTTTCCATATTTCCTCCCCCGGGGACGAAACAAAAACCCGTCCCAAAGAAAACTTTTCTTTGAGACGGGCGCATTACTCACCCGCGGTACCACTCAAATTACGCAATTTCTTGCGTCCCTCACGCTCCAACAAGCGTTATGCTTTCACGCAGCCATACGGGAAGGTTCTACTTGTGTTGCCACTTTCTTCCTTCCGGCTCAGAAGCTACAAACCTCAGGGCCCTTCTCAGCGGCTTTCACCAAATACCGCCTCTCTTTGGAGAAAGGATTCCTGTGCCCTCTTCGTCACAGCCTTTATTGCATTATACCATATATCTCAAGAAAATGCTATATGCAATTTTGTTTTTTTACAGTTTATTGCGCTGGATTTTGCCGGAAATGGTCTTGGGAAGGCTGTCACGGAACACCACAATGCGGGGATACTTATACGGTGCCGTGTGGCTCTTGACGTAGGCCTGGATTTCCTTCTTCAGTTCATCCGTACCTTCGGTGCCGCGTGTCAGCACGATGCTGGCCTTGACCACCTGACCGCGCAGCGGATCGGGCGCAGCGGATACACCGCATTCCAGCACATAAGGCAGTTCCATGATCACGTTTTCGATTTCGAACGGACCGATGCGATAGCCGCTGGACTTGATCACATCGTCCACCCGGCCCACATACCACAGATACCCATCTTCGTCCATCCAGGCGGTGTCGCCGGTATGGTACAATCCGTCGTGCATGACGTCCTTGGTCTTTTCTTCATCACGATAATACCCTTTGAACAAACCGCAGGGCACTTCATCCTTGATGTTGATGGCAATTTCACCGGTTTCACCCATCGGCACATCATTGCCGTCAGGATCCACCACATGCACATCATACATGGGAGAAGGCTTGCCCATGGAGCCGGGACGCACCTGGGTGCCGTACAGATTGCAGATGGTCAGGGTGGTTTCGGTCTGGCCGAAGCCTTCCATGATCTCATGACCCGTTGCTTCCTTAAAAATGCGGAACACTTCGGGGTTCAGCGCTTCACCGGCGGTGGTGATGTTGCGCACGGAGGAGAAATCATACATGCTGATATCCTCGCGGATCATCATGCGCAGCATGGTGGGCGGTGCGCAGAAGGTGGTGATGCCGTATTTGCCGAACATGGGCAGAATTTCATGGGCATCGAAGCGGTTGAAGTCATAGGTGAACACCGCACCTTCGCACAGCCACTGTCCGTAGAATTTCCCCCACAGTGCCTTGCCCCAGCCGGTATCAGAGATGGTGAAATGCAATCCGTCCTTTTCGCACTGATGCCAGTAGCGGGCCGTGATGAAGTGGCCCAGGGCATACTTGTGGCTGTGTTCGGCAATTTTGGGATAGCCGGTGGTGCCGGATGTGAAGAACATCAATGCCGTATCATCACCGCAAGGAGAATTTTCATCACGGTAATAGTGGGTGGAATACAGAGTGTATTCGGCATCATAATTGTGCCAGCCTTCCCTTTCACCGCCCACCAGCACCTTCACCGGCAGCGTGCCAACCTTTTCTTCCGCTTTTTCCACTTCTTCGGTAGCCTTACCGGAAGAAGTGCACACGATGGCCTTCACACCGGCCGCAGTGAAACGGTATTCATAGTCATGGGACAGCAGCTGATCGGTGGCAGGGATGGCCACGGCGCCCAGCTTATGCAGCGCCAGCATGCACAGCCAGAACTGATACCGGCGGCGCAGCACCAGCATCACCTTGTCCCCCTTTTTAATGCCGAGGGAACGGAAATAGTTCACCGTCTGGTTGGACAGGCGTTTCATATCGGTAAAGGTAAACCTGCGTTCGGTGCCGTCTTCGGCAATGTGCAGCATAGCCAGCTTTTCCGGATAGGCCTTGGCGATTTCATCCACCGTGTCAAACGCGAAATTGTACTGATCGGCATTTTCAAAATGGATCTTCTGCAGCACACCGTTTTCGTCTTCGGTGCACTTGACAAACTTTTCGGCCAGCAGCTTTTCCCGCTTCATGGCCCGGGCGATGGTCTGCGCCTGGTCCTTTTTCATTTCCGTATCGCCGGACAGCACCACAGCCAGGAAAGTGCATTCCCCACCGCCCACAGCGATCATGCCGTGAGGCGTGCCGGAATCATAGAGGATGGAATCCCCTGCAGACAGCACTTCTGTATGAGATCCCACCTGCACCTTCAGCTGGCCGGACAGCACATAGTCAAATTCCTGGCCGGAGTGGGTATCGGTGTGGATGGGCCGGTTCTGCAGCTTTTCATCATATTGATAGCGGACAAAATAAGGCTCAGCCAGCTTATCGCGGAACTGCCCCGCCAGGTTGCTGATCAGGATCCCGTCATCGTCCACCGTGGTCTGCCCGTCACCCTTTCTGGTCACCTGATAGTGACGCAGCATGGCGGAGCGGCCTTCCAGCAGATCGATCATATCCACATCAAAAGCCAGCGAGCAATTATGAATGAAGGAAAACGGAAGGTCATCCTGGCCATTTTCGTATGCCTGATACATTTCTACGGAGAAACCGGTCTTTTCAGCGGCTTCTTCCACAGTGATACCCAGAATCGTGCGCAGTTCGCGAATTCGCTGTGCCACCTCTCCCAGTTTCATTTCCATTGTTGTGGTTGCCATCTGAATTCCTCCCTTTCTGTAAAAAAATAACCGTCCCAATGATTTTCATTGAGACGGGTGTAAACACACTCGCGGTACCACTCAATTTGCATGTTTCCATGCCCCTCACGCTCCAACAAGCGTTATGCCTTTACGCAGCAATCACGGAGAAAACTACTAGCTTTACAGCGTTTGCCTTCCCGGCTCAGAAGGGATAAGCGTCCGGCCGCATCCGCCTGCTTCCACCAGCCGCAGGCTCTCTGTGGGATACGATCCTTAGCCGTCTTCGTCACAGCCTTTGGATTCAATTGCGCTTATTTTATGCCCATTTTTGCCATTTGTCAACCCTAAATCAACAGTTTTTTTCGTTTTTTTGTTCTTTTCCTGTTTTCTGTATTTTTTTGTTTTTTTGATATTTTTCACTTGACAAACGTTTTTTCCCATGCTAACATTTCTCCTATGTAAATGCGATGACGATGCTACGCTTTCCTCACCGCTTCCAGAGAGCCGGCGGTCGCTGTGAGCCGGCAGCAGGAAGGAAAAGCGGTCTCCCATCTGAGCAGTGTTTCCGAAATTCACAGTAGGAAATTCCGGCCCTGCCCCGTTACGGCTGCTTGAGTGGCAGCGATGAACACGTCGCTGCAATCAGGGTGGTACCACGGTTTAATTATTGTTAAATCGTCCCTGTGGTCATTTTGACCGCAGGGGCTTTTTATTTTATCTGATCCAAGCGAAAGGGATGACGAAGGAATGAAGAAAATCTGCATTACGGACATGACGCTGCGCAAGGCCGCTGAAGACAGGCTGCTGGGCTTTAAGGAACGTATTGAGCTGGCCAAGCTGCTGGACAAACTGAATATCAGCGCACTGGAATTGCCGCCTCTATCCGGCAGCAAGGCTGACAGCATTTTTGTCAAAACGCTGTGCAGCATCATTCTGAACACCACCCTCTCCCAGCCTGCCGGGCTTACCCGGGAAGAAGCCGATGCCGCCTGGAGTGCCCTGGATAAGGCACGCCGCCCCCGGCTTCTCATCGATGCACCTGTTTCCAGCGTGCAGATGGAATACATTGCCCGCAAAAAGCCGCCGCAGATGCTGGCCGCCATCGGTGAACAGGTGAAATACTGTGCTTCTTTGTGCAGCGATGTGGAAATTTCCTTCCAGGATGCCACCCGTGCCGAAGAAGATTTCCTGGCCCAGGCGATCGAAACTGCCATTGCAAACGGCGCTACCTCCATTACCCTGTGCGATACCGCAGGTGTGATGCTGCCTGACGAATTTGCTTCCTTTATTTCCGGTCTGTACGAAAAAGTACCTGCCATGAAGGATATCTTTGTGAAGGTGTCCTGCGATGACGGCATGGAGCTGGCCGGTGCCAGCGCCGTACGCGCCTTTATGCTGGGGGCTCAGGGTGTCAAGTGCTGCTTCATCGGCAACCAGGCTCCCCGCCTGTCCACCATCTGCCACATCCTCAAGGCCCGTGGCGAATCCATCGGCCTTACCACCTCCGCCCGTATTACCGAGCTGGAACGCACTGTAAAACGCATCCACAGTCTTCTGGGCAGCGAAGTGAAGGATAATCTTTCTTCCGTCAAGCACGATGACGAAGGTATCACCTATGATACCAACGATTCTCTGACTGTTCTTTCCGATGCCGTTGAAAAGCTGGGCTATGAACTGACGGAAGAAGATATGGGCCGCGTCTATGACGAATTTTTGACTTTGGCTGCCAAAAAGCCCGTCACCGCCAAGGAACTGGATGCCATCGTGGCTGCCAGCGCCATGCAGGTGCCTGCCACTTATCAGCTGAAGTCTTTCGTGATCAACTCCGGCAATATCATTACCGCCACCGCTTCCCTCCGCCTTGAAAAAGACGGTTTCGATACCGAAGGCATTTCCTTTGGCGACGGCCCCATTGATGCCGCTTTCAAGGCCATCGAACAGGTGACCGGCCGACACTTCGAGCTGGAAGACTTCCGCATCGATGCCGTGACCGAAGGGAAAGAGGCCATCGGCCGTGCCATTGTGAAGCTGCGCTATGACGGCAGGCTTTATTCCGGCAGCGGTGTATCCACCGATATCATCGGCGCAGCCATCCGGGCTTATCTGGGCGCCATGAACAAAATTGTGTATGAGGAGAAAGAAGCATGAAATTTTCATTTTCCACCAAAGGCTGGCATGGCATCTCCTGGCGGGAATTTGTAGATGCAGCTGCTGATCTTTCTTTTGACGGGATCGAAATCCATAATCTTTTTACCCCCGCTATGGCCGAAAAGGGCTGCCCGGCAGACCGTCAGGCAGGCTCTGCCACTTATCGCACCCTGTTTGACAAGAAACTGTCCGTTCCCTGCATCAACACCACCGCCGATATGGCTGATCCCGCATCCTATGACCGCATGATCCGGGAAGTGGACGCCTGCATGGAATCTGCCATCCGCCTGAAGGTCCCCTTTGTCCGGCTGCATACTGTGATGGATGCTGCTGCGTATAATGAAGAAAACGTCCGTAAAGTGATCTCCTATGCCCTGCCCAAGGCAGAAGGCCAGAAGATCGTTCTGCTGATTGAAACCATGGGTGTCTATGCCGACACCGCCATCCTGCGTGATGTGCTGGACAGCTATGCGTCCGACCATCTGGCTGCGCTTTGGGATATGCACGAAACCCATATCCTGCAGGGCGAATCCAGCCAGACCACCATCACCAATCTTGGCGCCTACATCCGCCATGTGCATATCAAGGACTCCCTGAAAAACGATGACGGCTCTATCTCCTATCAGCTCATCGGCGAAGGCCAGATGCCTCTGGAGCAGATGGTCACCGCTCTGGATTCGGTCAATTATGACGGCTTCATTTCTCTGGAATGGGATCCCAAGTGGATGGATGAACTCAATGATATGACCATCATCCTCTCCCATTTCATCAACACCATCTCCTCCATCGGCCCCAAAGAGGAAATCAAATCCCTGTACTTCAACAATGACCACACCGGCAATTTTGTCTGGCAGAAGGAAAGCCTCATTTCCCTCACCTTCTCCCAGGTGCTGGATCGCATGGTAGAAGAATTCCCGGACCAGTATGCCTTCAAATACACCACGCTGGATTACACCCGCACCTATGCCCAGTTCCGGGATGACGTGGATGCCTGTGCCCGTGCGTTCGTATCCATGGGTGTCACTGCCGGCACCAAGGTAGCCGTCTGGGCCACCAATATCCCCGCCTGGTATATTTCCTTCTGGGCCGCTACCAAGATCGGTGCCATTCTGGTTACGGTAAACACTGCCTATAAGATCCACGAAGCGGAATATCTGCTCCGCCAGAGCGACACCCATACCCTGGTCATGATCGAATCCTGCCAGGATTCCCCCTATGCCCAGATCATCCAGGAGCTGTGCCCCGAATTGCACAATACTGCCCCCGGCGCCCCCCTGCATGCCAGGAAACTGCCTTTCCTTCGCAACGTGATCACCGTGGGCTTCAAAATGCCCGGCTGCCTCACCTGGGAACAGATGATGGACCGCGCTTCCTCCGTGCCCATGGAAACGGTGACCCGTATGGCAGCCAAGGTGGATATCCACGATGTTTGCAACATGCAGTACACCTCCGGCACCACCGGCTTCCCAAAGGGCGTTAT
>JAFWYZ010000054.1 GCA_017517465.1 Clostridia bacterium | reverse complement strand
GGCCTTGTACTGGCGCACCACCATCAGGGTAGCCGCAGGGGCCGTAGCCAGGGCAATAGCCCCCAGCAGCAGGGACAGGGGCACATCAAAGCCGCATACAATCAGCCCCACATCCACACAAAGGGCCGTGGCCAGCCCCTGGAACATGGTGATCACAATGGGGGTCTTGCCGATTTTTTTCAGGTAAGTCAGCTTGAATTCGCCGCCGATGGCATAGGCAATAAAGCCCAGCGCCACCTCGGTGATCAGATGCATGCTGCCCACCTGTTCCTTGGTGATAATGCCACTGACGCAGGGGCCGATCAGCAGCCCTGCCACCAGAAATGCCGTCACATTGGGCAGCTTCAAAAGACGCACGCCGCGGCTGACCAGCAAGCCGGCCGCCATGGCGATACCAATGACCAGCAAAATATTCATTTTTTCTTTACCAGCCCTTCCACAAAACTGACGGGCACGGCAAACATGATCCCGGAATCGGGGTGATCCAGCCCGCCGGTCACCTGATTGACGATCTTCCGGGCCAGTTCCACCTTTTCGTCATCGAGCACGCAGAAGATGGTCTTGCTGGAGCGGCGTTCGGGGGCCACGATGCTGCGCAGACCGTAAAACAGGGGCATTTCTTCTTCGCTGTGCAGAATACGGGCCATGCCCTTGCTGTCCAGCACGGTGGCACCGATAATACCGTTCTTCTCAAATTCCTGCAAAAGATGTTCCAGATGTTCCGTACGGTTCATGACAAAAAAGAATACCTGCATACCGTCACCTCATTTATTTTTGCGGATTTCCTCCGACAATTTTACATTTTATGCCTCTCTCCGTCAAGATTCAATGGCGTTTCTGATCTGTTTTTTTCCTTTTTCACAGAAACCCCGGCAGCCGCATAAAATAATACCGGAGGCGATGAAGATGAATTTTATCATCTGGCTTGTTCTGGGTGCTTTCGCCGGCTATCTGGCCGCTTTTATCATGGGACTCAACCGCAGCAACTGGCTTTTGCACATCCTGCTTGGCATCACCGGCGGCATCGTAGGCGGTGCCATGGCCGTCAGCCTGGGCCTTGGGGGCATCACGGGCTTTAACTTGTACAGCCTGCTCATTTCCGTGCTGGGGGCATGCCTGGTATTGCTTTTGTACCGGCTGCTGACCCGGATCAGATAAACACACATACAGAAAAAGCCAGCCGGGAAAGCGATTTCCTGCTGGCTGTTTTTGTTATTTGCCGCCCTTCAGTTCCACGGTTAAAATATGCCGGGCGGGCCAGAAGGCGCACAGTTCCAGACGGTCAATGGTAGCCGGCATGGGCACAAAATGCTTCATCAGTTCCGGCAGCGCCCTGCCGATCACCTCCGGCTCATCAATCAGCATGGTGGTATGGGGCAGCCAATAATGACCGGTCACCGTTTCACAGCCGGTGGCCTTTTGCAGGGAAACCAGGTTTTCCCGCATGTCCGGCGCGGCAAACAGCACGCTGCCCCCGGGCATCACGCCCACGTGGCGGATGGCCGCTTTCACCGGCGCATATTCCGCAGCCATGCGCCGCATCAGTTCCTTTGCTTCTTCTTCCTTGTCCAAAGGAAAAGAAGCAATGCTGATATGGAATTTCAGGTTGGGGGTCTGCTTTCCCTGAAAGCCTGCCCTCTGCAAAGCATCATACCATACCGCAATCTTTTCCTGGTCTTCTTCACTGTATTCAGCCATCAGGCACAGAAATTCTTCAGCCATGGATGATCCTCCTTATTTTCCAAACAGTTCCCAGAAAGCCACGGTCCCTGCCGCAGCCACGTTCAGGGAATTCACATCATGATGCATGGGAATGATCACAGAATAATCGCAGCGGTCAATGGTTTCCTGCTTCAGGCCATCCCCTTCTGCCCCCAGAAACAGGGCCAGCTTCTCTGCTTTTTTCAGCCGCTCATCCTCAATGCACAGGGCATCCTCCCGCAGCGCCAGGGCCAGGGTAACAAAGCCGCTTTCCTTCAGCAGCTGAACCGGGTCATCACAAAAAGCCCAGGGCAGGCGAAGCACCGCCCCCATGCTCACCCTTGCGGCGCGCCGCTGCAGAGGGTCACAGCAATCATTCGTCAATAGCAGCCCATCCGCACCCAACGCGGCAGCAGAACGCATCAGCGCCCCCACATTGGTGCCGTCCACCACGTTTTCCAGCACTGCGATCCGCCGGGCATGCCCAATCACTTCCTCCGCAGTGAGCATCCGGGGACGCTCCATGGCACAGAGAATGCCCCGGCTCAGGGTAAAGCCGGTGAGCTGGGACAGCACTGCATCATCGCCGGTATAGACGGGCACGGCACACGCATCGATCAAGGCGCTGCCCTTGCCCGTAATATGCTGCCTTTCCATCAGAAGGGAAAGAGGACGACAGCCCTTTTCCAGCCCGGCACGAATGACGGGCTCACTTTCTGCAATGAACACATTGCCCCGCTGCAGCTGACGTCCGGTCAGTTGGCGGTATACCAAAAGCCGTTCATCCTGCAGGGATGTGATCTCGATCACCTTTTCCATGTTCCTCTCTCCTTCCCCATTGTTTTCCGTTTCAGTGTATCACCTTTTTGTGCTCCTGGCAAACCGTTTTATGGACTTTTCTTCCGTTTTATGGTATACTTTTTTTATCAAGCATCGCAGGAGGGAACAGCGCATGCAAGGCTGGCTGATCGTAAACCCCTTTCTGGATACACAAAAATTTCAGGAAATCTACGGCATGCTCTGTGCCGCCGCCGAAAAAGAACATATCCATCTGGAAATGAAAACCACCGCACAGCTGAAATGCCCGGTGGATCAAGGCTTTGCCCATTTGCCGGATTTTGCGATCTTCTGGGACAAGGATGTTTACCTGGCCCGGCAGCTGGAACAGCAAGGCCTGAGGCTTTTCAACAGCGCCTTCGCTGTGGAAGCATGCGATAACAAGGCCCTCACGGCGCTGCACCTGGCAGCAAATCACGTGCCCGCTCCGGCCACCGTGCTCTCCCCCAAAACATTCGAGGCCATGGGCTATTGCAAGCTGGACTTTCTGGATGAAGCGGAAAAAGCGCTGGGATACCCCATGGTGATCAAGGAAGCCTACGGCTCCTTCGGCCAGCAGGTCTATCTGGCGGACAGCCGGAAAACGGCGGAAGAGATCATCCGCAGCATGGGCTATAAAGACTTCATTATGCAAAAGTTCATCGAAACCAGCATGGGCCGGGACGTGCGGGTGAACGTGGTTGGGGGCAAGGTGATTGCCTGTATGCTGCGCTACAACGATCACGATTTCCGCTCCAACATTTCCAACGGCGGTTCCATGGCACCGTACACCGTTTCCCCTGCCCAGGAGGAAGCTGCCCTTGCTGCCTGCCGGGCACTGCAGCTGGATTTTGCGGGGGTGGATGTGCTGTTCGGAGACAATGGTGTGCCCCTGATCTGCGAAGTGAATTCCAATCCCCATTTCAAGTCCACCCTGCAGGCCACGGGAATTGATCTGTCCACTCACATTATGCATCATATCCGGGAGGCGATCACATGCGGGGCATGATCCTCTACACCCTGACCGATGCCGACAAAAACAGCTGGTTCATCCGCAGAATGCAGGAGGAAGCGGCACGGCACGGCCATCTGCTCAGCCTGTACATTGCTGAGACCGGTGAAAAAATGGATCCCTGCATGGCGGATTTCTGTATCAACCGCAGCCGTCAGGCAGCGCTGAGCGAATGCTTTGAAGCGGCGGGTAAGCCCAGCATCAACAACAGCCGCACCGTCCGCATCGCCAACGATAAATGGCTCACCTTTCAGCTGTTTCAGCGGCTTTCTCTTCCCTGT
>JAFWYZ010000053.1 GCA_017517465.1 Clostridia bacterium | reverse complement strand
GGGGTATGAAGAACTGATTGCGGTGCAGGATGCGGAAGTGGAAAAGCGTTTTGCAGGACAGAAGGATGTGCTGGATTTCTATTATGCTGAAACCATCAGCCAGTCCAGAAGGGGATCTTGGACTAAATCCAGTGCCGCGCTGGAAGTGATCAAGCCGGAAATGCCCGGCAGGCATCTGGTGCGCTCCGACGTGCGGGAACGTCAGGATGCGCTGGGCAAGTATCTGAAAACGATGATTTTCAATTGAGTATGGAACCTCTGTATAGCTTTGCTGTGCAGAGGTTTTTTTATTCACTTTTCATCCATTGGCTGTCGAGAAATTCCATGCGTTTTCGGATGAAGTTTTTGACATAGGTCACATTTGCCTCCGGTGTATTTCCGGTTTTTGGGTTAAAATTGGTGGCACGGTTTGCGCCGATGGGCCAGCGGATCTGATCCATGGCTGCGGAAGCTGCAATTTCTTCAGCGTAAGCATCCACGGACATCAGAAGGCCGTCCGGATCGGTTCCTTCACCAAGTAAAATACGCAAGGCAGGGGCATATGTCTGTTGGTATAGCTGAATTACTTCTTTCTGAAAATCCAGATGGCGCATGGCCTGAGGGAACCACAGGTAAGGCAGTGAGGTGTCATTGGCAATGCAGAATTGTCTGGGACGGTCAAAATTTTCCATGGCACCCCAAATATTATCCTGATCCCATACGGGTGCACAGTAGATCAGCGGGTCGGCGGAGTCTTTATCTTTGAAGAAATAGGGTTCCTGTCCGTCAAAGTCAGCTGTGATTTCTGCATGTAAATAGCGGTGGAGGAATGTGGTTTTATCCAGATAGGAGCTCCAGTGTAAACCGCTTTGGGGATGGATGCCGTCTTCCTGGAACAGCGCATCCTCAATGTGCTGGAATTGCTCGCTGAGATAATTGATCTGAGCCTCTGAAGCGTATTTGGGCTGATCGATTGTAAATGCCTGGCCTCTGGATGTGACAAAGCCACTTGATTCGCTTGCAAAATACAGCCTGTTATTGCACAGAACCAGGTAACCGCCGGTAATGTCCTGGGGATTCTTTTCTATCTGATAGCCTTTTTTCCCGTTTCTGGCATATAGCCGGTCTCCAAATGTCGGAAAGCTATCCAACGGAACGGAATTCAATTGCTCTGTTGCTTTTTCAAGGTTGGTGATGTTCAGCCTGTTTTTATCAATTTCACATTTTTCGATCAGAAGAAAGCTGCCGTAATAGCTGTGATTGAGATATAAATCCACCGGCCGGCTGTCCGGCACAAAGGGATATGCCCGGGAATAACGTGCGATGGCAAAAGAAAGCGAATTTCGGATCAGGGATTTATCGAAAT
Source organism: Clostridia bacterium (assembly GCA_017517465.1). Lineage (GTDB taxonomy): Bacteria > Bacillota > Clostridia > Christensenellales > Aristaeellaceae > RUG563. The sequence goes on along the minus strand of JAFWYZ010000053.1, from coordinate 17,575 downwards.
AATTGGAGAGAAGCACCCATTTTTTATCGCTTTTCATTCCGTCTATGGAGACGGATTTGTCCAGCTTGAATTGGAAGGATTTCTTCGGATAATAAAAGGAAGCATTTCCTCTTGTGCGCAGATAATCCAGCACACCGTCATATGCCTTGCTTCCATCCGCATGCACGATGGTGCATAAGCCCGGTTCGCGAACGGATTTGTCCGGCTTCAACGCTTCGATGGTGCCGGACTGGGTTGTGATAAAGATGGCAGGAATGTTTTCAGATTGCAGGATACGCAGGGTGTATGAAAGACCACTTTTTGTTTTTATCTGCACTTTTTCACCGGACGTGAGGGAAACGGTATCCCCCGAGGCATAGAATTCATTGTTGATGTACAGTTCCTTTGTGCCTGCGTAATATACGCGCAGGTTCTTTGCATCCCATCCGGCAGGAAGCAGCAGGTAGTAGCGTTCATCGCTGCGATAAACAGAAATGGCATCCGGAGGCATGTGTTTGACAGAAAGGTGGGACGAGGGGGCGGCGCTGCTGAAAAACAATTGAAACCCGGCTGCCTCGGCATGGGAAAATAAACAGATGACCATCAGCAACAACAAAATAAATAATATTTTCCTTTTCATGAAAACACTCCTTCATCAGCAAGAAATATACTGCTTTCTGCTTTTTACTCATCATATGCGTCATACAGTATAACCCATAAGATTACCATGATGCAACCCATATGATTGCTTTTTTGATGAACAAATGTTTTGTAAAATCGAAGTAGCATGAAGGAGTGGGGATGGAATATGGATACAAAATGTAGAATCAAGGAAATGATGGAGGAACGGAATTGGACGGTATACGAGCTGTCAAAGCGTTCCGGACTGGCACAAACGACCCTGGCAAACATGTGGAAACGGAATACAGAACCCACAATCCCTACGCTGAGGGCAATCTGCAATGGGTTTGGCATCACCATGGCCCAGTTTTTTGCGGAAGGAGAGTTTGTGGAGCTGACGGCTGATCAGCAGGAGTTTTTCAATAACTGGGCAGCGCTGAGCGTAAAGCAGAAAGAAATGCTGATGGATCTTGTGCGTTCCATGAAGTGAAAATATAGAAAGAAGGGAATGGCACACCTTCTTTTTTATTTGCATAGGATGCAGCAGGAAGGAGGGGGAAAATGAGCCTTTGGAGCGATGTATATACCCCGGCCATGCTGGAGGAGGAAGCGGCGCTGTTGCCTGCCCGTACGAGAAGCGCTGCCGGGAAAAGTGCCCTCATGGATGCCATGCGAAAGGCTGATGCCATGCTGGAAAAGAAGCTGAGCAATGCGGTGAAACCGGGGAATGAAAACGGGCTGCAGACGGATGAAGCAGCCGGGTATGCTTTTCCCGGCAGCAGGGCAGCCTTACATCAGGTGCGGCCCAGATGGTAAAGAAAAGAGGCTGTTGTGTGCTTGCACAACAGCCCCGTTTTTACCGGACAAACAATTGGGTAATGTAGAGATAGCCCTGGTTATCGTATACCACACCGATGCCTACCTTGGTCCATTGTTTTCCCAGAATGTTGATGCGGTGACCCCAGCTGGACATAAAGGCGGCTTCTGCTTTTTCCGCAGTGCTGTGATGGGCAATGTTTTCGCCTGCCCCCTGAAAGGCATAGCCGAAATGGGTCAGCATCTGGGGTGCACGCCCATAGGTGGGGGATTCGTGGGCAAAGTAGCGGTTGTCTTTCATATCCTGGCTTTTGATGCGGGCGATACGGCTCAGCTCCGGATCCAGGGGCAGGGGAGAAAGGCCATTTTTCTGGCGATCCATATTGAGCAATTGAAATACAATTTCCTCTTGCCTTGCTGTGGATAATGTAGTATAATCACCCGTGCTTACAGAGGGCTTTTGTGTAATGGAAGGCCGGATGGCAGGTGCAGAGGTGGGCTTTGCCGTGAAATGGGGCATTTTCGTGGGCGCAGGGGTGGCCGAAAGGGCAGGCTTTGGCGTGACGACGGGAATGGGCGCTGTTTCCCGGGGCCTGGCTGTTGCGCATACGGCAATGCAAAAGGCACAGCCGGCACAGTCGCTGTCCTGACGGCAGGAATCACAGCCCACATAACAGCTGGATGCCAGGGCGCTGCTGTTTGCCATAATGCAAACCAACAGCAGGGTGATAAGCGCAAATCGTAAGTACTTCATGATGTCCTCCTTTTGTTACAAAAGTGTTACGGCAAAAATGTAGCACAAATCTGGCAGGATGTCGAACGAATTGGAAAGCTATTGCCATAACAAAATATGGCATCATTTACAGGAGGGATGATTCATGGCATTGATCAAATGTCCGCGCTGCGAATTGAACTATATTCAGGATACCGAAGGGTACTGCAAGATCTGCAAGCGGGAAATGAAGGGTGAAGTGCAGCGGGAAGAGATCGAAATGTGCACCATCTGCAACGAGGCCCCTGCGCTGCCCGGTAAGGATGCATGCCTTTTCTGCCTGAAGGAAATGAACGCCAATAACAACAACGATCACGAAGAAGACGTTCATGTGGACGAAGCTTCTCTGGATATCGATCCCGTCAGCTCCATGGATGAAATCATCCCCGAATTGGACGATGACGATGAATTCGGCGAACTGGATGACGGCCTTTCTCTGGAAGCCATGGGCGAAGAAGAAATGGAAGACGAAGAAGAGGAAGACGAAGAATAAGCGTGAAGATTTTTGCGATTGGCGATTTGCATTTGCCCGGGGGAGATAACAAACCCATGGACATTTTCGGCGCTCATTGGGAGGGCCATTTTTCGCGTATCGCACAGGACTGGCAGGAGAAGGTTGCGGCAGATGACCTGGTGCTGATCCCCGGGGATATCAGCTGGGCCATGCAGCTGGAGCCGGCGCTGGAGGATCTGAGGATGATCGGACAGCTGCCCGGAAAGAAAGTGATCCTGCGGGGCAATCACGATTATTGGTGGTGCGGCATTAACCGGCTGCGGGAAGTGCTGCCCGAAAACATGTATGCCATTCAGAATGACGCCATGCGCTTTGGAGATGTGGTGGTCTGCGGTACCCGCGGATGGACCCTACCGGCCAATGGAAATGCGGATGATGAAAAGATCTATAACCGCGAATTGATCCGGATGCAGCTTTCCCTTTCCAGTGCCAGGAAGCTTGGCGGCAAAAAACTGGTGGTGATGACCCACTATCCGCCACTTGCCGAAAACGGCGGTGAAACCCCCATGTCCCGGCTGTTGAATGAGTATCAGGTGGACGATGCGGTGTACGGTCACCTGCACGGCGCCTCCCTTCGGGGGGCTGTGACGGGGAAATACGGCTGCGTTCAGTACCATTGTGTTTCATGCGATGGCCTGAAGTTCAGGATGTATGCCCTGCCCAGTGGCGGTGAAAACACCGAAAATGGGGCTGAAAACCAGTAAAATGGGGCCTGGAAGGCTGAAAAACACAGAAAAAGGTACAAAATGGTTGTTTATCGCCCATAAAGTGGGGAATGGTGGAAAAGAATACATAAAAAGTTTAAAGAATTGAAATCTTCTTAACATTTTCCCAAAGAATGAAAATAAAAAAGAAACAATTAAATCGTTAAACTGCACAAAACAACAAACAAAATATTGTGCAGACCAAACAAAAGAACAGGGAATGCGAAAATGTGTTCCCTGTTCTTTTTTGCGTTGAATGAGAACGTGTGTTTTCGTTGTCAAAAATAAGAAACAAAAAAACCCCCAAAGCCGGAAAGGCATTTTGAACAGGGATTTGACAACAGGGTCGTTGTGGAGTAAAATGCAACTGCGGACCAAAAAGTGGCGAATTTGTGGCAGAAGGTGATACGATGGCAGACGAAACGAGAGATCAGCGCACGACGGATGTTCAGTCCGGCGATGCGTTGCAACTGCCTGAAAACGAACAGCCACAGACTTCTGCCAAAGAAAACAGACCGTTTTTAGGGTTCGTTGGTTCCTATAAGCACGGAGTGGACGGCAAGGGCCGTATGATCATCCCGGCCGGCTTCCGGGACGCGCTGGGAGATATGTTTGCCGTGTGTCCCACACCGGATTTCAAGGCTGTGGCCATTTACACCATCGATGGATGGATCAAGAGAAGAGAAGAACTGGAAGAACTGGTGAAACTGGATGCCAGGGCCCAGGTGTTCCTGGATCAGTTCAGCAAATACAGCTTTGTGGAATGTGAAACGGATGCCCAGGGCCGTGTGCTGCTGCCCCAAAAGATCCGCTCCTGGCGGCTGAAGAATGTCAAAGAAGTGGATATCAACGGTGCCACCAGCCATATCCGCATTCTGCCTGCCGACGTCAGCGAAGAGCAGGATAAGAAGTTTGACGAAATGTTTGACGATCCGCTGGCCTTCATTGCTCAGATTCAGCGGGGTTCTAATTAAAGCGAAAGGAAGCGTATACTATGCAGCGGGCGAAAAATATGATGTATGCCACCGCCGGTATCCAGCAGGCACCTGGCATCGCCATGAATGTGCGCAGCCACGTGGTTATCCCCGATGCAGAAGCCGGCAACCGCGAGCAGCGCAGCCACTACCGTGCTGAAGAAACGGTGGAGCGCAGCCGGGAGCTGACCCTTTCCCGCAATGTGGCCCATACGTTCTGGGCAATCCTTGTGGCGGTCATGTGCCTGTTTGTGCTGTGCAAGCACATTCAGCGCAATAACCTTGCCGCTGCCCTGAAGACTACCCAGGATAAAACCGTTGGTCAGTATGTAGAACTGGCAAAGCTGGATGAGCAGCTGACCAAGGCCCGGGACGACAACCGGATCCGCTATTCGGCCAGCAATGATTATCACATGGTGACAGCGGAAAGCGTGGTATCCATTCCTGTGACCGCGCCCCACACCCGATACGCAAACAACCTCACAAACGGCCAGACAGCAAGCTCCCCCCTTGCTGACGGGCATGGGATGATCGCCGGCAGCCGGTAAAGCACAAAACCGTCTGCCGCTGGGGGGAGTGCCTGTGCGTGCAGACCTGAAACTGAGAAAAAGAATTGCTTTTACGCTGTCAATACTCACGCTGCTTTTTATCCTGGTTGGCGTGCGCATTGGCAGCTTAACCCTGTTTCAGGGGAAAAGCCTTACAAAGCGCGGTATCAGCCAGTGGACCCGGGAAGGCGTGGTGACCGCCAAACGCGGTGCCATTGTGGACCGAAACGGCAATGTGCTGGCCCAGTCCACCACGGCCTATATCGTATCCGCCAATCCGCAACTGGTGGAAAGCCCCCGGGAAACGGCGCAGCTGTTGTCTTCCATTTTGGGTGCTGATGCGGATGGAATGGAAAAAAAGCTGCAGAATAAAAAGCAGGCACTGGTGATGCTCAAGCGTCAGGTGCCCCGGACGCAGGTGGATGAAATTCGTTCACTGCGCCAGGAAAGCGAGGAAATGCAGCGGCTGCTCAGGGGTATTTCATTTGACGAGGATACCCGCAGGTTTTATCCCCAGGGCATTTCTTTGGCCCAGACACTGGGGCTTACCAATGTGGACAGCCAGGGACAGTCCGGCCTGGAAAGCCGGTATGAAACGGTACTGCGGGGCAGGGAAGGCTTGCTGAAAACCGAAGCGGATGCAAAAGGGAAATTGCTTCCTGACGGCGAAACTGTGTATGTGGCGCCGCAGGAGGGAAACACCCTGCAGCTGACGGTGGACAGCGTTATCCAGCGCATTGTGGAAAAAGCCATGCAGCAGTGCATGGAGGACAATCAGGCCTCGTCCGTCCAGTGTATTGTCATGGATGTGAACACCGGCGGCATTCTGGCATTGTGTATGAAGCCGGATTATGACCCGGCTGATCCGCCGAGAGATGATGTGGAACGGCTGCAGGAACTGATGCGGATCACCGCGGTTTCCGATGTGTACGAGCCCGGCTCCACCTTCAAAATCCTCACCTGTGCCGCAGCGCTGGATGCAGGTGTGGCCACGGTGCATGACCGCTTTCATTGCAGCGGCAGCATTCTGGTGGACGGGGACAAGATCCGCTGCTGGAAAGTGAGCCATGGGTCCCAGACCCTGACGGATGCGCTGGCCAACAGCTGTAACCCGGCTTTTGTGAACCTGGGTTTGCGGCTGGGTGTGGACCAGATGTACCGGTATATGCATGCCTTTGGCCTGGGGAAAAGGACGGGTGTGGATCTGCCGGGGGAAAGCGCCGGGATCCTGATTGGCAGCGGCCGGGTGAAAAATGTGGATCTGGCCCGGATCGGATTTGGGCAGAGCGTGGCGGTCACACCGCTGCAGCTGATCACCGCGGCATCCAGTGTGGTGAACGGCGGTAAGCTGATGAAGCCCTATATTGTGGATGCGGTGCTGGACCCTGACGGAAATGTGATTGAAAAAACCAGGCCGCAGGTGGTTTCCCTGCCCATCAGCCAGAAGACCAGCGACACCATGCGGTCACTGCTTCTGAATGTGGTGGATAACGGCGGCGGAAAGAATGCCTCCATTGCCGGATATCTGATCGGCGGCAAAACGGGCACGGCCCAGGTGTACCGGGATGGCCGGGTGGTGAGCGATGTGCACATCGGCTCCTTTATCGGCTTTGCGCCTATGGATGCACCGCGGATCGCAGTGCTGGTGACGGTAAACGAAGCCCGGGTGCCGGTAGATTACGGAAGTGTAACGGCAGCCCCCTATGCCCGGCAGATTCTGGAGCAGGTGCTTCCTTACCTGGGCATCAGAAGAGATGCAGGGCGGATGGAGGAAGAAAAAACAGTGCCTGTGCCCGATGTGTGCGGCATGGCCCTTGGCGAAGCAAAGAAAACCCTTGCGGACAGCATGCTGCTTTGCCTGGAAGCAGGGGAAGGGGACAGGGTGACCTTCCAGCTGCCCTATGCCGGGCAGGATGTGCGGGCGGGAGACCAGGTGATTTTGTACACCTATGATGTGAATGCCCCCCAACCCAAAGATATGGTTTGTGTGCCGGATGTGATGGGCCTTTCCATGGTGCAGGCATCCCGCACATTGCGTGCCCGGGGCCTGGAAATGGCATTATCGGGCAGCGGGCTGGCAGTCAGGCAAACGCCTGCAGCCGGAAGTTATGCCCCGCGTGATACAGAAGTAGAAGTGGTTTTTGAATTCCCTGTGATAGGAGAGAAAGAAAATGCTGTTGAATGAACTGGTATTGGCTGCAAAGCAGGAAGTGATCGAAGTAAAGGGCGATTGCGAAATCAATGCGCTCAGCATGGACAGCCGGGCCAAGATGGATAACGGGCTGTTTTTCTGCATCCCCGGCGCACGGTTTGACGGGCACAATTTTGCCCCCCAGGCCATTGAAAACGGCGCTGCCGCACTGGTGGTGACCCGCTTCCTGGATGTGGATGTGCCGCAGGTGCAGGTGAAAAACGTGCGTGCCGCCATGAGCCTGATGGCTGCCTGTTTCTTTGGCTATCCGGATCGGGAAATGATGCTGCTGGGCATTACCGGCACCAAGGGCAAGACCACCACCAGTTATTTGCTCAAGGCCATCATGGAGCATGCCGGGCACAAGGTGGGCCTGATCGGCACCACCGGCAACATGATCGGCAGCGAATATATCAAAAGCGAATTCACCACCCCCGAACCCATCGATTTTTTCAAGAACCTGCGCATGATGCGGGATGCGGGTGTGACGGCTGTCAGCATGGAAGTATCCGCCCATGCGCTGGAAATGGGCCGGCTTGAAGGGGTGCAGTTTGAAGGCGGCTGCTATACCAACCTGAGCCAGGATCATCTGGATCTGTTCGGCACCATGCAGCGCTATTTCGAATGCAAGAAGACGTTCTTTACGCCCAAATGGGTGAAAAACGCAGTCATCAATGCGGATGAAGAAACAAGCGAAGGGATTCTGAAGGATATCAAGGTGCCCTTTATCACCTTCGGTATCTCCAGCCCGGCGGATCTTTTTGCCCGGGATATTGAAATCACCGAAAACGGTGTGAATTTCAAGCTGGGCTTCCACAAAATGTGGGAAAAGGAAGTGCATCTGCAGCTGACGGGCATGTTCAATGTGTACAATGCCTTGGCTGCGGCTTCGGTGGCATTGGTTGCCGGGGTGTCTCCTGACGTGATCGCCAAGGGCCTGGAAAGCCTGCGGAACGTGCCCGGCCGTGTGGAAATGCTGGACACCCATACCCCCTACAAGGTGATTCTGGACTATTCCCATTCTCCGGATGCCCTGGAAAATATCCTCAGCACCGTGCGCACCTTCACCCGGGGAAGGCTGATTTCCCTGTTTGGCTGCGGCGGTGACCGTGACCCCGGCAAGCGCCCCATGATGGGTGAGATCAGCGGCCGGCTGGCGGATTATTCCATCATCACCTCCGACAATCCCCGTACGGAAGATCCCTTTGCCATCATGAACCAGATCGAAGAAGGCATGATCCAATCCGGCGGGAAGTATGAAATGATCGAAAACCGCCGTCAGGCCATCCGAAAGGCGCTGGAAATGGGCCTGGATGGAGATGTGATCGTGCTGGCAGGCAAGGGCCACGAAACCTATCAGGAGATCATGGGGGTCAAGCGTCCCTTTGATGAAAAGATCGTGGTGCAGGAACTGCTGGATGAAATGAACGCCGGAAAGTAACGGCTGTACAAGGGAGAGAAAGAGATGCTGCTTTACAGTTTGGTGGCCATTGCCGCAGCGGTGATGATCATGCTGCTGGTGATGCCCAAGTTTCTGCCTTACCTGAAAAAACTGAAGTTCGGCCAGACCATCTATGAACTGGGCCCTCAGGCGCACCTGGCCAAGCAGGGCACGCCCAACATGGGCGGTATCGTGATCGCCGGTGCCACGGTGGTAACGCTGATTGTTTTGTCCATTGTGTACACAGCCATGCAGGATGCCTCCTTTGGGCTGGACAACCCCTTGTGGGCGCTGCTGTTTGTGGCGCTGGGCAGCCTGGCGGTGGGCTTTGCCGATGACTACATCAAGGATGTGAAAAAGAATCACGAAGGCCTCAAGCCCAAGCAGAAGCTGATGGGCCAGGTGGTGGTAGGGCTTTTGTTCAGCCTGTTCTGCTTCTTTTATGTGGGTAGTGATGTGATCATTCCCTTCACCCGTCACACTTGGGATCTGGGCATTTTCTACATTCCCATCATGACGGTGCTGGTGATGTTCATGACCAACAGCGCCAACCTCCAGGACGGTGTAGACGGCCTGCTTTCCTCCGTGACGGTGGTGGGCATGGCAGCTTTCGGTGTGATTGCCCTGTTTATGTCCGATGCCCAGAGCGTGTGGTATCAGGTGATCGCCTGCGGCTGCTTTGCGCTGGTGGGCGCCTGCATCGGTTTCTTGCGGTTTAACCGTCATCCGGCCAAGATTTTCATGGGCGATACCGGCAGCATGTTCATCGGCGGCATGATGGTGGGCGCAGCCATGCTGATGAAGCTGGAATTTTTGCTGATCCCCATCTGCTTCACCTGCATCATGAGCAGCGTGTCCGTGATGCTGCAGACCGGTTATTTCAAAATCACCAAGAAAAAGTACGGCAAGGGCAAGCGCATTTTCAAAATGGCCCCCATTCATCACCATTTTGAACTGTGCGGCATGAACGAAAACCAGATCGTTATGATGTACGCAGCGGTGACGCTGGTGCTGAGCCTGATCGGTGTATGGAGCCTGAACCGGTTCTATTGATCAAAGCAAACTTACATTGGAAAGAGAGATGATTCAGTATGCGTGAACCTGTTTACTTTGGTGTGAAGCGGCGCCATTTTGCTGCGGAAGGAGCCCGGGAAAATGAATGGATGGGCAAGCGTGTGCTGATTGTGGGCATGGCAAGAAGCGGCATTGCGGCGGCGCAGCTGCTGCACAAAGCCGGTGCTGTTGTGACGATCAATGACGGCAAGGCAGAGGATGCCTTTGGCGATAAACTGGATGTATTGAGGGGCCTTGGCCTTTCCTTCCGGCTGGGTGAAAACGGGCTGGATGCCCTGGAAAACCAGGATGTGCTGCTCATCAGCCCCGGTGTGCCCATTGATGCACCTATTGTGGAAAAGGCGCGAAAGATGCGGATTCCGGTGCTGGGTGAAATGGAAATGGCTGCCCGGTTTATTCCCTGTGATATGGTGGCCCTGACCGGTACCAACGGCAAAACCACCACGGTTTCCCTGCTGGGGGCCATTTTCCGGGAAGCCGGAAAGATCTGCTACGTGGCCGGGAACATCGGCTACCCCCTGTCTTCTGCGGCCATGCTGGCCAAGAAGGATGATATGGTGGTGGTGGAGGTTTCCTCCTTCCAGCTGGAAACCACTACCTCCTTCCATCCCCTGAGCGCTGCGGTGCTGAACGTGACAGAGGATCACCTGAACCGCCACGGCACCATGGATGTCTATACCGGGCTGAAAAAGCATATCTTTGATGCACAGACGGAAAAGGATTTTGCTGTGCTCAATTATGAGGATGATGCCTGCCGGGAAATGGGGGATGAGCTGAACAGCCGGGTGCTGTACTTCAGCCGCATCCACGAAGTGCCGGAAGGCGCCTTTGTCCGGGATGGGCAGATCATCTGGCGGATGGACGGAGAAGAAAAGATCATCTGCCGCGCCGATGAAGTGAAGATCCCCGGTCCCCACAACCTGGAAAACGCTCTGGCGGCGACGGCCATTGCCATGAGCCGTGGCGTGCCCGGGGCTGTGATCCGCCATGCGCTGCGCACCTTTGCGGGGGTGGAACACCGCATTGAGTTTACCAGGGAGCTGGATGGTGTGCGCTATATCAATGACTCCAAGGGCACCAACACCGATTCCACCATCAAGGCTGTCCAGTCTATGCAGGCGGATACGGTGATGATCCTGGGGGGCTATGACAAGCATGTGTCCTTTGCCCCTCTGGCAGAAGAAATTGCCAGAACCCCCCTCATTCGCCACTGCGTGCTGATCGGTGAAACGGCCATGCAGATCGAGAAAGCCTTGTCCGATGCAGGGTATGTTCATTTCTCCCATGCCAAAACGCTGAAGGATGCGGTGCAGATGTGTCATGATATGGCGGAAAGCGGGTACAACGTGCTTTTCTCTCCGGCATGCGCATCCTTTGATATGTTTGAGGATTTTGAACAGCGGGGACGGATTTTCAAGCAGCTGGTGCAACAGCTGTAAAAACAAGATACAAAAGCAAAACAGGCTGCAGATGGTGCGGCCTGTTTTTTGCAGCACAGAATTTGAACATGAAAGGACGGATGCATGTGCTGCAGGAAATCAAAACCAGACAAAGACCGGTGGACAAAACCCTTCTGTCATTGATGCTTGTGCTGATGGGCGTGGGCATGATCACCCTGCTCAGTGCCAGCTATGCCCAAAATGCTGCAGATGCTTTTGCTGAAGTAAAAAAGCAATTGCTGGGTGCGGCGGTGGGGGCGGCGGCCATGGGGTTCACCACCCGGGTGCATTATCGCTTTTACAGAAGAAAGGAAGTGGTATTGTCCCTGGTGGGGGTCAGTTTGCTGCTTCTGATCCTGGTGGCCATTCCCGGCATCGGCAGGTCTGTGAACGGAAGCCGCAGGTGGCTGGGGGTGGGCGGGTTTACCTTCCAGCCCGGGGAGGTGGCCAAGTATGCTGCGGTGATCTGGCTTGCCAATACCCTGACGGGCAGGGAGAGAAAACTGCAGTCCTTTTTCAAGGGGGTATTGCCGGTGCTGCTGGTGCCGGCGGTGATGTTTCTGCTGATTCTGGAGCAGCCCAACCTTTCCATAGCCGGCACCATCATCATTGTCAGTGTGATCATGGTGATGCTGGCCGGTGCCCGGTGGAAGCATCTGGGGATCCTTGGTGCCATGGGGGCCGTGGTGGGGTTTTACTATGCCTGGAGCGCCGAATACAGAAGGGAGCGGCTTTTGTCCTTTCTGGATCCCTTTGCCAAAATGAGTGATGAAGGGTATCAATTGTCCCAGTCCCTGATCGCCTTTGGTTCCGGAGGGCTGTTTGGCATGGGGCTGGGGCAGGGCAGGCAGAAGTTTGCCTATTTGCCCTATCCGGAAAGTGACTTCATCTTCGCCATCGTAGGGGAAGACTTTGGGCTGCTGGGGTGTCTTGCGGTGATCTGCCTGTTTGCAGCGTTTCTGTTTGCCGGGCTGCGGGTGGCCATGCGGTGTGAGGATCGGTTCGGCTGCCTGCTGGCGGCGGGGATTGTGAGCCTGATCAGCGTACAGGCCTTTATCAACATGGGCGTGGTTGTTGGCATATTGCCCACAACCGGCCTTCCGCTGCCGTTTTTCAGTGCCGGCGGCACATCGCTTTCCATCACCATGGCTGCTGTGGGGGTGGTGCTGAATATCAGCCGCACGGACAGCACCCATCTGATGTGACGCACCGAAATTCTTTTTCCGCATAGTGTGGGAGAAGAAGGACGGTGAACAACGCAATGGAAGGATTTATGGTGCATGGCGGCGAATGTATACAGGGTACTGCCCGGGTAGAAGGGGCTAAGAATGCGGTGCTGCCCATTCTGGCTGCATCCATCCTGACGGAGGAAGAGGTAGTGATCCGGGATTGCCCTGCCCTTCGGGATGTGCAGGCCATGATCAGCATGCTGAAGATGCTGGGCTGCCAATGTGAAATGCGGGAAGGCGGCTTATCCATCCGAAGCAGCGCTTTACATAACTGGGAAATGCCGGATGAAATCAGCAAGGAAATCCGCTCCTCCATCTTTTTGCTGGGCCCCATTCTGGGCCGGCTGCGCAAGGCCACCGTTACCTATCCCGGCGGCTGCGAAATCGGGCTGCGGCCCATTGATCTGCACCTGAAGGGCTTGCGTGCGCTGGGGGTGAATATCAGGGACCGGCAGGGAATTCTGCTGTGCGACGGCGGAAACATGCATGCCGGGGATGTGTATCTGGATTATCCCAGCGTGGGCGCCACGGAAAATGTGATGATGGCAGCGGCGCTTTTGCCCGGTACCACCTGCATCCATAATGCTGCCCGTGAACCGGAAATTGAGGATCTGGAGTGCTTCATCAATGCCATGGGCGGCCGGGTAAGGGGGGCGGGAACGCAGCTGATTGTGATCGAAGGGGTAAAGAAACTCCACGGCACCTGCTTTACCCCCATGCCGGACCGGATTGTGGCAGGCACGCTGCTGTGTGCGGCTGCCATTACCGGGGGAGAGGTGACGCTGGAAAATGTACGGCCCCGGGATTTGATTGCCGTGGAAGCAAAGCTTGCAGAAATGGGCTGCAGGTTGTATGATGAAAAGGACAGGGTGCATCTGAAGGCACGGGAAACGCTGCAGGCATTTTCTTCCCTGCAGACCCAGCCGCACCCCGGATTCCCCACCGATATGCAGGCCCAGATGATGGCCGTATGTGCGGCGGCCCGGGGAACAGGTGTGATCGTGGAAAATGTGTTTGAAAACCGCTTCGGCCATGTGAGCGACCTGAACCGGATGGGTGCCTGCATCCGGGTGAACGGCAGGGTTGCGGTGGTGCAGGGTGTGGAAAAACTGCGGGGATGCCGGGTGTGCGCCCGGGACCTGCGGGGCGGCGCCGCGCTGGTGCTGGCAGGGCTTGCGGCAGAAGGGGAAACGCTGGTGGAGAATATCCGCCTGATCGACCGGGGATATGCATCTTTGGAAAAAACACTGTGCCGGATGGGTGCACGGATGGAAAGAATAACGCTATCATAAATATTGGAGGAACAGTATGTCACAGCAGACACCGCAGGATTTTGTGCCCTGGATGCCCCAGGAAGAAACTCCACCGCCGCCCAAGAGAACCCTGAAACCGGGTGTGAAGGCCGCTTTCATTTGCCTGGCTGCCATTTTGGTGGCCGTGGTGGTGCTCTTTGGCGGGCTGTTCCGCATCCGTACTATTACGGTGGTTGCGGAAGGGGGCATGACGGAATCACAGGAGAAAACGGCGATCGAATGGTCCGGGGTGGAGGAAGGCATGAGCTATTTTTCCGTATCGGAAAAGAAGGTGCGGGCCTCCATGGAGAAGAACAGGTATCTGATCTGCCAGCGGGTTGAAAAGTTTTTGCCGGGCACGGTGGTTTTGTATGTGCAGCATCGGTATGCCCGGGCGAATGTGCATGTACTGGGGGTCACGTATTTGTTGGATGAAAATGGGATGGTGCTGGAGAAGCTGACCGGCAGCATGGATGACCGTTTGCCCGTTGTGACCGGTATGCAGACCCGGGAAGTGGACGTGGGGAAAAGCATTGTGGCCGGCAGTGAAGAACAGCTGAATGCATACCGGGCAGTGATCGGAGAGCTGTTAAGCCAGGGCTGGGTGGAGCATGTGTCGGAATTAAAAGTATCCGATCCGGATAGCCTATATATGTTGACGGCCAAGGGCTATACGGTGCATCTGGGCAATACGGAAAACCTGCGTGCCAAGATCGGTACGGTGCGTGCCGTGGAAGAAGAACTGCTGCGGATGGGGCACAAAGACGGTGTTATTGAAGCCTCTGTGCCGGCTGTGGCCACTTATACCCCTGTGGATTGATCAAAAATGGCATGGAAAATCGTAAAAAATCAAAAATATTTGAAAAAATCGGTTATTTTAGCGGATTTTCACTTGCCAAATTATCACAAAACAGTTACAATAAAGTGACCGAATAGATTTATATGCTTTCGGCTTTTCTGGCTGTATGTATAAAAGTATGCTGAAGCCTGATGAACAGGGGATGATAGACGATGAAATCAACAGTTGCGGCAATGGATTTTGGTACCAGCAAAATCGTTGCGCTGGTGGCCGAAACCAGCGGACGGCAGCGCTGCGACATTATTGGTGCAGGGATTGCTACCTATGACGGTTTTCTGGAAGGCCAGTGGAATGCGCCGGATCAATTGAACCAGGCCATTCAGGATGCCGTGCAGAAGGCCGAAGAGCAGAGCCATGCCCGTATCCGTGAAATCAATGTGGGCGTGCCCGGTGCTTTTTCCAGTGTGTATACCGTGGAAGCCAAGGTGGAACTGCAGGGGGCTGATCCCCGGGTAACGGAAAAGGACATCAACGAATTGTTCGCCCGTGCCACCGAAAGCCTGGGTGAAATCCGGGGCAGCATCATTCATCGCAGCCCTGCCTGGTTCATTGTGGATGACGGCAAAAAGACGCTGGAGCCTGTGGGCACCCGCGGCTATGAACTGCGGGGGATGATTTCCTTCGTGGTGGCCGATCAGTTTTTCCTGGATGATATCACCGAGCGTTTCCGCAGCCTGGGCATCCAGGTGAACGGCTGCTTCTCCACCCCCACCGGTCAGGCCATGCTGTTCATTCCCGACGAAGAAAGGGATCGCAGTGCTGTGCTGATCGATATGGGCTACCTCACCACCGAAGTGATGGTGGTGGAAGGGGATGCCATCACCTTCCTCAAAACCCTGCCCATGGGCGGCGGCCTGATGGCGGCAGATCTGGCTTACGGCCTGGAAGTGAACCTGGGCGAAGCGGAAAAGATCAAGCGTGCCTACATCTTCGGGCTGGCTGCCGGCCAGGAAACCTTCGATGCCATGGATAAGGACGGCAATGCCAAGTCCTTTACCATGGAAGAAGTGGAAAAGGTGCTGGAGCCCCGTGTGGAAGAAATCTGCGACGAGGTGCAGGAAACCCTGAAGCTTTCAGGTGCCCGGCTTGGCAACTGGAGCCCCGTGTATCTTACCGGCGGCGCCCTGTGCATCAACCGGGGCGGCAAGGACTTCCTGGCAGGCAAGCTGAACAAGCCTGTGCGGGATCTGCCCCGCCGTGCGGTGAAGCTTTCCAGCCCCGCCTATTCCAGTGCTCTGGGCCTGCTGGATCTGATCATCGATACTTCTGCCAATGCACCGGCCGGCGGTGCCATGAGCAGCTTCTTCAAGAATCTCTTCGGCGGCTGACCGTCGATTGAATGATAAGAAATAACCATTGAGAAATAAGAATTTAGGGGGATTTGGACATGCCTTTTGAAGTACAAGTGGATCAACCGTCCTTTGCCTCGATCAAAGTCGTCGGCTGCGGCGGTGGCGGTACCAATGCCGTAAACCGCATGGTGGAAGCCGGGCTGAAGGGTGTTCAGTTTATTGCTGTGAACACGGACCGTCAGGCGCTGGCTCTGTCCCATGCCGATCTGAAAATCCAGATCGGTGAAAAGCTGACCAAGGGTCTGGGTGCCGGCGCTGTGCCGGATATCGGCCGCAAGGCTGCTGAAGAAAGCCGCGAAGAAATCGCTCAGGCCCTCAAGGGCGCTGACCTGGTGTTTGTTACCGCCGGTATGGGCGGCGGCACCGGTACCGGTGCGGCTCCCGTGGTGGCTGAAATTGCCCGGGAAAACAACTGCCTCACCATCGCTGTGGTGACCAAGCCCTTCGCCTTCGAAGGCAAGCAGCGCATGAAGAATGCCGAAATCGGCATCAACGAACTGAAGCAGAATGTGGATACCCTGGTTGTGATCCCCAACGATCGCCTGCTGCAGGTGGTCAGCAAGGGCACCACCATGGTGGAAGCTTTCCGCATTGCCGATGATGTGCTGCGTCAGGGCATTCAGGGCATTTCCGACCTGATCGCACTGCCCGCCATGATCAACCTGGACTTTGCCGACGTGAAGACCATCATGGAATCCGGCGGTATGGCCCATATGGGCATTGGCGTGGGCAAGGGTGAAACCCGGCTCATCGATGCTGCCAAGAATGCCATTGCCAGCCCCCTGCTGGAAACCAAGATCGACGGTGCCCGTGCCGTGCTGATCAACATCACCGGCGGCAAGGACATGAGCATCATGGACATCAACGAAGCTGCCAACCTGGTGATGGAATCTGCTGACAGCGAAGCCAACATCATCTTCGGTGCTGGTATTGACGAAACCCTGGAAGACGAAGTGCGCATCACCGTCATCGCCACCGGTTTCGAAAAGAATCCTTTCCCCACCAAGGAAAAGAAGAAGGGCCGCACGGCTACCCCTTACGGGACTGCTGTGCCCACCTATAATCCCTACGAAAACCGTCCCCGTGCTGAAGTGAACGGCGAACAGGGCTTCGATGCTCCTGCCCCCGTTTCCTATGAAGGCGACAGTGCTTATTTCTCTGCCGGTGCCCGGCCTGTGACCGCCGCTCCCGCTCCTGCTTATCAGGCGCCTGCCGGCTTCCAGCCCCAGCCCTTCACGCCTCAGCCTTTCAATCCCCAGCCCTTCCAGCCTCAGCAGCCTGTGCAGCAGATGCCTCAGCAGCAGCCGATGCCTGCCTACCAGGCTCCTCAGCAGCCTGCAGCCAATACCCGGGATGATCTGGGTGTGCCTGCTTTCCTGCGTCGGGGTGAAAAGAAATAAAATATGCTCCGCTGTTAAGTGCGGGCATTAAAGAAGTGCCGTGCCAATGGAAATTGGTACGGCGCTTTTCATTTGGCGAAGACTGTGCTATGATGGGTGCGGATGAACTGATACGGAGGATCAAAATGGCTATATATTATATTGGCGGTTCGCCCTGCAGCGGAAAGAGCACGGCTGCAGAGGCAATTGCGGAAAGATATGGATTTCATTATTTCAAGGTGGATGATCATCTGGACAGGTACATGCAGCTGGCTGCAGAAGATGGAAAGCCATGCTGTGCGAGGATCGCACAGATGAGCCCGGAGGAAATATGGATGCGTGATCCGGCAGTGCAGTGTGAAGAAGAGCTGCAGATTTACAGAGAGATTTT
>JAFWYZ010000052.1 GCA_017517465.1 Clostridia bacterium | reverse complement strand
GACCAAAGCCCACTATATTTCCTTCATGGCAGCGGTGTCACCGGACAGGCTGCAGATGGTGAAGCTGTATCCGGAGGGCAATGCGGAAGCCCGGTTCAAAACAGGCAGCGTCAAGCGCATTTATTTCTACTGCAACCGGGATGGTCTGTTCTATACCGATGTGCACAGGATGATCGACGGAAAAGATGCATCCTATGACTGCACTGCGGAGCGGAAAGCCCTGGAGGATGCGGCAAAGATGATCTTTGGATGAAAAAGCAAAACACGCAGGATCAATGCGTGTTTTTTTGTGCCTTTTCAGGAGCATTGTGTCAATGGAAAGCGTTGTATTCGCAGAGGGGATATGGTAAAATGAAAGCACATCACCGGAAGGAGCATCACATGATCAAAGCCCTGTTTTTTGACCTGGATGGTACTTTGCTGGACAGCAACAAGCAAATTCCCGCATCGGCGGTGCAGGCGCTGCAAAAATGCCGGGAAAAGGGGATCTGTGTGTTTCTGGCATCGGCCCGGTCTCCGCGGCTTGCGGAAACGCTGGGCTTTGGGGACAGAGAGTTTTCCCTCTTTGACGGCGGCATTTATTCCAACGGCGGCTATGTGGAAGCAGCAGGAGAAAAGCGGTATGCGTTCATCTGCGGTGATACAGTGGCGCAGTGTGTGGAAGCGGTGAGCCGGTATGAAAACGTGCATCTGTCCCTGCACACGCCGGGCCATGGCTATGCCTTCAATTTCCAAACCAATAAGGATTTGATGAAGGGATGGGGCATTGCACCGGAAAATCTGCGGCCCCTGAACCGGGAAACCATGGAACAAACTGCCAAAATGCTGGTGTTCTGGCGAAACCTGATCGGCGAAAGGGAACTGATGCCGGAAGGGCTGTGCCGGGAAATGGAAAGCATCTGCCGGGGGAAAGCGCATTTCTATATCACCGATCAGGGGGCGGCCATGCAGGTCACTTCGCTGGATGCGGGGAAAATGAGCGCGGTGGACGGTGTGCGCAGAAGGCTGGGGCTGGAGAAGGATGAAATCTGCGTTTTCGGCGATGACCTGAACGACCTGGAAATGATCCGCGCCTTCCCGGAAAGCGTGGCCATGGGGAACGGGGCGGAAGAAGTGAAAATGGCAGCGAAATATATTGCCCCTGCCAATGACGAAGACGGAATTGCCCAAGCCATTCAAATGTTGGGCCTGATATAATGCATCATGAACAATGAAAGGCGGAGAAAAATATGCTGTTGAAAATGGGAATCAAGCGTGGCGTGAACCTGGGCGGCTGGCTGAGCCAGTGCGATTACAGCGATGACCGGCTGAACAATTTCATCAAGGAAAGCGACATCGAAAAAATCGCTTCCTGGGGGCTGGACCATGTGCGTATTCCGGTGGACTATAACGTGGTGGAAACGGAAGAGGGCGCATATATGCCCGAAGGCTTTGCGCGGCTGGACAAGGCCTTTGCCTGGTGCGAAAAGCATGGCCTGAAGGTGATCCTGGATCTGCATAAAACCAAGGGCTATTCCTTCGACAAGGGGGAACAGCAGGTGGGCTTTTTCGATGACGAAGCGCTGCAGGAACGCTTCATCCGTCTGTGGGAGGAATTTGCACGGCACTATGGCAGCATGCATGACCGCGTGGTGTTCGAGCTGCTGAACGAAGTGACGGAAGAACGCTTCAGCCCCGTGTGGAACGGGCTGATCACCAAAACCATTCAGCGCATCCGCAAAATTGCCCCCGATACCGTGATTTTGGTGGGCAGCTATTGGAACAACTCCGCTTCCTCCGTCCATGCGCTGGAAAAGCCCTATGACGACAAGGTGGTGTACAATTTCCACAGCTATGATCCGCTTCAGTTCACCCATCAGGGTGCGCCCTGGGTGGATGGGATGGACGTGCATTTCCGGCAGGATTTTGAAGATTCCGGTGTGACTGTGGAATTCTTCGAACAGTTCTTTGCCCAGGCCATTGCCCATGCCAAGGCCAACGGCACCACACTGTACTGTGGCGAATACGGTGTGATCGACCGGGCGAAGCCGGAAGATTGGGTCAAATGGTATCAGTGTATCAACGCTGTGTTTGAAAAGCATGGCATTGCCCGCGCCGCCTGGAGCTATAAGGAAATGGACTTTGGCATTTCCGATGCCCGGATGGACGGTGTGCGCGAAGAACTGGTGAAGTATCTGTAATCAACAATAAAAATGCTCTCCCATGTGAGGGAGAACTGTCAAGGAACAAGTTATCCAGCAACAAGAAAAGACGTGCATCCGGTGATATGCCGGATGCACGTTTACTTATATGTACCTGTATAAACG
>JAFWYZ010000051.1 GCA_017517465.1 Clostridia bacterium | reverse complement strand
GTTCTGAGTTGCTGGCACAGGCGGAGGCGTTCTTCGCACGGCAGGGCATCCACAAGATGATCCTGACCAGTGATACTGCAGAGGGCTTCTATCGGAAGCATGGCTACCGCAGGGATGAGAGCATTGTGGCGAAGAACAGGGCTCCGGTGCTTGTAAAAGGTTAAAAGAAGGAGCGGCTAATGGGAACTCCTGCCAAAGGCGAGTGAGAGTGCTACCCTTCGCTAACAAACAAACTCCAATTTGTCGAACAGCCGCTTCCACTTACTCACCATTGGTGAGGGGGCGCAATTATACGCACGGTATCCGTGCATTGCGTTTGTGGGGGCACATACGCAAATGAGCATCCGGGTTTTCGAGTTGTTTTGTCAAGGGTGTTTTATCTTTTTTCCAAGAGTGAGCAAAGACAAAGTATGCTCGAATGGATGGTTTGGAACAAGAACATCTTCTGCGCTATCCGATAAGACGCTTTCTTTCGAGTACTGTATAGGCTGGCTGCAAGAATCTACAGATTTCTTTGACGATCTCGATCAGCCAGCAAAAGCGTTTACAGTCACGATCAATGCCGCTACTGGGGAAGTAATCAAAACCTATACTCCGGATTCAGTCTCTGAATAAACGTTAACACCCATTGGTTTGCGTGGAGGCTATCTCAACCCAACACATGACCTATCTCGCCCGCCCCCTCCGGGCGGGTTTTTTCAGCATTTGCAAGAAAAGATTGCCATGATGCGTTATAATACATAGATAGCCATTCACTCACGCATAAAAGGAGAAACACCATGAAGAAATTATTTTTTATTCTCATCGCTGTGCTACTACTGGCATTCTCTCAACAGGCTTGCGCACAAAGCGAGTTTCCACAGGAGATGTGGGTACAGTATGTTTCCTCCCAAGGTTCAGAGGAATTTGCAGAATGCTTCTTCTTTTCTCTGCCGGACGATTCAACAATGGCGGCCATCATTTCGCCAGGGGGACATATGTATTACTACCGTTGCGTGAACCGAGAGTGGAAGTCAGAAGCTCAGTTTTCACCGGTGGATGGCACATGGGAAATTGCTTTTGTTCGTCATGATACCACAACACCCCGTTCTGATGGCTCATTCTATCCCGATGAACTTGGATTTGATTTGGTTAACCGGAAGAACGGTGATTACATTGCCTATCATTACGATGGTGAATATATGGTGGAATGCGGCTGGCGAAAAACATCCGAATATCGGGGACATGTCATCCTTGATAAACATCAGCTGTCGTACTATCCGGATGGCACTCATGTAGCCGAAGCTACATTCACGTTAGATGATGATCTGTTAACTTGGATTGGCGATTTTGATGATCTCCCCGGTACACCTGAGACAGCACAGGAACTGGTGGCTATCACGGAAGCATCCGTAGCCAATTTATTTCCAGGATATACACTGCGCAGCCATAGTTCTTACAATCACGGATATGATACAGATGCAAGCTATAGCAAAATCGAGAATGGTTGCCTGTATATCAAGCGTGTCGTTTTCGCAGCTGGAAAAGATGATATGTATGTGGTGGATACCATGCCCGTACCTCTGTCAAAGGAACTCCTGAAGCGGCTCGAAACTGAACCCTTCGATGAACTGATTTCGACGCATGGTGCCTCTGATGTGTTCCTTGTGGAGGATGCGCTTGATCTGGATCGTGTGCCTGTTCCCGGCGTGATTGTTGAATCTGACGCACAGGAGAACGCTTTGATTCTGCTGACAAAGCTGGATGAGAACACATCACAGATTCATATTGTGACATTGAAAGCTGGCGTCTATTCTGTTGACAGTTCCAGACCTCTTCCTGGGAATGTGTATATGGATATTTTCCATAGCGGTGAAGATGAAATTGGCCTTGAATGGAATGGTCAAGCGCAACAGGCGGGCTTCCATCGGATGGCAGACGGTACTTGGCAGCTTGAATGGGTGATGAACAGTGGTGCTCCGAGCTTTGACTATAATGTTGAATTCTGTGGCGTAGCCTATGCGTGGTCAAATCAGGGAACAGACGGAATTTACATTGGTTCGTTGTCTGCCGGTATGAATAATCTGCTGACGATTGATCTGAATCAGTTGCCAACTACAAAGGAATCGTTGTTTTCTTTAGTAGATTCAGATGGTTGGGCAGTCGTGAACAACCCCGATCCGGAGGATCGGCTGCATCTTCGTGCTGAGCCCAAGCGCGGCGCTAAATCGTTGGGTAAGTTCTACAATGGCACTCCGGTTCAAGTTCATGAAACCAAGGGCGGCTGGTGCCACGTCTCTATAGGCTTGGATGGGCATTTTGAAGGCTGGATGATGAAAGAGTTTCTTGCCTTTGGAGCACAGATGCAGGATGTGGACTGTGTATTTCCACAACTGTGCTTGAAAGAAGAGCATCAAAATGCCCTCGCTCATGCAGATCAGGAGATGGATGGTACTGGGTATCGCTTGAATGGTACTGTATGGATTGTGGGTGTCGTGGATGATGAGCTCTACGTGATCCTCACCACTCGTGGAGAGACAGGCTATATGCCACAGGAATGGTTCTGGGAAGGTAACGGCTAAGGAGGACTATCATGAGCAAAATATGGATGATTCTACTGACGATCTGCCTTGTAATGTTCGGCGTAGCTAACGCTGAAAGTACAGCTGCTGTGTATGAGAAAACGATCAATGTCCATGATTCTTTACCGCCATACCTCATTCGTATAACAGACACCGGGGAAGATCCCGCCGATATGGACTCGGATAATATCCTGCTTGTTGGGGTTTTCTCTGAGAATGGTGAACTGCTTCAATCCTTCACTTATTATTCCAACGAATCCCCTGAATACGATGGTGCGGCTGCGTTGGTCATGGCAAAAGACCTGAATTTTGACGGCTATAACGATTTAATGCTCTTGTCAGCAGCTGGTGCACGAAATGTATTTCACGCTTTCTCACTCTGGGATAGCCGAACAAATCAGTTCAGACCAGTCGAAGCATATTGTAACTGGAATCGTGAAACTGAAAGATTTGATCCTGATATTAGGCAGCTTGAATTGTGCAATGTAGAGCTTATTCCCGAAAAAAAGTACCTGTATTCAAGTGTTCAGGATGGTTATCGGTTTAGAAGAGACACCTACTGGGGCTGGGAAAGTCAGTATGGAATAACAGAACGCTTCATCTGGGATGTTTACGATGCAGGTGATGGGATGATTGGTGAATCGCTCTATCAGTTTGGTTCTCAGGTGGTCCGATTGTGGGATGAACAGTATCCGGAAGACTGGTATTATGGACAGGATGACGCATCTTCAGAAAGACAAAGAGCAGTCAAGGCCGTTATCTTTGGAGGGGACTCTTTGCCATGGCTGCAGGTTGCCAATGTCGATTGGGTGAATCTGCGCAAGCAAGACAGTAAAGCCTCGCCATCTTTGGCAAAGCTTGACGCAGGGCAAGAGGTCGAATTGCTGGTTGCTGCCTGTGGCCCTGAAAATGGTTGGGTGCGAGTGCTGTATCATTGCGGCGCAACAGGCAGCAGAGAAGAATATGACGGGGTTATTCGTGAAGAAATGACCGGCTATATCTGGCACAGTTTTCTGGAGCCGGTACAGTAATATAGCAGGAGGATCAAAAGATGAAGCGGCTATGTGTCATTTTGCTGCTTGTGTGCCTTGCATTCATATGTGCCTACGCATCTGCAGAAGAGGCTGCATTTCTGACGCCAATTGAGGGGATTGAATTCCCGGCGAGTGAGAAATATCCTGTGTACTATGGCCCTGGATATGGCTATGATCGGATGGCCGACGGAAAAGCAGCGGTCAGTACGAACGATTGGATTCGGGTGTATGGCGAGGAATCAGGCGTTGTTCTCAATGAACATGGTTCACCGGGAAGCTCTGTTCTCATTGAGTATGAAATCAGCGAAGGTAGGCATCGCTTTGGCTGGGTGCGAGTATCCGACCTGCCGGATTCTGTCTCTGTGTGGAAGCAGCTGCCCTGGCAATGGGGGTATGCTCATACCAATCAAAAGGCTTCAGTGACGGATGATCCCTTTCACAGCAAGACCAGTGTGGCAACACTGTCTGCTGGGACTGATGTACAGGTGCTGCTCGAAATTGGAGAATGGACCTATATTGATGCGCCGCCGATTCGTGGGTTTGTTCCTTCGTCATCTCTGACAGAGGATGCCATTCCTTATCAGGATGATCCTGATCTGGTGCAGGTGGTTCAGTATTTTGAGAATACCGGTATCAAGGGGTATCTGTCAGGTTTGCATCATAGTGCCTTTGGCCATACGTATGTCTACTTTTCGCTTGAAAACGGCGGAACTGCTGAATACTTCCTGATGAACGGTGGATTTTCCCTGTATGAAATGAATTGGGATTTTGAAGGCATCTGTGATGATGACCTGGCACTGTTTCTGGATTACTATTTGGGATTGTTGGTAGATGTGCAGGATGGCCTTTCGCCGGAGGAACATCTTCGTGTGGGGTATAACGGTGAACTTGGCCAAAGCAATATAGATGCAGTGATTAATAATGGAACATTTGCGCTGGAATCCAAGGGCGAGCAATGGCTGAGAGTCCTGTTGGCACAGTTAGCTATACATGACGGGAATGATCAGTTGAACAGTCTCCGGGCTATTGCCGCATCCCGAATGCTTGGAAAGCTGGATGCCACTCCTGTTGATCCTTCGGCAGGCTGCGCTTGGTATGATGCACTGACACTTGCCAATCAGGACGATCTGCCACCTGTGGATGCTGCCATATATGAAGAAAATCCCACTTATTGCATGGTGACGCAAGTGCTGATTGCACATTTTGAAGAGGAACGTGTCAGCTGGGGTGGTCGCCGCGATGTGGACAGCACAAAGACTCGTGTTATTGTCACGCTGGGTGTCCACAAAGTGCGTGAAACAGACGATAAGCTGATTCTGTGGGCTTCGGTGGCTGAAAATGAATATGCTCTGTATGATGGAACCAAGTTTCAGAATGTCAGCGGTTCCTGGATTCCGTCCCGCATTACCATGGAGAAGGATAGCAACGGGCAGTGGATTCTTGCTGAGTTGATTCAGGCAGAGGACGGTACACTGTATGAACCCAGCATCATTGAGTTCTGTGATGGCGATAAGAAACTCGCAAAGAAACTGATGGCAGGTGCGGGTGGAAAATCCTGTGAGGAATGTTTTCTCATGTACTTGGAGGCGAATGGATATACCGGCCCGTTTGAAGTTATTCCATACTGACCCTATGCTTTACGGTGGCAGCAAGTGAGAAATGCGGATAACAGTGGTTGCTTGTTGCCATTTGCTTGTCATGTTGATTGCTAATTCTGTTCAAGTGGATGTGCTGCACAAAAGAATTAGGAAATTGTCAAATGATAGACTGTAGAGATCCAAGTGTAAGTGTGCATACATAACAACAAAGCAGCATTATCGATATTGCTTGTAGTTGAAAACCAGATATGTATTATACCAAACAAGCCTCCTGCAAGAATGCGGGAGGCTTGTTTGGTAAATTGACGCTCACCATCAGATTGGGGATAAATTTATCCTTGACAAATGGCTCTTAACCGGTTCTTCTGTTTTTCACTTACTTTTCAGTGGACAGGAACTTGTAGGTAATGGCAGCCAGCACACCGCCAACCAAAGGAGCCAGGATGA
This sequence comes from Clostridia bacterium, assembly GCA_017517465.1. Lineage (GTDB taxonomy): Bacteria > Bacillota > Clostridia > Christensenellales > Aristaeellaceae > RUG563. The sequence goes on along the minus strand of JAFWYZ010000051.1, from coordinate 9,149 downwards.
ACACCCAGATGTTCTTGAGGGCTTCGCCGCCCACAAACAGGGCAGGGCCAAAGGAACGGGCGGGGTTCACAGAAGTACCGGTGAAGGAGATACCCAGGATGTGCACCAGCACCAGAGTGAGGCCGATCACGATACCGGCCACAGCGCCGTTTTCCTGCTTGCTGGTCACGCCCAGGATGGCGATGACGAACACGAAGGTGAGAATCACTTCGATCACGAAGGAAAGGCCCACATTGCCGTTATACAGGGCATTGGCGCCCAGGCCGCTGTCCACACCCACGATGGCCATCAGAACCGCAGCACCGGCGATGGCACCCAGGAACTGGGCCACCACGTAGCCGATGAAATCCTTCAGGTTCATCTTGCCGCTCACCAGCATGGCGATGGAAACAGCAGGATTGATATGGCAGCCGGACACATTGCCGATGGAATAGGCCATGGCCACGATCACCAGGCCAAAGGCCAGGGCGGTCAGCAGATAGCCGGTACCGGCAGCAGCGTTGCAGCCTACCACGGCAGCGGTGCCGCAGGCGAACAGCACCAGCACAAAAGTGCCAATGAATTCAGCCACATACTTTTTGATAGCAGTCATTGTAATGATCCTCCTTTTGTGTTTTGAGCCTATGCTCAACTTTTTAATTATATACCGATTGCATACAAAAAGCAAGTGCAGGAAATCCCTGCACCTGCCCTTTTATTGTATTGCTCTATCCATGCGCTGCACCACCCGGACCAGAGGCATGATCATCACACCGCACACCAGGTTGGAAAAGCCATGGATCAGATCAAACGTAAAGCCGGAGGCGATCCAGGCCAGCATTCCTTCCCAGCTGAGCCCGAAGATCAATGCCTGGGCCGGAGCATACAATACCCCGTACAAAAAGCCATGACAGGCGCATACCAATGCATACACAACGGCTGCTGTTTGGGGCTTCATGTTCTTTGGCAGCAGCATCACTGCCCCCCACAGCACCGTCCAGATATACAGGTAAGGCAGCCACCAGGTATTGAACCCGCCAAACAGCCCTTCCATCAATATGAACGTGTACAGAGGATACAGGGCCTGACGGCGGTACACCACCGTCAAAACCACAATGAACACACCGGTCAGGTGGATGTTTGGCAGAGCGCTCATGGCTTGTCGCGCCACATACAGCAGTGCCCCCATCAAGCCAAAGACGGCAATCCGGTTGGTATTCAGCTTCACTTCTCCACCTTCATCATGTAGGTGCTGCCCTCCACGATCTCGGTGACGTCCACGCCGGTCATGGCGTATGCACCGTCAATGTAGAAGGCCCAATAGGTCTGATCCACATCATAGTCGGCCACAATGCCGTTCACCTTTTTCACATACAGGCCATAATCGCCCATGTCGCCTTCCACGATCTTTTCATCCAGCAGCGCTTCGCCCACCATCTTTTTGTCCGTTTTTACGGTGATGGCGGTTTCGTTACCGTCTTTATCCACGATCACAAAGGGGAAGTAGACAGCGCCCTTTCCCACCACGTCGCCGTTCTTCACAACGGCAGCGGTATCGGGAGCTGCATTCTTTCCGCCGATTACGCCCGTTGCAAACAGTGCCGCCACCGCCAGCGCCACCACGCAAAGAACGATCAGCAGAAGGGTTACTTTGTTGTTCTTCTTCTGGTCCATTTCTTTCGTCTCCTTATACAGTTTTTTCTCTGTCTCCTCTTCCCTGCCGGCACTCGCAGCATCCGGGAACAGCAGCAGGAATCGGCCTGGCAAATATTCCGGCTGGGCAGCCCTTCTCCCACCTTCTCAGCACAATGTGCCAATGGCTTTTTCCCGGAAAAATGCGGTATATCTCCGGTAAGAAAAAAGGATTGAAATCTGCCTTACGGCGACGGGCTCGCACAGGTTTTTCACCTGTTTCCTCGCCAGAGCCATGGCTATTTTACCACTCTTTCCGCCAAAAAGCAATTGTATACAAAAACAGGAAAAGAACAGAAATCCCCCTTGACGCAGAAAAAAAGCGGTACTATAATTGCAGCCATAAAGACGATGACGGAGTAACGTGGCTGTTATCTCCTTTCTGCAGAGAGCTTCCGGTTGGTGCAAGGAAGTGAAAGGCAACAGTGAATTCTGCTCCACAGTTGCCCGGCTGAAACTGTTATACAGTAAGTAGGCTGGGACGGCAAGGGCCGTTATCCCCCAAGGCAATGATGGTTGCTGAAGGCCGGTGTGCGCTTTGTATATCCGGCGAACAGAGGTGGTACCGCGTTTTAATCAACGCCCTCTTCTTTCTGATTTCAGAAAGTGAAGATGGGCGTTTTTTGTTTCGTTTCACACGGGGGATTACCCGTATGGATAAATCAAGCAAACGGAGGAAACTACAATGAAAAAGCTCATGTCTCTGATCCTGATTCTGATGATGGTTCTGTGTGCCCTGCCCGTTATGGCTGAGGGCCCCTATCAGGTTGGCATTTGCCAGCTGGCCCCCCACCCTGCCCTGGATGCTGCCACCAACGGCTTTATGGATGTCCTGAAAGAAGAACTTGGCGAAGAAAACGTGGTATTTGACCTGCAGAACGCTGCCGGCGAAGCCAATACCTGTGCGCAGATCGTGAACACCTTCGTCAACAACGAAGTGGACCTGATCATGGCCAATGCCACCGCTGCCCTGCAGGCTTCCTATGCCGGCACTTCCGATATCCCCGTGCTGGGCACCTCCATCACCGAATACGGTGTGGCCCTGGATGTTGAACTGGTAAACGGCTGCGTGGGCGGCAATGTTTCCGGTACGTCCGACCTGGCTCCCCTGGACCAGCAGGCCGACATGATCCTCACCCTCTTCCCCGAAGCCAAGAAGATCGGCATCATCTATTGCTCTGCCGAACCCAACTCCATCTATCAGGTGGAAACCGTGAAGGCTTACCTGGAAGGCAAGGGCCTGGAAGCTACGCTTTACCCCTTCGCTGACAGCAACGATGCCGCTGCCGTCACCCAGACTGCCTGCGACAATTCTGACGTGATCTACGTGCCCACCGATAACGTGGTGGCCGCCAACACCGGCATCATCGACAACATCTGCCAGCCTGCCGGTATCCCCGTCATCGCCGGTGAAGCAGGCATCTGCTCTGGCTGCGGTGTGGCCACCCTGTCCATCGACTATTACGAACTGGGCCGCGTCACCGGCATGATGGCTGTGAAGGTGCTCAAGGGCGAAGCCAACATTTCTGAAATGCCCATCGAATACTACCCCAACCCCGTAGCCATGTATAACCCCGTGATCTGCGACGCTCTGGGCGTGACCGTTCCTGCCGATTATGTTGCCCTGGATGTGGAATAACACCCCCTGATATCAAGTAAACAAATGGAGGATGCACCGTGACAAGCTTCATCAATGCACTGCCCGGTGCCCTGTCTCAAGGGCTGATCTGGGGCATCATGGCCATTGGCCTGTACATCACCTACCGCCTTCTGGATATTGCCGACCTGACCGTGGACGGCAGCTTCTGCACCGGCGGTGCTGTATGCGTCATGCTCATTCTGGGCGGCTGCAATGTGTGGGTCGCCATTGTGGTGGCGCTGCTGGCAGGCATGATTGCCGGGCTTGTCACGGGTGTTCTCCATACCACCTGCGGCATTCCCGCCATTCTGGCCGGTATTCTCACCCAGCTGGCGCTGTGGAGCGGTAACCTGGCCATTATGGGCATGCGCGCCAACCAGACCCTGAACGTAAACAAGTATCAGGTACTGGTTTCCATGCGCTATCTCAGCGACGTGGTGAAGGGCAAGCAGCCCTTCTACATGTACCCCATCTTCACCGTGGCCATCGGCACCGTGGTGATCATTGCCATTCTGTACTGGTTCTTCGGTACGGAGCTGGGCTGCTCCCTGCGTGCCACCGGTGCCAACCCCAACATGGCCCGTGCCCAGGGCATCAACACCAACCGCAACAAGGTGCTGGGGCTGATGCTCTCCAACGGTCTTGTGGCCCTTTCCGGCGCACTGCTTACCCAGTACCAGGGCTTTGCCGATATCAACATGGGGCGCGGTGCCATCGTTATCGGCCTGGCTGCCGTGATCATCGGTGAAGTGGTGTTCGGCAAGCTGTTCAAAAATTTTGCCCTCAAGCTGCTTTCTATCTCCATCGGCGCCATCATTTACTATGTGGTCATTCAGGCGGTGATCAGCCTCAGCGGTATCAATTCCAATTACCTGAAACTGTTGTCCGCCGTGATCGTGGCCCTGTTCCTGTCCGTCCCCTATTGGAAAAACAAGTGGTTCGCAAAGCCTGTAAAGAAGGGAGGCGCCAGCCATGCTTGAGATCAAAAACATTTCCAAGACCTTCAATGCAGGCACCATCAATGAAAAAACGGCCCTGAACGATGTTTCCCTCACCCTCAACGACGGCGATTTCGTGACCGTCATCGGCGGCAACGGCGCCGGCAAATCCACCCTGCTCAATGCCATCGCCGGTACCTGGCTGGTGGACGAAGGCAGCATCATCATCGACGGCATCAACATCACCAAGCTGCCCGAGCATAAGCGTGCCCAGTACATCGGCCGTGTGTTCCAGGATCCCATGATGGGCACCGCCGCCACCATGCAGATCGAAGAGAACCTGGCCCTGGCCAAGCGCCGCGGCAGGAAGCGCACCCTGAAAGTGGGCATTACACCTGCTGAACGGGAAGAATACAAAAAGGTGCTGAAAACACTGGATCTGGGGCTGGAAGACCGGCTGACGGCAAAGGTTGGCTTGCTTTCCGGCGGTCAGCGTCAGGCACTGACCCTTCTGATGGCCGCCCTCCAAAAGCCCAAGCTTTTGCTGCTGGATGAGCACACCGCTGCCCTGGACCCCAAGACCGCCGCCAAGGTGCTGGCTACCACTGAAAAAATCGTGACCCGGGACCGGCTTACCACTGTCATGATCACCCACAACATGAGGGATGCCATTGCCCACGGCAACCGGCTGATCATGATGTACGAGGGCCGGATCGTGGTGGATATTTCCGGCGAAGAAAAGAAAAACCTGACGGTGGAATACCTGCTGCAGTTGTTTGAAAAGGCCAGCGGCCAGGCTCTGGCAAGCGATAGGATGCTGCTCAGCTGACAAAAAAATATCGGCACTCCCCATTCTTTGGGAAGCGCCGTTTTTTTATTTGCTTATGCCCGGTATTTTGCTGCACATTCCGCAACGATCCGGTTCATTTCATCCATTTTTCTTTGCATGTCCTGCGCCAGGGCAATCTGCGCCCGGGCGCGCACCAGGTTGTGCTCGGGATATGCACAGTGGAAATACGTATCCCCCTGCAGATAATCCGTCAGGAAACGCACTGCCACTTCCACCGTCATGGAAAAGCAGCTGGCGCCGAAGGTTTCGATTTCCTTTACGGTGAAGGCTTTGGCCGTATTTTCCAGGAACCCTTCCGTAAAGCAGCGGAACAGCTGCAGATCGCAGCTCACCTTCCCAACATCCTTTTCATCCTCCGCTGCCGTGTTGGAAACGGAGCGGATGGCATCGCCAAAGTCATTGCCGGCAAGGCCGGGCATGACCGTATCCAGATCGATCACCACCAGGGCACGCTTGTCCTTCTGATCAAAAAGCACATTGTTCACCTTGGTGTCATTGTGGGTCACGCGAAGAGGCAGTTCGCCGCTTTCCAGCAAATCACACAGCACGCAGGCCTTGTCCTTTGCCTGCATCAGCCATTGCAATTCCTGCTTCACTTCATCCGCTCTTGCGGCAGTGTTTTGCTGCAACGCCGCTTCCAGCGCTTCGTAGCGTTTGATGGTATTGTGAAAATCCGGAATGGTTTCATGCAGCTGGGAAGGATCAAAACCGGACAGGGCATTCTGAAAATCCCCAAAGGCAGCGCCGGCATTGCGTACCAGCGTCTCATCCCGGTCATTGGCGGCATCGGCAGAAGGCACATAATTGAACAGGCGCCAGAAATGCTCCCCTTCCCAGACGAAGTTCTTCCCCTCCCGGGTGTGGTGAAAATGCAGGTTCACCTGCCCCGGCCGCTGCGCACGCAAATGCCGGGTGACCTGCTCAATGTTTTCCATCACCTGTTCCGGATTCTTAAAAACATAGGTATTCAGCTGCTGCACAATGTATGTCTTTTCGAAGCCGTTGTCCCGGGTAAAGGTGACCTTATAGGTTTTATTGATGTTGCCCACCTTCAGCTCCTCCCAGTCGGAAAGCCTGCCCGGAATTCTGAACGCTGCGCAAATTTCCATCAATTTTTCCTGCATGACGCCCATTCTCCTTCTTTCTCAGCCAAAGGTGATCCGGTGCAGCCGCACCTTCTCCTCCCCGGCCTCCAGCCGCATAAAGCCAAATTTCCGGTCGATTTCATAAGGCGCATCCACCAGATCCGGCGCATTGCACCAGGGCTCTATACACAGATAAGGGGCATTCATATTGGGCTTGGTCCAGAACATGAGGACAGGATGCTGCGGTGCCTCCACCCGGATCATGCGGCCGTCGCCGCCCCGGATTTCCACCCCCCGGCTTTTGAGGTGCTTGAACACCAGCGCATCCACGGTATAATCGCTGTACCGCAGGGGCAGCACTTTGGTGCTTTCCGCCATGCATTCAGGCTCCGGCAAAATGCCGTTTCCCACGATCACATACCGGTCCAGCCGCTCTTCCTCGTCAAAATGCACGGCATACTGCTCAATGCCGCCGGGCAGCAGATAGGCTTCATGGGCGCCGATGGAAAAGTAAAACGGCGCATCCTGAACATTTTTCACATGATAGGCCACCTGCAGCGTGTTCCCCTCCAGGGTGAACACCGCCCGCAGTTCATAATCGAAGGGAAACCCTTCGTGCTTTTCGGTCATCAGAAAGGTGGCCTGTGTTTCTTCCACGCTTTCCACCTGCCAGGGAATGCGGCGCACAAAGCCGTGCTTGGGCAGCGGGTATTTTTTGCCCTGCCACAGATAATAATCATCCCTTAGTCCGCCTGCAACAGGAAACAGGATGGGCGCACGGCCGCTCCATACATCCGGGTCCCCCTGCCACATTCTTTCCCGGCCCTGCTCATCAATCACAGATTGAATCTCTGCACCGACAGGAGAAATACTCACCTGCAGATGCTGATTGCGGATATGAACCAGTTCCATGTGCGTGCACTCCTTTGTATCAGCGGTATTGACGCCCTGTGGGCTTGATGGTCTTCACCCTGCGGCGGCGGCGAATATGCCTCTTGAGGAATTTGATGATCTTCACCAGCATCCAGATACCGACAGCCGGCAAAATAACATGCAGGAAAACCAATTCAAACGTGACACGGGGGAAGGGGTTCTTGTCATTTTCCGCCGCTTCGATGATCTGGTCAATGGTGGGGAACAGCTGCTCACGGGCAGCAATGCTGCGCCCGGCCAGCATTTCATACACAACCGCCGATCCGCCGTCTTCCGGATAATAGGTCAGCGTGCCCATCACTTCCCCGGCTTCGACAGGCGCCCGGAAAGGCCGTGTAAACTCGGATACAGTGATGGAATTGAAATTCTGTACCCAATATTCGATCTGGTCCTGGCTGGTTACAATCAGGTCCTTGACCGCAGGGTCCACCTTCCTCAGTTCCAGCTGCAGCCGGCCCACATCCGGGTCATCCAGCGCAAAACCCTGAATGTCGATCACCCGGGGGTTCTCAGCATAAATTTCCGCAATGCTGGTGCTCTTATACTGAGCAAAGCCATAGTCCATCAGCTTGATGGTATCGGTATAGCGTGCCTTATCGGTGGAGCAGCCCATCACAACGGAAATCAGGCTCACCCCATCCTTGGTGGCCGAACCCACAAAGCAGCGGCCGGCAGCGGAGGTGGTACCGGTTTTAACACCGGTGGAATATTCGTAATAAACGCCGCTTTCCTTTTCCGCCGGCAAAATGAACCGCACACCGCTGACGATCTCCCGGGAACGGTAAATATTGTCCTTGGGCATCACATAGCTGGTGGAACCGACAATCTGACGGAATGTGGGGTTTTGCATGGCGACACGGGTAATGGTGGCCAGATCCCGGGCCGTGGAGTAATGATTATCATCGGTCAGACCGTTGGCATTGACAAAATTGGTATTCCTGCAGCCCAGCGCCTGTGCAGCCTGGGTCATGTAGTAGGCAAAGTTTTCCACGCTGCCCCCTACCCCTTCTGCAATGGCGGTGGCCGCATCGTTACCGGACAGCAGCATGGCTGCATACATCAGGTCAATCAGCCTTACCTCTTCCCCGGCAGCCAGCTTGGCCGTGGATTCATCCTCCGCCACGTTCACGGCATTTTCGCTCACCGTCACGATCTGGTCCGGATTGCCGCTGTTGAGGGCCAGCCACACGGTCATGATCTTGGTGGTGGAAGCAGGATGCACCCTGACGTCCGGATTCTTGCTGAAAATCACCTCGCCGGTTTCTGCTTCGATCAGAATGGCGGAAGATGCATTCAGATGTCCTTCGGACAGCAGGTCCGGATAATTGGGGTCATATTCACCGGCATAGGCACTGACAGAAAAGCTGACGAAAAACAGCATTGCCAGCAGCAATGCCATCATTCTCAGTCCTTTCGCCTTCGTCATGCCGGTTTACCAACTTTCGTAAGAATTTCGAAGTACATTCTTCATTATATCATAACAAACGATAAATGTACAGTTCTTCTTCCCTGAATTTACATCCGCATCATTCCCCGACGATCACCGGTCCCTGCCGGTAATGCTCTGCCATGCTGCGTCCGGCCAGGGTATGCCAGATGTCCGCATATTGCATTTCGCGGGCCAATTGTTCTTCCCGTGCTTTCTTCATCACCACAGGAAGGTCACCCTGCTGCATTTTTTTCATCAGCGGCCGTGCTTTTTCCCGAAAGCCCAGCACCTGAACACAGGGGATGCTTTCCGGCAGCTGTTCCTTCTGCGTTCCAAGCAGGGCCCAGCACATGGCACGGCTGATGCGGCCCCAGGTATAGCGCCGGGTTTTGACAGCCTGAATGATTGCCTCCCGCTTTACATGCTCCCTTGCTGCCTGAAGAATCCGGCTTTCCAGCCCTTCGTCCACCCCGGGCAATTTCCGGATGCCTTCTTCTCCAAGGCGCAGAAGGGAAAGCCGTATGGCCGCATCTGCCTGCTCCGGGCGCAGCATACGTCCCTGCTGCACAGCCTCCTTCAAAACCGGCAGTGCCCTTTGGGGAAT
>JAFWYZ010000050.1 GCA_017517465.1 Clostridia bacterium | reverse complement strand
TGGAGGATGCTGCTGCCACCAAGGCACCCATTGCCAAGCTGGCGGACAAGGTAAGCGGCATTTTTGTGCCGGTGGTGATGGGCATTGCGCTGTTGACGCTGGTGGGCTGGCTGCTGGCGGGCAGGGAGATGGGCTTTTCGCTGGCAAGGGCGGTTTCGGTGCTGGTGATCAGCTGTCCCTGTGCTTTGGGCCTGGCGACACCTGTGGCCATTATGGTGGGCAGCGGCGTGGGTGCCCGAAACGGCATTCTTTTCAAAACGGCGGTGTCTTTGGAAGAAACGGGCAAGGCCAATGTGGTGGTGCTGGACAAAACCGGCACCCTCACCACCGGGCATCCCGTGGTGATGGATATCCTGCCCATGAACGGAGAAACGGAGGATACCCTGCTTTCCCTGGCAGCGGCGCTGGAAAAGAAAAGCGAGCATCCCCTGGCCCGGGCCATCCTGGAAAAGGCGGAAGAAATGGGCATTGCGCCCATGGAAACCCAGCATTTTGCGGCGCTGCCCGGCCATGGGCTGGAAGCGGAAATGAACGGCGAAAAGCTGTTTGGCGGCAAGATGGAATTTGCAGAAAGCCATGTGAAGGTGGGCATGGCGGTGAAAAAGCAGGCGCGGCAGCTGGCTGAAATGGGCAAAACGCCCCTGTTTTTTGGCCGTGGAAGCACCCTTTCCGGGATCATTGCGGTGGCCGACCCTCTGAAGGATGACAGCGCAGCGGCTGTCCGGGAATTGCAGGGCATGGGGCTGAAGGTGATCATGCTCACCGGCGACAATCCCTATACCGCGCAGGCCGTGGGCAGGGAAGCCGGGGTGGATGAGGTGATCGCCGGGGTATTGCCCGAGGGCAAGGAAAAGGCCGTGCGTGCCTTCAAGCGGCAGGGCAAGGTGATCATGGTGGGCGACGGCATCAATGATGCCCCGGCGCTGACCGCTGCGGACATGGGCATTGCCATCGGCGCCGGGACCGACGTGGCGCTGGATGCGGCGGATGTGGTGCTGATGAAGAGCAGGCTTACCGACGTTTCCGCCGCCATCCGGCTCAGCCGGAAGGTGCTGAAAAATATCCGGGAAAATTTGTTCTGGGCGTTCTTCTATAACGTGATCGGCATTCCCCTGGCCGCCGGGCTGTTCATCAGCCTGCTGGGCTGGGAAATGAACCCCATGTACGGCGCAGCGGCCATGAGCCTGTCCAGCTTCTTTGTGGTGTCCAATGCGCTGCGGCTCAATCTTGTCAATATTCATGATGCAAAGCATGACCGCCCCCTGAAAACACCCCCCGCTGCACCGCTGATGCAGTGGACCGTGCACCTGGAGGGCATGATGTGCGGCCATTGCGAGGCCACCGTGAAAAAGGCGCTGGAAAGCGTGCCCGGTGTCCGGGAAGCACAGGCCGATCATCAGGCCGGCACCGCCATCGTTACTCTGCACTTCGAAGTGCAGGAAAGCCAACTGATTGCCGCCGTTGAAAAAGAAGATTATCCTGTGACCTCTATTGAGAAACATGTGTGATATTGGTTGATGACGGAGCAGGGGCCTATGCGGCCCCCGTACCAGGGGCATTGCCCCTGGACCCATCCTGCGAAGAAGAAGGCTTCTTTTGCATTCTTCTTTCCGCATGTTGCCTGGGGAATTGCCCTGCTTGCAAGTTTTGCATACTTCGCTTGGCGATTTTAGATTGTTCTTTTCTTGTTATTCTTTTTCTGCAATTATTCAGCTGAAACCAAATAACAACGGGCAGTTTAACCGGCAAGCAGGGCATTTGGACAGCCAAATGCAGAAAAGACCAGTTGCTAAAACTGGTCTTTTTCTTGTACGGTTTTCCTTCTGCAGTCCATGAAGCGAAACGGGATGATCACGTCTGTTAGGTTTCAGCATCGGGAATTTCAGCCGAAGCCGTATTGATCATGCACTCACAGCATGCTCTTTTTTGAATCCATGGGCACCAAAGATCTGCCACTGGCCCACACCCAACCGCTGAATGATTGCCTTCCTTTCTTCTGCACACAGCTTGGGGTCTGTATCAACG
>JAFWYZ010000049.1 GCA_017517465.1 Clostridia bacterium | reverse complement strand
ATGTTCTGTTCCACCGTCAGATGGGGATAGAGGGCATAATTCTGAAACACCATGCCTACACCCCGGTTTTCGGGGGGCAGGTTGGTCACTTCATCGTCACCGAAGAAGATTTTGCCCTCGGTGGGGGTTTCCAGGCCGCTGATCAGGTTCAGCGCGGTGGATTTGCCGCAGCCGGAGGGGCCCAGCAAACCGATCAGCTTGCCGTCGGGAATTTCGAAATTGAAATCATTCACGGCGATCACAAAATCACCCTGTTTTTTATTGCGGTTGGGAAACTTCTTGGTCAAATGTTCCAGCTGGATCTTCATGGAAATCTTCCCTTCTCTTCATCCGTCTAAATTGGCATAAATACCTATTATTATTGTAGAGGAAATGAGAGGGAAAGTCAATCAATCCACCCCCTTCCCTGCAAATTTCAGCCCGCCTTTCGTTGCTTCTTTTCCGGAAAAATGGTATCATGGCACAGGAGGCGATGCGCATTGATCATTTCTCTTTCCCTGAATCCCTGTATCGATAAAAGTCTGCAGATCAAAAGGCTGGATCTGGATCATCCCAACCGGGTCACCCTGAACCGCACTGATGTGGGCGGCAAGGGGGTCAACGTGGCCCGGGTGGCCCATACCCTGGGCGGAGATGTGCTGCTGATGGGCTTTGACTATGATGGCCAGCCCGTGCACCATGCCATGGAAAAAGAAGGGGTGCCCTGCCGGCTGACCCAGGCAGAAGGTGCGCTGCGTGTGAACCTGAAGATCCGGGAAGAGGATACGGGACGCACGGTGGAAATCAATGAAAAAGGTGTTCTCCTTCCGGAAAACACCCTGCTTGATATGGAAAATATGCTGCTTGACACATGCAAACCGGGGGATTTTGTGTCCCTGTCCGGCAGCTTGCCAAACGGTGCCGCCAAAGGCATGTACGCATCCCTTACACAAAAACTGAAAGAAAAGGGATGCTTTACAGCCGTGGACTGCGACGGCGAGGCGCTGCAGCTGGCCCTTGAAAGCGCACCCTCTCTCATCAAGCCCAATCTGCCGGAATTTCTGGCCCTGACAGGTACAAAGGATGCTTCCCGGCCTGCCCTGCTGGCCCTTTGCCGGGAATACCACAAAAAAGGGGTGGCCATGATCTGCTTGTCCCTGGGGTCGGAAGGCGCACTTTTGTCCACCGAAGAAGAGGCCTGGTTCTGCCCCACGGCAGATGTGCAGGTGCTGGGCACCCAGGGGGCCGGGGACAGTTTGCTGGGCGGTTTGCTTTGTGCCCTTTCCCGGAAAATGCCCCTTCCCGATGCCCTTGCCTTTGCCTCTGCTGCCGCCAGTGCTTCGGTGATGCGGCCGGGCACCCTGCTGTGCAAAAAGGAAGATGCCCTTTCCCTGCTGCCGGGCCTTCAGGCCGTCAGGCTGTGATTTTTCCCTGATCCGCAAGGATCACGGCGGCCATCTGCAGGGCTTTTCGATGGACCCGGTATATGTGCCGCTCATCCATGTGCAGCTTCTCCGCAATATCAAAATACGGAATCTGATGCACATACCGCATTTCCAGCACCGTCCGCTGCATGCCATCCGGCAGGGCACGGATGGTGCTTTTGATTTCCTCCTCCGTTTCCAGCCATTTTTGCAGCCCTTCCACAAGCGCCGCCCGCCGGGCCTGCAATTGACAGGCCAGGGCCTGTTCATCCCGGCTTTCCTGTCCCGGAAGGCAGTCCATCTGCAATCTGCATTTTTCCAGCCGCAGCTTCTGCAGCATGGTTTCCTTCTCTATTTCCATGCTGCGTGAAAAATAAGCCTTGGCCCTGTCCATCGCCTGAGGGGAAAAGGCAAATGCCATGTCCTGCTGCTTCAAACAGCCACCCGCTTTTCAAACAGCATGTCCAGGGGCATCTGCACCTCCAGGGCACTTCTCACTTTCATGGCTTCCTCCAGCATGAAGGGGCTCTCCCCTCTCAGCTTCCTGCGCAGGGATACATAGGAAATATCCGTCTCCTCTGCCAGCTGGCGCATGTTCCAGCCCTTCATAAACATCTGCACCATCACCTGGGCATACACACAATTAGAACGCATTTTTGTTCCCTCCTTTGTTTATGCGAACGTTTGTTCTCTTTTCGCTTGCAGTATAACAAATTTTCCGCTGCCCTGTCAAGGCATATTTTCTCTCAGGAGAAACTTTTTGTGCATTGGGTGTTCATTTTTGTGCCATGGGTGACCTGCAGTGCAATCAAAATGGGAGTGCCCCGGAAATAACGCATTTTTTACAATCTTTTGCAGTACTTTTTTCGAAAAATGTGGTATACTGTTTTTGACAGGAAATGTTCGCATAAGACAAACTGAAAGGAGCTTCCTCCATGTATTTTGACTGGACCATTCTTCTGATGCTGCCCGGGCTTTTGCTGGGCCTTTGGGCACAGGCCCGGGTCAACAGCGCCTATGCCAAATACAGCCAGGTAGGCACCCGCAGCGGTGTCAGCGCAGAAACGGCGGTCAGCCAGCTTTTGCGGCAAAACGGTGCCGGGGATGTGGCCATTCAGGCAACCTCCGGCCAGTTGACCGACCATTATGACCCCACCTCCAATACCCTGCGTCTGTCCCAGGGGGTGTATGGTTCTTCCTCCATTGCCGCTCTGGGCATTGCTGCCCACGAAGCCGGCCATGCCCTGCAAAAGGCGCAGAACTATCCCTTCCTTTCCCTGCGCAGCCTGATGGTGCCGGTGGTGAATTTCGGTTCGAAGCTGTCCTGGCCCATTTTTCTGGCCGGTATTTTGTTCTCCTTTGAGCCGCTGATGTATGCGGGCATCATCGCCTTTGCCCTGGTGGTGCTGTTTTCTCTGGTCACCCTGCCGGTGGAATTTGATGCCAGCCGCAGGGCTGTGGCCATGCTGAATGCCGGCGGTTTCCTGACTCAGGAAGAAGAAACGGGTGTAAGAAAGGTGCTCAATGCCGCTGCACTGACCTATGTGGCATCCTTCGTTTCTGCCCTGCTGCAGCTGCTGCGCCTTATTGCCATTCTGAACCGCAGACGCCGCTAAAACGTTGCATTATCAACGATTCTACTGACAGTAGACTGCTTCGGAAGAAAACGTAGAGGGGCCGATGGGCCCCTTTTGCTTGCAATTAACGGAAAAAGATGGTAAACTGTATCCAGTTTGCAGCCGGTGCTGCAACAGAGAACTGGCAAAAAAGGAGACGGCCCATGAGCGAATTTATCATCAGCTGCTGTTCCACGGCGGACCTGAGCGCGGAACATTTTGCAAGCCGGAATATTCATTTTGTCCCTTTTCATTTTACCCTGAATGACACCACCTACCCCGATGACCTGGGCCGGTCCATTTCCTTTCCGGATTTTTACCAGGCCATGCGTGACGGCGCCGATACCAAAACCAGCCAGGTAAATCAGGGTGAATACCTTGCCTATTTCACCCCCTTCCTGGAACAGGGCAAGGACATTCTGCACATCAGCCTGTCCGGCGGTCTGTCCGGCAGCTGCAACAGCGCAAGGCTTGCCGCCCAGGAACTGGCCGAAAAATATCCCCAGCGCCGCATCTATGTGGTGGACAGCCTGGCTGCTTCCTCCGGCTTCGGCCTGTTGATGGACACCCTGTGCGACAAGCGGGACGAAGGCATGGGCATTGACGAATTGTACAAATGGGTGAAGGACAACCGCCTGTTCATGCATCACTGGTTCTTCTCCACCGACCTTTCCTTCTACGTCAAAGGCGGCCGCATTTCCCGGGCCAGCGGCTTCTTTGGCACCATGCTGCAGATCTGCCCCCTGCTGAATGTCAGCAACGAAGGCAAGCTGATCCCCCGGGAAAAGATTCGCACCAAGAAAAAGGTAATCTTCCGCAT
>JAFWYZ010000048.1 GCA_017517465.1 Clostridia bacterium | reverse complement strand
TTATCGTCAATGGAGATCAGCTGGGTCACATGCACACCGGCTGCGGCCAGTTCCTTTTCAAGGGCCAGCAACAGGCCCTTTCCATAGCCCCTTTTCTGGTATTCGGGCATCACAAACAATTCCGACACGAAGAAAAAATCTTCCTCCGCATAGGGGTCCACATAGCCCAGCACCCCGCCGATCACCTTCCCCTCCTCCACCGCCGCCATACCGGCAGACTGGTAATTGGAAAGAATGGCCCGGATGCGGCGCTGTGCCCTCTCTTCCGTCCATTGTTCGTTCCAGGGTTCTTTGGCATAAGCGGCCATCATGGCCTGGGCCAGCCCCGGCAGATGCTGCTGTTCAATGGGCAAATATTCCATCATGTTTCTTTCCTCGCTTCATAAAAGCATTCGATCAGCGTCTCCGCCGTCAATTCCTGCATGCCAAAGCGCTTTTCGCCGGCTTCTCCGGAAAGCCCATGCCACAGGCAGGAAAGCCCCGCCGCCTGCAAGGGATCCTGCTCCCGATGAAGCACAGCCCCCAGCATCCCGGCCAGCACATCGCCGCTGCCACCCTTGGCCATAGCAGGCGTGCCGGCTGCATTGAGGATGTATTCCGGTTTGCCGTTATCCATGCGGCAAATCACCGTCACGTCGCTTTTGAGCACCACGGTGCAGCCATACGTTTCACACAGTTTTTGCGCCGCCAGAGGCCGGTCTTCCAGCACCTGCCCGATGCTGCACCCAAGCAGCCTGGCCGCTTCCCCGGGATGGGGGGTCATCACTGCCTTTTCCCCCAGCACAAAAGGATCCTTCGCCAGCAGATTCAGCGCATCCGCATCCCAGACCGTAGGCTTTACCGGGTCATACAGCGCTTTGATCTTCTGCCACACATCATTCGTCTGTCCCAATCCGCAGCCCATCACCAGCACATCAAACATCGGCTTTTCCGCCAGGGCCTTTTCGATTTCCATGCACATGGCACCGGGCACCAGCTTCTGCAGAACGGACATGCAATCCCCGGGGCAAAGCAGGGTCACCAGCCCGCCCCCTGCCTGCAGCGCTGCCTTTGCACACATGGCCGCCGCACCGCAAAGGCCCATGCTGCCGGCAAAAATGCCGATGCGGCCGCCGTTCCCTTTGTGGGAGGAAAGGGGCTTGCTGTGCTGGCATTTCAAGGCTGCCGGGGCCAATATCCTGCCATGCATCTCCTGCACCGCATCCCTCAGCGTATCTTCCATCCCCCACATGCCAATATCCACAGGGATGATCTTTCCTGTCCATTCCCGGTGCCCGGTCAAAAGCAAGCCCGGTTTGACAGCGTGAAAGCACACTGTCACATCCGCCTGCACACATACCCCGGGGCAAGCGCCGCTTTTGCCGTCCATCCCGCTGGGGATATCCACAGAAAGCACCGGCTTTTTGCTACGGTTCATCAGTTCAATCAGCGCAGCGGTCTTTTCATCCGGCGCACCCGAAATACCGGTACCCAGCAAGGCATCCACATAGGCATCATAACCAGAGGCAAAATGGCGAAGTTCCTCATCCTCCACAGCATATACCGCAATGCCCATGGCTTTCGCAAAAGCAAGATTTTTCCCCGCATCTTCCGTCTTTGGATGCTTTTGCAGCAAAACCTCCGCCTTGCCGCCTTTCAGTGCAAACAGACGTGCTGCCGCCAGCCCGTCACCGCCATTATTGCCGCTGCCGCACACAAACAGCACCCGTTTGCTTTTGCCGCCATCCA
>JAFWYZ010000047.1 GCA_017517465.1 Clostridia bacterium | reverse complement strand
TTGACCCTCACCCCCTATCTGGGTGCCCGGCATATTCCCGGGCTGTACATGGCAGGGCAGGTGAACGGCACTTCCGGCTATGAGGAGGCCGCTGCCCAGGGCATTTATGCCGGTATCAATGCGGCGCTGTACTGCAAGGAAAAAGAGCCCTTCCTGCTGACCCGGGATCAGGCCTATATCGGCGTGATGGTGGACGATCTGACCACCAAGGGTACCGACGAACCCTACCGCATGATGACCAGCCGGGCGGAACATCGGCTGTACCTGCGGCAGGACAATGCGGACCTGCGGCTCACCGAGGGGGCCCACAAAATCGGCCTGGCCACGGATGAGCGCATGCGCCGCACCGAAAAGAAGGATCAAGATACCAAAGAACTCATCAAGCGCCTGCAGGATAACGGCATGGCCAGGGAAATGAAGCGGCCCGAAGCTCAGGTGGAGATCCCTGCCCAGTGGGGCTATGACCGCAGCGCCATGGAGCAGGCCCGCATCCAGATCAAATATGAAGGGTATCTGCAGCGGGAAATGGCCCAGATCAAATCGGCCCGGGCGATGGAAGAAGCGCTGCTGCCCCCGGATGTGGACTACAACAGCCTCTCTTCCCTGCGGCTGGAGGCACGGCAGAAGCTGAACGATACCCGGCCCCTGTCCCTTGGCCAGGCCAGCCGCATTCCCGGGGTATCCCCGGCGGATATTGCGGTACTGACGGTGTGGCTGAAGCGGCAGCAGATGTAACAGCAACGGACATGAGAGGAGGCTTTCAACAGATGGAAAACATATCTTTTGGGCAGAGCAGAGAATTTCTGTATTCCACAGCGCTTCTGACTCCTGCTTATCCTGCGGAAAAAACGGACGGAAGCAGGGAAAAAGAGCAGGCGGAAAAGCTGAATGCTTTTTTGAAGCAGCAGGGCCTGGATACGCAGGTGGAAAGCATCACCCTTGGCCCGGTGGTGAACCGGTTTGAATTAAACATCACCCCCGGCCTGGATGTTTCGCTGCTGGCCGGATATCAGAATGAAATAGCCCGGGAAATGAACGTGCGCGACGTGCGGCTGGAGGTGCCCATTCCCGGCACGACCATGATCGGCATTGAAGTGCCTCATGAAAAGCTGCATCCGGTGATGCTGCGGGAGGTTATGGAATCGGAGGAAATGAAAAGCGCCCCCGGCCCCCTTTCCGTGGCACTGGGCAGGGATGTTGCCGGCAGGCCCGTTGTCTGCGATCTGGAAAGAATGCCCCACCTGATGATGTGCGGCATCACCGCCATCGGCAAAAGCAACCTGCTCAACTGCATCATTCTGTCCCTTTTGCACCGGAACAAACCGCAAGAGCTGCAGCTGATGCTGTATGACGGAACGGGTGCGGAATTTAATGAATACACAGGCCTTCCCCATCTGATGGGGGGCAAGGTGCAAAACGATGCCATGAACATGATGGAACAGCTGAAAGAACTGCGCCTGGAAATGCAGCGGCGGTATGAGCTGTTCCGGGAAAAGGGCGTGCCCAATCTTTCGGGCTACAATGCAGCCCTGAAACAGGGGGAAGCCATGCTGCCCCGGATCGTGTGCATTGTGGATAATTTTTCCGATCTGATGCTGCCCTTTAGAACGGAAGCGGAAGAAACCCTGTGCGTGCTGGCCGTGCTGGGCAGGGGGGCAGGGATCCATGTGGTGTTGTCCTGCCAGCGGGCGGTGCCGCAATTGATCACCGGCAGCCTGAAAGCCCATTTCTCCAGCCGGATCGCGTTTATGTGCACCGTTGCCGGAGACAGCCGGGTGTTCCTGGACAGGACAGGCGCCGAAAG
>JAFWYZ010000046.1 GCA_017517465.1 Clostridia bacterium | reverse complement strand
TTGGGGGAGTATGAAAAAATCCTCAATCCGAAGATTGAGGATTGTGGTGGTGCTTACTGGACTCGAACCAGTGACCCCATCGATGTGAACGATGTGCTCTACCAACTGAGCCAAAGCACCATGGGCTTCCGGTATTTGTTCCGTGCCTGTTTCCATAACGCTAACCGGAAAGCGTTATGTACATCAGCCAGTATGTTCTACCAACTGAGCCATGCGACCATGCGCTTTGCGCAAGAATGATATTAGCACAGTTCAAGGGGAATGTCAAGCACAAAAATAGAAAAATTTCAATTTTTTTCTCATGCTTTTCCATTTGACAAACATTTGTTCGCATTATATAATAAAAGAGAACGAATGTTCTTATAAACGGAGGCGAGGAAAAATGGGCCGGGTGATCCTGCATGTGGATGCCAATTGTTTTTATGCGTCGGTGGCCTGTTTGTATCATCCGCAATGGCGGGGCAAGCCGGTGGCAGTGTGCGGTGATCCGGCAGCCCGGCACGGTATTGTGCTGACGGCCAATTATCCGGCCAAGAAATGCGGTGTGCATGTGGGGCAGGCGGTATGGCAGGCCTTGCAGTGCTGCCCGGGGCTGGTGACGGCGGCGCCGGACTATGGGCTGTACACCCATTTTTCGAAGATGATGCGGGATATATGGCTGGAATATTCGGACAGGGTGGAGGGCTTCGGGCTGGATGAAAGCTGGATCGATGTGAGCGGGCCGGACATGACGCTGGAAAAAGGGGTGCAGCTGGCGGATGCGCTGCGGGAAAAGGTGAAAAGGGAGCTGGGGATCACGGTATCCATTGGTGTGGCGGATAATAAAGTGTTTGCCAAGCTGGGCAGCGATCTGAAAAAGCCGGACGGCACCACCGGCATTTTTCCTCATACCTTCCGGGAAAAAATATGGCCCCTGCCGGCCAATCAGCTGTTGTACGTGGGCCGCTCCACCACCCATGCGCTGCGCCGGCTGGGGATCCTTACCATCGGTGATCTGGCCCGTGCGGACAGCCGGGTGCTGAAGCGGACGCTGGGCAAAAACGGGCTGCTGCTGCAGGCCTTTGCATTGGGGATGGATTGTTCCCCCGTGATGCCTGCGGCCCATGAGGCGGCGCTTAAATCCGTTGGCAACAGCACCACCACCTGCCGGGACATTGCTACGATGGAGGATGCCCGGTGTGTGTTTTTTCTGCTGGCGGAAAGTGTGGCAGCACGCATGCGGGAACAGGGGCTGAAGGGACGGTGTCTGAGCATTTCCATCCGGGAAACCAATCTTGCCCGCGCTTCCTGCCAGATGATGCTGCCCCGGCCCACTTATGTGACGGAGGATCTGATCCGGGGGGCCTGCAGGCTGTTTGAAGAAAATTTTCCGGACAGGCTGCCCCTGCGGTCGGTGGGGCTTTCCTGCTCCCATCTGACACCGGATACGGCACCTTGTCAGCTGTCTTTTTCCGGGGAGGACCAGCGGATGCAGAAGCTGGAAAAGCTGGATGCGGCTGTGGATGATTTGCGCAGGCGATATGGGCACAATATTATTCAGCGGGGCAATGTGGTGCTGGACAAGGATTTTTCCCTGCTCAGCCCCAAGGAGGAAAACACCATTCATCCCGTGCCCTTTTTTGCCGGATAAAAGCAGGGAGGAAAAGGAACGATGGCGAAAGAATATGTGAAGGTGCGGGCGGATTTTCTGCCCGATGGCAGCATCCGGCCCCTGATGTTCAAAACGGAGGATGGGGAAAAGGTGCTGATCGACCGGGTACTGGATGTGCGCCCGGCCCCGGCCCTGAAGGCTGGCGGGCAGGGGGTAAGGTATGTATGCCGGACGGAGGAAAAAACGGTGTACCTGTTTCTGGACAGGGAACGCTGGTTTTTGGAGGAATAACCCATGTGCGGGCGTTTTTACATGGCAGATGAAGATGAAACCGGGGAAATTCAGCGGATGATCGAGGAGGCGGCCCGAAAGCAACAGGCCATTGTGGGCTGTGACAGCGTGGCCAGGGGAGAAATTGCCCCCGGTATGACGGCGGCGGCGCTGGCCCTTGGTAAAACGGGCAAAATGGGTGCCTTTCCCATGGAGTGGGGATTTTCGGCGATGAAAAAGCGCATCATCAACACCCGGCTGGAAACGGCGGCGCAAAAGCCGCTTTTTGCAGATGCCTTTCGGCAGCGCCGGTGTATTTTGCCCATGACACATTACTTTGAATGGGAAAACAGGCAGGAGCAGCTGCCCTCCCTGCTGGATGGCACCGGCTGGGAGCCGGTGGAAAATAGGCGCACCCGGTATATGATCCGGCCGGAGGGGGAAGGGACGCTGTTTCTGGCAGGAATATATCGCTATGAAAGCAACAAAAAACTGCCGGTCTTTTCGGTGCTTACCTGTGAGCCCCATGAAAGCATTGCCTGGCTGCATGACCGGATGCCGGTGATCCTGGCAAGGCAGGATGCCTTTTCCTTTTTGCAGGATGCGTCCGTAGCCCAAAAGCGGCAGCAGAAAATGATCTTCCGGGCAGGCTGATGCCGGATTGACAATTGTCTGGCTGCATGATAGACTTGAAACGGAAAGACA
>JAFWYZ010000045.1 GCA_017517465.1 Clostridia bacterium | reverse complement strand
ATTTCAAAAAGCAAGCTGCTTTTTCAGCAACTTGCTTTTATTTGTCATGCTTTTTATTCTGCCCTGTAAATCGCCATGGTGAGGGCACCGTCTTTTGCGCTGGCATCCACACGCACGGGATAGGGGAAGCGGTTGCGGTAGCGGAAGTTCAATTCCTTGTTGCCCACGGCGGCGTCCACTTCGATGGGCAGGTAGGATGCCCCGTTATTACCGTGGGCACGGCGCTGCAATACTTCCAGTCCGGGCAGCTGCAGCACCACGTTGTACAGCGTGGAAGCCACCTGGCAGGTGCCGCCGCCATAGCCCAGCTTGGACCCCTCATTGACCAGCACAGGCGCAGGGAAGTAGCCGTTTTTTGCACTGTAGGGGCCAATATCCCGGTTGAAGTTCAGTTCGTCACCGGTGTGGAGGGTGATGGCATTGAGCTTGGCACAGGCTGTATCAATATTTTTCATACGGCTGATGTTGGCTTCATCGTCGGTCAGCTTATAGAAGGAGGTATAAGCGGCAATGGGGGCATCCGTTCCGGCGGATTCTGGGTAATAATACACCGGCACCGGGCTTTCCAGCAGGTTGGAATCGATATAGGCATACTGGCGGTGGAAAATCAGCTTGGCATAGCCGTTTTCAAAGCCGATGATGGAGATTTTTGCGCCTTTGTACAGGGTGACCAGCGTTTCGCCGCTGCCCATTTCGGAAAGCACAGGGGCAGCATCGGCGGCAACGGAGGTGATGTAGTGGTTGAACTCCACACCGTAGGGGGGCGTATTGGTTTCGTCCTTCACCTTGGGCCATTCCAGGCACACCCGCTTCACATAGCCGGTAATGTTTTCATCCCGGGCACTGGTGACATAGGCAAAGGTGGGGTCCAGGGCATGGACATACACATACACATGCTGGGGAAGGGAGGTGATGTGATTGATCCCCTGGGTTTTGTCCACGCTTTCGAACACCTTGGCGCTGATGCGGGTACGGGCAGAATACAGCCGGGGCAGGGCTTCGCTTTCTTCCTCGGCACAGCAAAAAGCCCCTTGCAGGGGCAGAAGGGCAAGCAATAAAAGCAGAGAAATGAAGCGTTTCAAGGCGGTTTATTCTCCTTTATAGATAGCCACAAACAGGGCATTGTCGTGGCAGGAAGCATCGATGCGGATGGGGAAGGAATAGTCGTTGCGGAAGATCAGGTTCAGGTCATCACGGCCGGATGAGGCATCCATGCCGTGGGGCAGGTAAGAGGCACCGCTGTTGCCGTGGGGCTTACGCATGGTCACGGTAATGCCCTGCAGCTGCATCAGGGCATCCCACAGGGTGGAGGACACCTGACAGTTGCCGCCGCCGTAGCCTTCGGAAAGCTCGCCGTCCACCAGCACAGGGGCAGGCATATAGCCGTTTTCCTTGCTGAAAGGGGAAACGGTGGCATTGAAATTCATGCTTTCCCCGGGCTGCATGGTCTTGCTGATGTAGCCGCAGGCCACCCGCAGGTTATTGATGCGGCTTTCGTTATCGTTGTAGAAGGAGGTGAACACAGCCAGGGGCACGTCGGTGCCGGCGGCCATATCATCGGGGGCTACGGGCAGCATTTCGGAGACATCGTTGGAATTGATGTAGCCGTACTGGCGGTGGAAAATCAGCTTTACCCAGCCGTCTTCACAGCCCAGTACAGCCACCCGGGCACCGTCCGTCAGGGTGGAGAGGGTTTCGCTGGCAGGGTCCTTATCGCTTTTTACTTCCACGGTGCGGTCAATTTCCAGATAATAGGGCTGCACCCACACCGGATAGGGGGGATTGTCTTCCGGGTTCACGGTTTCGGTGACATCGATGCGCTGGCGGATGATGTAGCCGGTTTTGCCGTCATTGAGCACCACTTCTACCCATTCGGGATACAGGGCAGTGATGTTGATCTTGTTGCCGGGATCCAGGAATTTCAGGGCTTTGGAATTTTTGTCCATCCGGGCATACACCTTGGTGTAGCTGTCCTTGAAGCGGTGGGTCACAATGCCGCGGTAGATCACCTTGTCGGCAGCAAAGGCCTGCAGGGGCAGGCAGGAAATGAGCAGCACAAAAGCCAGCAAAAAGGCGGTGAATTTCTTCAAGAAAACTGCCTCCTTCACATCAATAAATCAAATGCAACCACATACCTGCACATTATACCATATTTTTTTCCATTGGCCAACAGGATGGGAAAGAATTTACATAATCTTTATCGAAATATTGGTAAAAGGGAAAGAAAAATACCCCCTGTGGGGGGAGGAGTCTGAAGGAACAATTGATCCTGCAACGAACAAACGAGCATCCGTGTTTGGATGCTCGTTTGTTTATGTAGTCATCAAACGCAATGCACAGGAACGGTGCGTACAATTGCGCCCTCCTGAGAGGGAGAAAATCTGCTTTGGTTTGCTCAACAAATTGGGAGTTGTTTAACTCACTAATTTTCATCTCGCAAAAACATTAGCACAGCAGGCAAATCAATTTCAGAAAATTTATGTTCATCAATAAGTTGCTGAACATCTTTCTTACTTGCCCAGTGAATATCAGCAGTATCATCTCCCGTT
>JAFWYZ010000007.1 GCA_017517465.1 Clostridia bacterium | reverse complement strand
TTCGTGATGTATTCTGCTCTGTCATTGTTATGGCAAGCAGTTTGGTTGATGCTGCACAGCAATGGAATCATTTTTCCAACCAATGCTGAAAAGCAGCACAAATGAATTATAGTCCTTTTCCTGTATATTGCAATGATATTGTCATCGTTTTGTCGGAGGAAAAGAGTATATTTCGGCAACTTTTTTCTTATTTGCTTCGATGGCGACAATAAAACGCTCCACCAAACGGTGAAGCGTCTTATTTGGCAGGGGCACAAGGACTCGTTCTCCTCGCGCTGCGCTCGTCGGTCAGGGCGGCTCTGACGTGCCACTGGCACGTCATTCACTACCGCCCCATTCTCGTCCTTTGGTGCCCTTATCAAACAAACAAAACGCTCCACCAAACGGTGAAGCGTCTTATTTGGCAGGGGCACAAGGACTCGAACCCTGAACAAAGGTTTTGGAGACCCACGTGTTACCATTACACCATACCCCTGTGTTGCGCAGGCAACAGGTGTATTATAGCGCATGTGTCGGCAAATGTCAACAACTTTTTTTGCTTTGAAAAAGTTTCTTTTTGAGAAGATTTTCCTTGGAAAAAAGATTGACAAGGAGGCAAAAGTGTTTTATAATTTGTGAAATTACACTAAAGGAGAGTGGATTTGCCATGCTGCAGAAGGTTGTGCGTGAAGGTTTGACATTTGACGATGTGCTCCTGGTTCCCCGCAAGAGTGAAATTCTCCCCAAGGACGTATCTTTGGCCGTTCAGTTGACCAAGAAGATCAAGCTGAACATTCCTGTGCTCAGTGCTGCCATGGATACCGTGACCGACTCCCGGATGGCTATTGCCATTGCCCGTGAAGGCGGTTTGGGTGTTATTCATAAAAATATGTCCATTGAAGAGCAGGCTGCTCATGTAGATAAGGTAAAGCGCAGTGAAAACGGCGTGATTACCGATCCCTTCTTCCTCTCTCCTGAACATCTGATCTCCGATGCCAAGGCCCTGATGGCCCGCTACCGCATCAGCGGTGTGCCCATCACCGAAGGCAAGAAGCTGGTGGGTATCCTCACCAACCGTGACCTGCGCTTTGAAACCGACGATACCCGTCCCATCGGCCAGGTGATGACCACCGAAAACCTGGTGACCGCTCCTGTGGGCACCACCCTGGAACAGGCCAAGGATATCCTGGCCCATCACCGCATTGAAAAGCTGCCCATCGTGGATGACAACGGCAATCTGTGCGGCCTGATCACCATCAAGGATATTGAAAAGAGCAGCAAGTATCCCAACAGCGCCAAGGACGAAAAGGGCCGGCTGCTGTGCGCTGCCGCCGTTGGCGTAAGCGCTGACATCGAAGCCCGTATGGAAGCCCTGGTGAATGCCAAGGTGGACGTGGTTTCCATCGATACCGCTCACGGCCACAGCCTGGGTGTGCTGCGCACCATTGAAAAGATCCGCAAAATGTATCCCGACATTCAGCTGTTTGCCGGTAACGTGGCCACTGCCGCTGCTACCCACGACCTGATCGCCGCCGGTGTTGACTGCGTGAAGGTTGGCATCGGCCCCGGCTCCATCTGCACCACCCGCGTGGTGGCCGGTATCGGTGTGCCCCAGATCACCGCTGTGGCTGACTGCGCCGAAGAAGCAGACAAGTATGGCATTCCCGTCATTTCCGACGGCGGTATCAAGTACTCCGGCGATATTCCCAAGGCCATCGCCGCCGGCGCCAAGGCCGTGATGCTGGGCAGTTTGCTGGCAGGTACCGAAGAAAGCCCCGGCGAAATGGAAATTTACCAGGGCCGTTCCTTCAAGTCCTACCGCGGCATGGGCAGCCTGGCTGCCATGGCCAATGGCTCCAAGGACCGCTATTTCCAGGAAGATGCCAAGAAACTGGTTCCCGAAGGCGTGGAAGGCCGTGTGCCCTACAAGGGCGCTGTGGCTGACACGGTGTTCCAGCTGATGGGCGGCCTGCGTGCCTCCATGGGCTACTGCGGCACCGCCACCATCGAAGATCTGCGCCAGAACGGTGAATTCATCCGCATCACCAGCGCCGGTCTGCGTGAAAGCCATCCCCACGATATTTCCATCACCAAGGAAGCTCCCAACTATTCCAGCACCATTGGCTGATGAAAAAGATAAGCCTGAGAAGCATCAACGCTTCTCAGGCTTTTTGTTTCAGTAGGGGATTTTGTCCGGGGTTGGATAGCCGTGGTGCTGCAGGTACAGGAAAAAGTAAGTGTCCAGATCCACGGAAAAATCGCCGATGATGGCAGCAGCCAATGTTTCATTGCCGTCGCAGAACTGAAGCACGGAAGGGTAGTAATCGGTGCCGTCGCCGCTCTCGATGGCATTTGCCAGTTTCCATTGTCCGGAGGAATCTTTTTTATATTCCAGCCGCATGGGCACCCGGCTGCCGCTGACGGTCTGATAGCGTGTACCGTCATACAGGGCGTACTGGCTTTCGGATACCATGGCCCAGAGGGTGAGCGTGTTTTCTGTTTCCTCCATTTTGTGAACGGACAGATACACCAGGTTCCGGGTTTTATCTTTCTCCACATCCCGTGCAGCATGCCAGGTGGCTTTTCGCTCATCTGTGTAGGTGATCATCTCCTGGGTCAGCTGGGCCATCAGGGGATCGTCTGCATAAACGGAAGCATCCACCGGAGGCAAGGCATCCTGCATGGAAAGGGTAAGGGCATCATACCAGGCGCAGCCTTCCTTTGGGTCCACGGGGGTGATGTCCCGCTTGCCCAGTATCCGGCTGGCCAGGCGTGCCCGCATGCTGTTGAGGGCATCGTTTCCGTCGTGGAGGGAGAGTTGATGCAAAAGTACCTGCAGCCAGGCATCGCCTTCGTCTTCCATGTATAGGAGAGCGTTGGAAACGGTGGCTTCTATGTTCTGCTGTCCCAGCCCCTCTTCCTTGTGATAATCGGGGCGCAGGTGCTCTTCGGGAGCCTTGCCCTGCTCCACCAGCACCAGATGCCCCAGATAATGATTCAGAAACAGGGCCATTTCTTCTTCCGTGATGCCGTCGAAGTGAAAGCTCATATCATAGGGCCGGAATTTGCCATATGAATAGTACACCCCGGTGCCGCCGCCGGGCAGGGAAAAGTGCAGTTCGTTTCCCGTGTCTTTCATGTCATATACGGCAATGCCGGCATCCTGCAGGAAATCGGCGGCTTTCCATTTTTCCGTCCAGCAAACAGGCATCTTGATGGATTCATCTTCTTTGGCAGCAGATGCCGTGCCGACTGCCCATGCGGAAGAAAGGCACAGGCTGAGGAGAATGAAAGCGGAGAAGAATCGTTTCATCAAATTCCTTCTTTCTTATTGCAAATCCTGCCAGAGAATGGCATCCCAATGGGTAAGGGTTTCTTCGTTAATATCGTACAGGCTGAGGGTCTGCTCGGCATACACATCCCCGACGAACGTGCTTTCTTCGAAGCGGCAGAAAGAAACGTGCACCTGGTCGTGATGGGTGACGGTGGTGGTGGTCTGGTCGTCATGAGTGGTTTCCGTGTATTCTTCGGACACCATCCGGCGGACGGGCAGCAGGTTGGCTCCTCCCCAGCGGAACAGCACCTTTTCGTACAGCGCACCGGCAGCGCCATGGCTGACGGAAACGGAGAGCAGCTGCTGATCTGGGTACAGCTGGAAATTACAGGCGGCATCGTTTTCGTGCCCCATGAGGAAAACACGTTCATATTTTCCGTTCAGGTTGACGAAAAAGGTGTAATATGTGTTGCCGGCACCAGTTGCGGTAAGGAATACCAGATCGTCAATGCCGTCAAAATTGATGTCCTGGGGCAGTTCGGCAGGGTGATGGTGCATGGAAGTGAAATACAGCACCTGCCCGTTATCGGCGGCATAGCTGACGATGAAATCGGTGCCGGAAAGGCCTGCAATATCAAAGGGAGAAGGGGTATCGTCTGCAAAGGCGGGGCAGGTGAGCAGCAATAAAACAATCAGGAATGCAAGAAGCTTTTTCATTGGGAATCCCTCCGTTGAGTTGTCTGTAATGATAACGCATGAGGGGAAGTTTTTGTTCCTGAAAAATGGAAAAAAGGCAGAAAAACAGAGGCTTTTGTCCATTTGCTGTGCAGGAAAACAGGGGAAATGGCACGAAAATATAGAATATCAACCATCGGAGGGAATTATATGCAGAGAAAAACCGGGTCTTCGGACCATATCACGAGAGCCTATCTGGATAGTTTGTTATTGGAAGTGAGGCATCTGGACAGTGTGATGCCCGATACCGGCATGGAGCTTTTCGGCCACCATTTTGATACCCCGGTCATGACCGCAGCCCTTTCCCATCTGCACAACACAAGGGAAAACGGCATGGTGGAATTTGCCCGGGGGGCGGCCATGGCAAATGCCGTGTGTTTCAGCGGCATGGGCCCCAGGGAAGAGCTGGAGGGCATGATCGATACCGGGGCCAAGGTGGTCAAGATCATCAAAACCTACCAGGACCGGGAAAGTATTTATGATAAGATCCGCCATGCCGAAAGCTACGGTGCCCTGGCGGTGGGCATGGATATTGACCATGCTTTCAGCCACAACGGCTATGACTGCATTGAGGGCATGGAAATGCGGCCTCTTTCCACCGATGAACTGAAGGACTTTGTAAAGAGTACCAGGCTGCCCTTCGTCATCAAAGGTGTGCTCAGCGTGCAGGATGCATTGAAATGCAAGGAAGCGGGCGTGAAGGGCATTGTGGTGTCCCATCACAATGGAAGGTTACAGTATAGCCTGCCGCCTTTGATGGTGCTGCCGGAAATCATGCAGGCCGTGGGAAACAGCATGGAAGTGTTTGTGGATTGCAGCCTGGAAAGCGGCATTGATGTATACAAGTGCCTGGCGCTGGGTGCCAAGGCCTGCTGCATCGGACGGCCGCTGATGAAGCGGCTGGGTGAAAAAGGCGCAGAAGGGGTGCGCGAGGGCATTGAAGAAATCACCCGGGATCTGCGCTACACCATGGCCATGACCTGCGCCAAGGATCTTGGAAGCATCGATCCGACCGTTATGCGCATGGGCAGCTTTACCTGGTGATGCCATGATGCAGGATTGGATTTTTTCCGGCGATGATTGGAACTGCGGTGTGCGTGTGGCCGGTGTGCTGGTGAGGAATGGGAAAATTCTTCTCCAGCGGGAGGAAAACGGCACGGAATACGCAGTGCCCGGCGGGCATATCAGGATCGGTGAAACGCTGGAAAGCGCGCTGCGCCGGGAATGGCAGGAGGAAATGGGTACGGAGATCAAGTGCCAAAGGATGCTGTGGATGGAAGAATGCTTCTGGGAATGGAAGGGCAAAAAGGCGCATCACCTTTCCTTCTATTACCGGATCGATACCGAAAATCCTGCTGATCTTGCGGATGACGGCCAGCCCCATTCCCACAAGGACAACAGCTGTATCGTGTTGGAATGGGTGGCACTGGACAGGCTGAAGGGGATGACGGTTTATCCGGAATTTTTGAAGGAAGCCGTCTTCAGCACGGATGCGCCCGTGCGGCACTTTGTGACAAAGGCATAAGAGATAACAAAAAAACCGGTGGAAATTCCACCGGTCTTTTTTCGCTTTGATTAAGCCTGTTCGGGAGCGCCAACGGGGCAGGCATCAGCGCAAGCGCCGCATTCGATGCACTTGTCAGCGTCGATTTCGAACTTGCCGTCGCCTTCGATGATAGCTTCCACGGGGCATTCAGCAGCGCAAGCGCCGCAAGCAATGCAAGCGTCAGTGATCTTGAAAGCCATAACAGTTACCTCCAAACGAATTTTCGCTTTCGCGTTGTGTATATTATACGACTGTTCCGAAAAAAATGCAAGAGGGAAGGCATATATTTTACGGAAGTGTTTCGGTATCAACGGAATTGCCCTGGGTGTCAATAAGGAAAACAGAGCCGTTTTCTTCTACTCTTGCCATTCCGTTTTCAAAATCGGAAGCTGTGGTAAAACGGGGAGGAATGACGATCCGGCCTGAAAGATCGGCATAGCCATAAAGCTGCGTTTCTGTTTCCTGAATCACAATCCGGTCATTTTGAGCCAGAGCGGCATACACGGCAGTGATCCCATCCGGAAGGGAAATGATGTTTCCTTCTTCGTCCATCAGGAAATATTCGCCGGTGCCATCGGCGTAAGCTGCAACAGCCACCCCTTCCGAAAACACGCCGGGATATACGCCGGCATACATACAGGGGATGGCAATCTCTCCGGTCTCACGGCTGGCATATCCGGCATGGCCGTTTTCATCCAGTACGGGAACAAGGTGATCGCAAGCCATTCTTCCCAGAACCTCATGCCATTTCAGTCCGGAATATACACCGCTTTTTGTGTCGAAAAAGCCTGAAAGGGGAGTGCCTCCCACCAGCGATACAACATACAGATCAGAGGGAGTTTCTTCATCACCGTTATCGTTGTAAATATAGTATTCCGGGGGCACAATCATGCGGCCGTCGATGTTGATGATGCCGTAGCGGTTGTAGGCATGCTGATTTTTGTCTACACTGATGCAGGCATAGCTGTTCAGAAAAGGCTCCGCTTCATCGAAGGAAGGAGGGATGACCCATTGACCTGTGGTGTTCTGATAGCCCCATTTCCCGGAAGTTTCATCATAAACGGGGAAGAGATCTGCATTTTCAGCCAGGCAAAACAGCGGCAAAAAGAGAAATATCATCAAAAGGAAGAAGTTCTTCATGGCACACCTCCTTGGGGGTTTGCTATATAAACGAAGAGAATGTGTCAATTCTTGCAAAAAAGCCCGGCATTTTGCCGGACTTTTGCTTTACTGATACACAGCCCTTTCGCCGCCAATATAGGGCAGCCGGGAATAGGCGCAGGTCACATGGGCGCTGCCCACCTTGTCGATTTCACCGCGGAAGGGAACGGCCACGGGGCGCAGATGCATACCGATCAGGGTATCGCCGATATCGATGCCGGCATGGGCCTGCACAGCCATTACCAGGCAGGGGTTCTCCAGCATCTTCCATGCAGCGGCAGGCACGCTGCCGCCGGCCTTGGGCTGGGGAATGGCGCAGACCTGGGTGTAGCCGGCCTTTTCTGCGGCCTCCTTATCCATGACCAGGGAGCGGTTCAGGTGTTCGCAGCACTGGAAGATGGGGGTGAGATTGGCATTTTTGCAGAACTTCAGCACCGCTTCGGCGATCCATTCGCCGATCTGGGGGGCGCTGTTTTTGCCGATCTTGCCGCCGGCCACTTCACTGGTGGAACAGCCGATCACCACCTGGGCACCGAGTTGCAGCTTGCCGGCGATTTTCAGATCCAGCAGGGCTTTGGTGACCTGGGCCGTAATCATTTCATAATCCGTCATGTTATTTTTCCTCCGTTATTTTTTGAATGTATACATCCCGATGGCCGTGGCAATGGCCAGGTTCAGAGAATCGATATCGTCAGAATGGGGGATACGCACCGCTTTGCCGAGGGTTGCAAATTCCGAAGGCAAGCCGCTTCCCTCATTGCCCATCACCAGGGCACAGGGGCGGATGATGTTCTTTGCCGCTTCCTCCAGCAGCACAGACCCATCCAGCATAAATGGGTACAGCTGATGGGAAGGGAATTCCGCCCGGTAGGCTTCAAAATCGTTGTATTCCCTGACCCTCAGGGAAAACAGCGCGCCCATGGAGGAGCGCACTACTTTCGGGTCATACACATCGGTGGCAGGGCGGATGATGGCGATATCCCGAAAACCAAGGCCCAGGGCCGTGCGCAGAATGGTGCCCAGGTTACCGGCATCGGAAATATGGTGGAGCACCACATGATCGCAGCCCTGCAGGGCAGCAGGCTGCTTTTCGAACACGGCAGCGGCAAAGCAGTTTTCCTTGCCGGAAATGCGGGAAAGGGCCTTGTCGGCAATTTCGATCCGAATATTGTTTTGCTTTGCCAATGCGGTCAGCTTTTCCACGCCTTCCCCCTCGGCTGCCTTTGAGGACAACAGCAGCCGGCGCACCAGGTGGGGCACTTTTTTCATGGCTTCCATGGAGGGAAACATCCCGGGGGCATAGGAATAATCCAGATTTCGTTTATAGGCTTCCAGTGCAGGCATGGAGGGCCTCCTATTTCAGTAGTTTTTTGATGATGTTCAGCTTTTTTTCCGTATAGGGCGGATAGCGGAACTTGAAATCCGGAAAGCGGCTCTTTTTCAGAATGGGCTTTTCATGGGTGAAGGTGTCGAAGGAATATTTGCCGTGATACCGGCCCATACCGCTTTCGCCCACACCGCCAAAGGGCAGATGACAGGATGCCAGATGCATGACGGTGTCATTGATACAGCCGCCGCCAAAGGACAACTGGGAAAGCACCTTGTCCCGGGCAGAAGCACGTTTGGTGAACAGGTACAGGGCCAGGGGCTTTTCGCCGGCGGCAATCTGCCGGATGGCATCGTCCAGCCGTTCGAAGGTCAGAACCGGCAGGATGGGGGCAAAGATTTCTTCCTGCATGATGGGGGAGGCCCAGGAGACATGATGCACGATGGTGGGGGACAGCCGAATGCCATCGCCGGTGCCGCCAAAGTAAATATCCTGGCCGTTCAGAAGCGCCATGGCCCGGTCATAATGCCGGGGGGAGATCATCATGGGCCAATGGGGATTTTCCAGGGCATTGCCGTAAAAATCCATCCAGCAGGCGCATATTTCGTCCATCAGCTTTTCTTTTACGCTTTCATGCACCAGCACATAATCCGGGGCCACGCAGGTCTGTCCGGCATTGATGCCCTTGCCGAATGCAATACGCCGTGCCGCCAGACGGATATCGGCGCTTTCATCCACGATGCAGGGGCTTTTCCCGCCCAGCTCCAGCGTGATGGGGGTCAGGTGCCTGGCAGCCTTTTCTGCTACCAGCTGGCCCACCTGCTTGCCGCCGGTGAAGAAAATATAGTCAAATTTTTCTTCCAGCAGCTGCTGGTTTTCGGTACGTCCGCCCAAAACCACCGCAGCCTGCTCCGCCGGGAAGCATTCGCTGATGAGGCGGAAGATCACCTGTGAGGTGGCAGGGGCATAGTTGCTGGGCTTGAGGATGATGTGATTGCCGGCGGCCAGGGCACCCACAAAGGGCATCATGGACAGAAGGAAGGGGTAATTCCATGGAGCCATGATCAGCACTACGCCCCAGGGCTCCTTCATCAGCATGCTGCGGCCGGGCAGCTGGCTGACGGCCGTGCGCACCCGCTTGGGGGCAGCCCAGCGGTTCAGATGACGGATGGTATACTGAATTTCGCCTTTGACCAGACCGATTTCCGTCATATAGCTTTCCGCTTCGCATTTTCCAAGGTCCTGATGCAGTGCGGCAAGAATTTCTGTTTCCCGCTTGATGATGGCATCCTGCAGCCTTTCCAGGGCCACAATGCGTTCATCCACGGTGTAGGGGTGATTGCGGGAGAAGCTGTTTCTTTGCAGGATGTTCAGTTCGTGAATGGTCATTTCACCAGCGCCTCCAGAAGCAGTTTGGCCATTTGCTTGCCCCGGGTACCGATTTCACCCACAGGCCCCACACAGGAGGGGCAGCCGCCCTCACATTCGCAGTCATTGACCAGGGTAAGGGCATGGGTGAAGAGGGCCTTGCGCATACGGAATGCCTTTTCGGAAAGGCCGATGCCGCCGGGGCAGTTGTCATAAATGATGAGGGTGGGCTTGTCCGTGAAGGGGCATTTCACCTGATAGGATACCGCAATATCCCGGGGGCTGCACATGAGGTACAAGGGGCACAGAATGCGCAGCAGATTGGCAACCCCCAGCATGCCGCTTTGCAGATCATCTTTCTCAAAGGCATTGGCCACATGATCCGGCAGAGTGAACCAGCAGGCAGCGGTGTGCATGTCCGTTTCCGGCAGCCTTACCGGGCCAAACCCCACGTTTTCGTTATTGTCAAAGCGCATTTTCTTGAAGATTTTCACCAGTGCTGTGACCTTGACTTCGCCAAAGTATGCGTTTTCTTCTTCTTTTTCGATGTCCAGCAGGCTCAGCGATACGTTCAGATCCGCATCGGTGTAATAATCCACATTCACCTTGCGGATGAAGGCCTTGCAGGCATCAAAGTCCAGCTTTTCCACCTGGTAGGTTTGCCCTTCGTGCATATAAATGGCATTTTCGTGCAGCAGCATGGGCACGGTGAACCGGTCCATTTCCCCCACCATCCGGGGGCGGGCAGGGTCGGTGATATCCATGATGAGGTAGTTTTCCGTCATGGCGGTGCGCAGGCTGATCTCACTGGCGGGGAAATCCTCGGCGCACCAATGGTAAGTATCGCCTACCTGCCGCAGAATATTGCCGTCGCACAAAAAATCCAGCATTTCTTCGCCGCCCATGGCATTACCCAGGGTTTCGCCGGCCTTGAAGGGCAATTCGTAGGCGGCGCATTTGAAGTGGTTCAGCAGGATATACAGGTTATCCGGATTCAGCAGAGCATTTTCTGCCGGCTGATCAAAGAAATATTCGGGATGGGACACGATGAACTGATCCAGCGCGTTGGAGGAGGCCACCATGAACGTGGCGCTGACCCCGTGACGGCGGCCGGCGCGGCCGGACTGCTGCCAGGTGCTGGCGATGGTACCGGGGTAGCCGCAAAGCACGCAGGCTTCCAAAGCGCCGATGTCGATGCCCAGCTCCAGGGCATTGGTGGAAATGACGGCATCAATGTCCCCGGCACGCAGGCCTTTTTCAATTTCCCTGCGTTCGTGGGGAAGATAGCCGCCCCGGTAGCCCCGCACTTTTCCGGAATTGCCAAGAGGATCTGCCACCAGGGCCTTCAACTGGCGGGTCATCACCTCCACCTGCAGGCGGGACTTGGCAAAGACGATGCTCTGCACATGGTTTTTCAGCAGCATGGCGGCGATGGACTGGGTCTGGGACAGGACGCTTTTGCGGATGCCCAGCTGCTGGTTCACCACCGGAGGGTTATAGAAAATATAGTGCTTTTCCCCGGAGGGGGCACCGTTGTTATCGATCAGCTTTACCGGCCGGCCGATGAGGGTTTCCGCCAGTTCTTTGGGATTTTGAATGGTGGCGGAGCAGAGGATGAACCGGGGGTGGCTGCCGTAAAATTCACACAGGCGCAGCAGCCGGCGCAGCACATTGGCCAGGTTGCTGCCGAAAATGCCGCGGTAGGAATGGATTTCGTCGATGATGATGTATTGCAGGTTTTCGAACAGCTTCACCCATTTGGTGTGCTGGGGCAGGATGCCGCTATGCAGCATATCCGGGTTGGTGACCACCACATGGCCTGCCTGGCGCACAGCCCTGCGGGCAGCTGCCGGGGTATCACCGTCGTAGGTGAAGGTTTTTACATCCACCTGCATCAGCTCAATCAGTTCATAAAGCTCGCTCACCTGATCGGCGGACAGGGCCTTGGTGGGGAACAGATACAGCGCCCGGGCATCCGGATTTTTCAGAATGGCGGACAAAACAGGAATGTTATAGCACAGGGTTTTGCCGGATGCAGTGGGGGTGACCACCACATAATCTTCTCCCTGTCTGGCTGCTTCCAGACATGCGGCCTGATGAGTATACAATTGGTGCACACCGTGCTTAGCGAGGGCCTGAGGCAGCCGGGGATCGATATCCCGGGGCCAGGGGGCATACTGTGCAGGGCGGGCAGGAAGGGTGCGCCATGCAGTGACGTTTTCCATAAAGAAAGGATCACCCTTCAGTTTTTCCAACAGCTGGGATAAATTCATGACAGCACCTCCTTATCTTCTTTTTATTATACCCGTTTCGGAGTGGATTGGCAAGTGACAGATGTGTACGATCCGTGGCAGAGAAGAACGTTTTTATCAGCAGAAAATGGGAATGGAAAAAAATTCATTTGTGTGAAACAAAAGATGAAAAAATAACGTTATTATTGATGAAGCTGTCTGTGAAGGCGGCTTGGAAAGGAATACAATACGATGAAAAAGATTGTTTCAGTGATGATTGTTCTATGTATGATTTTTATGTCCGTCAATGCGCTGGCGGCTACGGACAGCAGTTTTGCCATTGTCAATAAGAATCAGGTGAACCTGCGTGAAAAACCCGGCGGAAACCGGATTGTTTACCTGAATGAAGGTGAAAATGTGTTTGTGCTGGAAACAAAGGAATATCAGAACAGGCCATGGCATCGGGTGATGGTGGCCTATGATCAGGGCAGGCGGTACCGGCAGGGCTGGATGGATGCTGCGTTCCTGACGGACGTGCGGGACGCTTATGAAGGCGTAGTGCAGGCGGCAGTGGGCGACAGGCATGTGCTGCTGCGTTTTGCAGACGGCAGCGTAGATGCTTTCGGATTTGATTTTCGCGGCAATATGGCGGTGGAAGGCTTTGGAAAGGTGGAAGATATTGCCGCAGCCCGTTTTCAGTGCTGCGGGCTGGTAAACGGCAATCTGATTTATGCCAATCCGATTTATTGGCAGGAAGTTCAGCAGCAGGGAAATCTGAAAAAGCTGATATCCAACGTGGGCGGCGGGGACGATATTCTGGCCATTGACCGGGAGGGAAAGCTGGTGCTGCCCCTTGGGATGATGGAGGAAGATGATTGGTTCCTGCACCCCGCAGATGTCATTCCGCAAGGAGAAAAGGCAAAAGACGCCGTCTTTGGTATGTATCATGTGGTGGTGCTGACGGAAAGCGGAACGGTATACGTGGCGGTGCGCTATCCGGAAAAGCCGGAACAGGCGGCGCTTTTGCAGGCAGATGGACTGAAAAATGTAAAAAAGCTGAGCTGCGGATATTACACCCTGTGTGCGCTGATGGAAGACGGCAGCGTGCAGGTGTTTTCTAACGGCCTGGATGAAGAAATACTTCAGGAGATTGCATCCTGGACGAACGTGCGGGACGTGACGGCCATTGACGGCTTTGTGGCGGCAGCGATGGAAGACGGCAGCGTGCGTGTGGCCGGGAAGATGGTGAGCGCGGACGTGAATGTTTCCCATTTTTCACAGGACCTGTTCAGGAATCCTCAAAAGGAAGGATTGATGGACCATTGGGAAAACATTGTTTCGCTGGTGGGCGGACATAAAATTCTGGTGGGTATCCGTTCGGACGGCGGCATAGAGGCGGTATCTCTGCAGCGGTACGAATGAAATATAAAATGCCTTGCTTTCATCTTTGGAAAGCAAGGCATTTTTTGTAATGATGCACTTAGCGGACGTAGGAAATGCGGTCTTTGGCGTGGAGGTGTGCGGGCTTATCGTCGTCCGGAATGCCCACGGCAATGGCGATGGTGAAATCGTGGGTTTCGGGGAAGAGGAGCGCCTTGCGGAAGGCATCTGCCTTTTCATTCTGGAAAGCGGCACGGGGCATGCCAAGGATCACGGTGCCAAGGCCGATGCTTTCCGCAGCCAGGCAGATGTTCTGGCAGGCAATGCCGCTGTCCATGTGGTACCAGTAATTGTCACGGTCGGCAGAGATGAAGATGACGGT
>JAFWYZ010000044.1 GCA_017517465.1 Clostridia bacterium | reverse complement strand
TGCAGCCAGGATGCTGGCAGGGTATATGCAGAATTCCGGCATGAACCTGTAATCACATCGAACAGTCAATCTTCTACACACAAAACATAAAGACCTTGCGATGAACAGAAATCACAAGGCCTTTTCGCACAAAAAAACCACCCATCAAGGGTGGTTTCGTTCTGGTGGGATTCGTAGGACGCCAACCTATGTCCGCAATTCGCAATAGGTTTCCGCCTTCGCTTGCGCTTGCCGGAAACCCTTTGCTCATTGGCCTTTGCCTCGCTTCATCACCCACTGGGTGCGCTTGGCTCCGGCCCCCCCACGATCGTGGGGACCACGGTTCTGCGTCCTCCAATCCGCACAAAGAAACCATTCACAAGGAGTGGTTTCTTTCTGGTGGGATTAGTAGGACTCGAACCTATGTCCACAATTCGCAATAGGGTTTCCGCCTTCGCTTTCACTTGCCGGAAACCCTTTGCTCATTGGGCCTTTGCCTCGCTTCATCACCCACTGGGTGCGCTTGGCTCCGGCCCCCCCACGATCGTGGGGACCACGGTTCAGCGTCCTCCAATCCACACAAAAAAACCACCCATCAAGGGTGGCTTCTTTCTGGTGGGATTAGTAGGACTCGAACCTATGACCCCCACGATGTCAACGTGGTGCTCTAACCAACTGAGCTATAATCCCAAACGTGGAACAAAAAGAATTATAGCATAGGTGAAGTAAAAATGCAAGCCCTAAATTTCAAAAAATGAGAAAAAGTGTATCATTTTTTGAATCGTATGGAAAGGGGAGGGGAAGAAGAAAAAAACACCGGAGTGCATGATACACTCCGGCGCATGATTGTTTGATTAAGCCTTGCCGTTGCAGCCCAGAACGTTGACGATCTTGTGCTGTACCATTTCACCCAGAGCCTTGCGGGCATCGGTGAGGTACTGGCGGGGGTCAAAGTGATCGGGATGTTCCATGAGGTGCTTGCGGATCATGGCGGTGAAGGAGATGCGCAGGTCGCTGTCGATGTTAATCTTGCAGACGGCCATGGAGGCAGCCTTGCGCAGCTGTTCTTCGGGAATGCCAACGGCGTCGGGCATTTTGCCGCCGTTTTCGTTGACGATCTTCACGAAATTCTGGGGAACGGAGGAAGCGCCGTGCAGCACGATGGGGAAGCCGGGCAGACGCTTGGATACTTCTTCCAGAATGTCGAAACGCAGGGGCGGGGGCACCAGGATGCCCTGTTCGTTACGGGTGCACTGGGCAGCAGTGAACTTGAAAGCGCCGTGGCTGGTGCCGATGGCGATGGCCAGGGAGTCGCAGCCGGTGCGGGTGGCGAATTCTTCCACTTCTTCGGGACGGGTGTAGCTGGAATCAGCGGCGGAAACCTTCACGTCGTCTTCCACGCCGGCCAGACGGCCCAGTTCGCCTTCAACGGTAACGCCGCGGTCGTGAGCGTAGTCAACGACCTTCTTGGTCAGGGCAATGTTGTCTTCGAAGCTGAGGTGGCTGCCGTCGATCATCACGGAGGTGAAACCGCCGTCAATGCAGCTCTTGCAGGTTTCGAAGTCGGGGCCATGGTCCAGGTGCAGCGCGATGGGCAGGCCGGTTTCCTGAACAGCGGCTTCCACCATCTTCACCAGGTATGTATGGTTGGCATAGGCGCGGGCGCCCTTGCTGACCTGCAGAATCACAGGAGCATTCACGGCCTTGGCGGCTTCGGTGATGCCCTGCACGATTTCCATGTTGTTTACGTTGAAAGCACCGATAGCGTAGCCGCCGTCATAGGCTTTCTTGAACATTTCCTTGGTATTGACTAAAGGCATAAGATTTCAACCTCCTAATCATTTGTCCCCAATATTATACACGAAAAAACCCGTTTTGGGTAGCCCTATTTCGGCGAAATTTTCTTGTTTTTCCGCATATCACAGCGAGAAAATGAAACACACCGGAAAAACCGGAATGAAATTGACATTTTTCTGCTTTTTCGGCTATAATAAGCAGGATCACAGAAAGGACATAAATGCATGAAGCGAATATGGATATGGCTGGCAATTTTCCTGCTGCCGCTTTCCTGTATGGCTGAAAAACAGCTGACCCTCACCTTTGTGGGAGACTGTACCATCGGGGGAGAGGACAGGCTGCGGGAGGAGGATTTTTCCTTCGATGCGTATCTTGAGAAGCACGGCTATGATTATTTTTTTGAAAAGGTACAGTCTGTCATCGGGAATGACGATGTGACGGTGGCCAATCTGGAAAGCGTGCTGATCAATTATTCCTCCGGAAGGGTGGAAAAAACCTATAATTTCCGGGGGCCCAAGCATTATGTGAACGTACTGACATCCAGCAGCGTGGAAGCGGTGAACATCTGCAACAACCACACCTACGACTTTGGCGGGGACGGTGTGCTGCACACGGTGAAAACGCTCAATGAAGCCGGGCAGGGGTGGTTTGGCACCAATGATACGGTGAAGCAGCCCTGGGTGTTTGAAAAAGACGGTGTGAAAATCGGTTTCGTGGGCGCAGAGATCACCTTCTGGTATTACGGCCACAGAAACCTGCTTCGCAGCCAGATCGAACAGCTGAAAGCAGATGGATGCCAGGTGGTGGTGGCGGTAATGCACGGGGGCATTGAATATGCCACCCAGCATGAGAAAGCCCAGCGGCTTTATGCCGAAGCGGCCATGGAATACGGCGCGGATATCGTGATCGGCCATCATCCCCACGTGCTGCAGGGCATTGATGTGATGAACGGCAAAACGGTGTGCTATTCCCTGGGCAATTTTGTGTTTGGCGGCAATGCCAAAATCCGTGCCCCTTATACTGCGCTTTTTCAATTCACATTGACTTTCGATGATGACAACCGCTATCTGGGTCATCAGCTGAACATCCTGCCGGCCCTGCCTTCCGGGGAAAGGGATTACAACAATTATCAGCCGGTGCTGGCAGGAGGCCAGGATGCCCTGAACGTGATGGCGCAGATACAGTTTGATACGCCCTTTCAGCTGAATCCGTATGTGGAGGGTGTGGGCGCAATACAGGAATTTGTTCCGGCATGCACAGAATGAGAAATGAGGAAAGAAACATGAAACGAATGGCTTTGGTGCTGGCGCTGATGGTTTGCATGCTGCTGGCCTGCAGTGCTGCGGCGGAGGAAATCACCTTCCAGGGGAAATTTACCTGCGATATCAATGCGGAATATATTGACCTGGGCAAGGTGCGGGTGCAGGATATGGATGCATTTGTGAAATTCCTGCGCCGGATGCCTAATCTGAAAAAAGTGGATATGTTCAACACCAATGTGTACTCGAAGGATATTGATGTGCTGGCGGCTGCATTTCCGGATATCGAATTCGGCTGGACCATGCGCATAGGAGACCATTGGGTGCGCACCGATGCCACTGCATTTTCCACCCTGCACAACAATCGGTCTCCTCAGCATACAGAGCGGAATTTTGCCAATCTGAAGTATTGCAAAAACCTGCTGGCCCTGGACATCGGCCACAATCAGGTGAAGGATCTTTCTTTCCTGTATGATCTGCCCAATCTGAAGGTGCTGATTCTGGCCTGCCAGATCGAACTGCGGGATATTACCCCCATCGGCAGCCTGAAAAACCTGGAATATCTGGAGCTGTTCAAAAACGATATTCATGATATTTCCTGCCTGAAAAACTGCACCAATCTGATTGACCTGAACCTGTGCTTTAACCGCATCAAGGACTGGACCCCTTTGCTGGGCCTGAGCAAGCTGGAGCGGCTGTGGCTTTTCAACAGTAACAACTGGTCCGACGAATATCCGGTGGACAAGCAGGTGGTGAATGACCTGAAAGCGGCGCTGCCCGATTGCCATGTGGATGAAAAGTCTTACTCCACCATGGGCGGATGGCGGGAACACGAACGGTATTATGTGATTTACCACATGTTCAAGCATGGTGAATACATTCCTTTTGACAGGGGTGCGGAAATTCAGGCACTGTATCCCAATGGCATCAACCTGAACGGCCCCGGATATTGAACAAGAGAAAATGTTTGCAGCCAAAAAAGAAAAGGCCCGCAGATTTGCGGAGCCTTTTTGATTTATGCTTTTGATCTGTTCAGCCGTCTGAAGGCCCACATCTCCAGCCCGCCGATGATCACGAGCAGCACGATCATCAGGATGTAGCATGTGTCGGGGGCCAGCTCCAGCCCGAAGAGGTATTTGTTATCCAGCATGAACAGAAGGTCGATCACTGCCAGCATGCAGATACCGGTGAGGATCAGAGGCAGGAAACGCATTTTGGCCCCCTTATTCTTTTTGCAGGCATACAGAATGACGGCAAAAACGAGCACTGCACACAGCAGCTGTTCCGCCCGGACAAAGGCCCATTTGATGTAGCTGCCAAGCAGCTGTTCGCAGAAAATCTGAGGCAGGGCCAGGAAGAAGACGGCATGCAGGAATACATGGCCGGGCTTCATTTTGCCGCGGATGGCCGGGAAGAAAACGGCAACGGCGCACAGCAGCGCAAAGGCACATTCCAGCATGAACACGGCATAGAACCAACCAAAAAGCATTTCGTTTTCCACGGCCACGGGGAAGAAACAAAGTGCTTCATTCTCCACATAATCCCCGACGCCCACCATGCTCATCCTGTCCAGGAAATAGGTGCTGCCCCGGACAACAGCGGCCATCAGCGCACCGGCAGGGGCAAAGGCATCCAGGGTGGAAGAGACGGGCTGCTTGCACAGCCTGGCAGCAAGGCATACGGCCAGCACCGCCCCGATACAGCCGCCCACAAAGGTGAATTCTGCGGGCTGTGTGCGCAAAAAGGCGGCAAGCCCATAATTGTCAAGCTGCTCCTGTGCCTTCATCAGCACAAACAGCACCTTGCTGCACACCGTGCCAAGGATGATGCCAAGGGGCAGGGCACAGAAGGCAGGGGAGAGAGCGGACTTGCGCCTGGAAAGCGTGCATGCAAACAGACCGGTGCAGATGACTGCACCGATCAGCAGGGAAAAAATGTAGGATGTGTTCATACAGATTGCTTCCTTATTTTCCGTCCCAGGCAGAAGCGAAATAAATCAGGTCGCTGATGTCCCGGGTGTTTTTGTTTTCCTTGTCGTTGATTTTCTGGCCATTGAAGATCATCATGGTGGAATCGCCGCCGTCCAGGTTATAGGCAGTCCGGGCACCCAGTTCTTTGGCCAGGTCCGCAAACTGGTAAAGCGTCATGCCCTGAGAGCCGCGCAGGGGACCGGCACAGCAAAGGGCCATGTATTCCAGCTCGCCGGTCTGGGCAATGCACATACGCTGGCGCTTGCTTTCGGGGGCCAGCCAGTAGCTGGCTTCCAGGGTGCCCACTTCGCCGTCCACCACCAGGGCAGGGCCGAAGTGAAATGCGTTGATCAGCTTTTTGCCGTTCAGGGTGGGGGCCATGGTGTTTCTGTCGGGGGTGAAGAGGATATGGAAATTGCCGTCCTCGTCAATGGCCAGCACGTCGCGTTCGGCCCGCAGCTTATCCCGGAACAGCTTGCCCTGCCGCAGAATATAGCCGTACTGGTAATAGGAATAATAATCCCCGTTGATGGCCAGCACAGCGTTCTGGCGCTTGGCAATGAAGGTGCCTTTGGTGGTATAGTCGTTTTCAAAGCCGGCAGCCGCAGCGGTACGCAGCTGGGAAGGATGGCTGATCTTGATCCGGGCAACCCAGTAATCACATTCGTCCTTCCGGCCTGTTTCGATGGTCACATGAAGGGAAGGATCCTGATATTCGGT
This sequence comes from Clostridia bacterium, assembly GCA_017517465.1. Lineage (GTDB taxonomy): Bacteria > Bacillota > Clostridia > Christensenellales > Aristaeellaceae > RUG563. The sequence goes on along the minus strand of JAFWYZ010000044.1, from coordinate 5,670 downwards.
TTCAGAAAGATAATTGGAAGGCAAAGGCTTTATACCGGGGGTGAAATCCACCGGCAGGCTGTACACATTTTCGGCAGCGGCACAGGAAATAACGGCGGAAAAAATTAGCACAAACAGCAATAAGGTTTTCAAAGCGCGCAAGGGAATTGTCAGCACCTTTCGTCAGCATTCTATCTTTTTTATTGTATCGGAATGCATGGGGGATGTCAACGGGCAAGGAATTAAATTCCTGTGACATTTTCAGATGAAAAACCGAAAATTAATCCAAAAATTTTTGGGAAATAAGGCTTGACAATGGCAGATAAATGGTGTATTATATTCCCTGTTCGAACGAACATGCACCATTAGCTCAGTTGGTAGAGCACCTGACTCTTAATCAGGGTGTCCCGGGTTCGAGTCCCTGATGGTGCACCAGAAAGCACTTGCAGATGCAGGTGCTTTTTTGTGCCGTTTTTGCAGCGGGAGCATATCATGGTAGTGTGCCGGATACAGCGGCACAAAAAGGAGGAATCAGAGATGGCTTGCGGATGCAACCGTGTTTATCATAACACCCAGACCACGGAAAATGCGGCCCGGAAATGGGATAAGGTGATCTATGCCACCCAGAATCCCTGCAACGAAAACACTGCCGACTGGCTTTCTGCCATGCAGACGGCGGCCCGTCAGGGCTGCGGCAGGGAGCTTCCTGCCGTCTGCAGCGAACGGCGCTATTCTCTGGCGGAAATTGTGTGGCTGATGATGACCCTCTTTCATCATGAATAAACAGTAGAAAAAAAGCCCTGCTTTCCAAACGGAAGGCAGGGCGATTTTGTTTATGGCAGGATTCGCAGAATGTTTTCGCTGAAGATTTTCTTCAGTGCAGTATCGGAAAGCCCCAGGCTCAGCAGGGTTTTGATTTCATCCCCCACATGCCACATGGGGTAGTCGCTGCCAAAGAGGATACGGTCTTCACCGTACAGGTCAAACAACTCCAGCACTTTTTCCTTTTCCACTGCAAAGAAGGTGGAGGAGCAGTCCACATACACGTTTGTGTCTACCAGGCATCTGGCGGCAGCATCCCATTCGCTGTAACCGCCCATATGGGCACAGATGAGGGTGAGGCCGGGGAAACGGTCCAGCACCCGGGGGATCATATCCGGGTTGGAATAGCGGAAGCGCTTGTCGCCGGTATGCAGCAGCATGGGGCACACGTTTTCACAGGCAGCATACATCTTATGGCAGATAGGATCATCCAGGGCGAATTTCTGCATATCGGGATGCAGCTTCACGCCCCTCAGCCCCATTTCCATGGCCCTTTCCACTTCGGCTTTGGGGTCTTCCATGTCGGGATGCAGGGTCATCAGGCCAAAGAACTTGTCCGGATGGGCTTCCACGGTGGCAGCGATGAAATTATTGATGGCAGGCACACGGTCCGCCGTCAGGGCAGCGGAGCAGATGAGGCTTTTTGATACGCCTTCCTCCTCCATGACCTGCAGCAGCCCCGAAATGCTGCCGTTCATGCGCATGTCAATATCATAAAACTGGCCGATGCTCTTTGCTGCCTTCAGGGCAATCTTATCCGGATACACATGGGTGTGACTGTCAATGATCGTATAGCTCATAATCAAATACCTTTTCTACATTATATGTACAGTTCCACAACGGTGTTGCATTTTCCCTTTTTGCTCAGGCTTTCCACGCCGGTATATTTCATGCGCCCAAATCCACGCACGGAAATGACCTGACCTGTTTTGGGTGTATAGCCGGGGGAGAGGCATTGCCTGCCGTCCACAAAAACCTTGCCCATGGGGAAGAGGGCCTGCGCATCGCCGCGGCTCATTTTGAACACATGGGCGATGAGGGCATCCACACGCTCGGAGGATAGCTGCACCACTTTCCGTTCCGTTCTGAAGAGGGCCTCTGCAGGTGGTATATCGGTTATTTCGCAGAAAATGCTGGTGTGCTTCACCTGGATCAGATTCCGGCACACATAATCGGCAATGCGGTTGTGGCAGAAAAGGAATGCACAGTCCTCCTGCACAATAATATCGCCCAGCATCTCTCTTTCCATACCCAGGGCCATCAGGCTGCCCAGAAAATCCCGGTGGGTCAGCTTGTCGGCAAATTTCTTGTTCAAAGGCGCCATTCTGATGCAGTCAATGGGGAAGGGCATATCATAGCCGCACATCTCTTCATTGCCAAAACGCAGCATTTTTCGTTCGCATCCTTCTGCACCGCCGAACAACTGCCAGGGCACTTTGGGCAGGGAAGGCAGTGCTTCCTGGAAGGAGGAAAGCCCTTGCAGATCCAGAAAAGGAGTAAAAACGAAGCTGCCGGTATTCCATGCCCGGGAAGCCAGCTCGCAAAAGCGTTTCTGCGCGTTGTCGTCCATGCCTGCCCCTCCTTTTCGATTGAGCATTATAGCACGTTTCACCTGATATGGCAAGAAAAGGACAGATTGACAGATGTCAAAAGATGATGTATGATAATGAAAAGACAAAAAAGAGGGATCATCATGTTTATTATTTATTGGGTCGCGGAAATATTGCTGGCCATTGGCGGCCTTGCGCTGCTTGCAGGGGGCGGCATCGGTTTCTATTTTCAGGATAAAAGCGTGGAAGCCCTCACCAAGCTGACCACGTTTGAAATTGATCTGTATGTGGATGTGATCAAGGTAAACGGCCAGGAACTGATTCCTTTTCTGATTGAGAACCGGATATACCTGGTGGCTGGCGGTGCATTGGCCATTGTGCTGTGCTTCGTGGTCAACAAAATGCGAAAAAAGTAAATTGTTACATAAAACGCACAGGGAAAGCCTGTGCGTTTCTTGCTTTTGGCTGTGCCGGTTGCTATAATGGAATCGGGAAATTTATTTGCGCGAAGGATTATGCCGTATGGAAAAATGGAATCTGTATGATGCGGAAGGAAGGCTTCTGAATCAAACCATGTACCGAGGGGACAAGGTGCCTGCAGGCTGTTACCATCGGGTGGTGGAAGCCATATTTCTCAACAGCCGGGGAGAGATGCTGCTTCAAAAGCGCAGCCCTCACAAGAAACTGTACCCCGGGATTTTGTGGTATCTCACCGGCGGTGCGGTGCTGGCCGGGGAAAGCGTGGAAGAAGCCTGCATACGGGAAGTGAAGGAAGAGCTGGGGTTTGTGCCGGATATGGAAAAGGCCCGGCTGATCCATCACTGCGTGGTAGACGGCCTTGGTTTTATCCGGGATGTGTTCCTGATTTTTCAGGATATGCCCATCGAAAACATGCATTTCCAGCAGGATGAGGTGGACGATGCCCTGTGGCTATACCCGGAGGATATTCCATCCGAACCGGCTGAATGGCAGGCTTTTTCCTTTATGCCTCACCTGAAGGAGGTTTTTCCTTTCCTGTGGCTGGAAAGCATGCGGATCCGTATTCCCTGCGGTGTATACCGGCATTATAAAGGAAATCGTTACCTCGTGACCGGGCTGGCCCTGCATTCTGAAACCGAAGAACCGATGGTCATCTACCGGGCATTGTATGGAACGCAGGAGACGTGGGTCCGTCCTGCCTCTATGTGGAATGAAACGGTAACGGTAAAAGGCATGCCCATGCACCGTTTTCAAATAACAGATGAATGAGGTGACTTGCAATCGACTTTCATTTTCTGAAAAGAAAATCAAAAGCTGAACGTTTTGAACAGCTGGCAGCACCCTGTGAAAAGCAGGTGTATTTCACCTGCCTGAGGATGCTGGGCCATGAACAGGATGCGCAGGACTGCGCACAGGAGACCATGCTGCGGGCCTACCGGGCTTTTGATCATTTCCGCGGCGACAGCTCCTTTTCTACCTGGATCATCCGGATTGCCATCAATTGCTGCAACGATTTTTTGCGAAAGAAAAAAGAAGTGATTTCTTTGAACAGCATGCAGGAGGATACCGGCTTCGAGGCAGTGGACCGTGCAAAGGGCCCCTATCAGCAGCTGGAGGAAAAAGAACGTATGCGCCTTTTGCGGCAGGCCATCGGGCAGCTGAAGGAAGAATACCGTCAGGTGATCGTGCTCCGGGATATGCAGCAGTTCAGTTATGAGGAGATTGGACAGATGCTGAATCTCAGTCTTGGCACCGTCAAAAGCAGAATCAACCGGGCCAGAAAAGAATTGTGTGAAATTTTGTCCGTGCATGGGGAACTTTTTCCCGTGTCTCACGTCTAAAGAGGGGAGAGGAGGTATTGAATGATGAATTGTGAACAAATCCGGGATCTCCTCGATCAATATCTGGATGGCCGGCTGGAAGCGGAAATGGCGCAACAGGTGGAAGAACATGTGTCTCATTGCGAAGAATGTGCAAACCTATTGAGCATTTGCAAGGATCTGCGCAAGGAAGAAGGGCCGGTTCCCCCTCAGTTTGCCCAATCCTGGAGAGCGGCTGTCAGACGGGAGGAAAGTATGGAAAAAAGAAATGCAAATCAAAAGGGGTTCAGAAATCTTCTGGCTATTGCTGCGGCACTTGTTTTTGTGATCGGCGGTACGTTGATGACAAGGGATAAAGCAGCACCTGCGGGCAATAACTCAATTGCCCTGTATTCAACCAGCGGTACTGCAGATATGGCAAATGCCGGCGGTGCCATCACCCTCAAACGCTCTCTTGCTACGGAAGAAAATTCGTACTCTCCCGCTCCCGCGTCTGCTGCGGATCATATGGTTGCCGGAATGGAGGAATCCAATCGGCAGACAAAGCTGATCCGCAATGTTGATTTCACGATCCGCACCCTGGAGTTTGAAAATGTTGTCCGGCAGCTGCAGACGCTTACCCTGTCCAATGACGGCCGGGTGGAATTCATTTCACAGTTTGGTGATCATAGCACCGGCGAAATGAGAAACGCTTCCCTGACGCTCCGGATCCCTTCCGAAAAGCTTGACGACTTCCTGGAAACGGTGGAAACTGTGGGCAATGTTTCTTCTTTCACCAGCCGAGTGGAGGATGTGACAGAAAACTATTACGACGTGCAGGCCCGGCTGGATACCCAGCTGAAAAAGATGGAACGGCTGCAGGCGCTGCTTGTGCAAGCGGAAGAAATGTCCGATCTTCTCCAGGTCGAATCGTCCATCGCTGACACTCAGTACATGATCGATTCTTACCAGGCACAGCTCAAGGGCATGGATGACGATGTGAATTACAGCACGGTCTCTGTCTTTGTGCAGGAAACACGTGTTGTGGAAGCGGAGGAAGCATCCTTCATCCAGCGCATTGGTGCCGGAATTGCGGATTCCGTTTCTTCCGGTGTGGGATTCCTGGGAGATGCGGTGGTTTTCATTCTTTCCCTGGTTCCCTGGCTGCTTTTGCTGGCTGTGATTATTTTGATCGTGAGAGCGGTCAGCAAAAAGAGAAAAAAGTGAGGAAAAACATAGAAAAATCGGGAAAGACAGCGGTCTTTCCCTTTTTCTTTAAAAAACTTGAAAAAAAGTGAATTTTTTTTGAAAAAGGGGTTGACAAAGCGAAAAATAGGTGTTATTATCATCAGGCACGCTTCGGAACGGCACTCCGAAAGGAAAGCGGGAAGAGCGGGCAGCGAACCTTGAAAACGATACAGAGAAAGAGGAAGAACGACAGTTAATTCTGGAATGAGTTTTACTTGTTGGTCTGGGGAACCAGAACACCAAGTTGTATGGATTAAACACAAGAGTTTGATCCTGGCTCAGGACGAACGCTG
>JAFWYZ010000043.1 GCA_017517465.1 Clostridia bacterium | reverse complement strand
TGCCTACATCCAAGGCGAAGAAAAAAGCCATACCCCGGCCCCCATGGGCGGTGCCCTGAGCCGGCTGTACGATGTGGGCGGCAAAATTCTGCTGCTGGGCATCGGCCATGAGCGCAACACCTACCTCCATGCCGTGGATGAAATGATCGACGTGAAAAACCGCATTGCACAAAAGGGCTTTGATGCCACCGTCATCGACTGGGACGGAAACGAGATCCCCTGCCCCGATTATCATCCCCATGAGGTGCACGGCCTGCCTGCCGACGTATCCGGCTGCAGCGAATATTACCCCAACTACAAAAAGGCCTTTGAGGATGCGGATGCGGTGCACTACGGCCAATTGGGCAACGCCCTTTGCTATGTGTGCGATGCCCGGAAAATGACGGACCGCATGATCACCATCTGGAAAAACGCGGACCGGGATATGTGCGTCTGTAACATGGAAATTCCGGAAAGCTGGTATCAATAAAAAGGAGACGGGTTCCTTGCAAAACGATTTGTATGCTGCGGCAAAGGCGCGCATGGAGGCGCACAATGACGCTTCCTTCCTGATCCGGGACGGAGAGGGCTGCGTCATGTTTTCCGCACCCCATTGTGTGAAGCAATGGCGGGAAGGCCGGGAAAAATTCGCCGAGCCGGAAACCGGGGTGCTGGCGGAAATGCTGCACCTGAAGCTGCGCTGCCCCATCATCCGCAAGCAGACCTATTGCCACGACGATGCCAACTGGGATGCGGAATGCAGCTATAAGGATGCACTGGCGGAATATATCGCCGCACACGGCATCCTGTGTCTGGTGGATCTGCACCAGATGGCGGCGGAGCGGCCGGAAATGATCTGCATCGGCACCGATGAGGGCCGGAATGTGGAGCACCCCCTGATGGCGGAAAAAATCCTGTCCGTCTTTCAGGAAAAGGGAATCTCCTCCGTGCATGTGGATCATCCCTTCAAGGCCTCCTGCCCTCACACGGTTTCCGCGGCCATTCACCGCCGCCTGGGCATTCCCTGCATTCAGCTGGAGATCAATTCCCGGCTTTTGCGGAGGGGCTTTGGCGAATATGCATTGGACACGGTGTTTGATTGCCTTTGTGCTGTCCGGGAACATATGACGGAGATGGTGAAATGAAAGAAAAGAACATCCGGGTGCTGCCCAATTCGCAGGGCCAGCCGGTGCTGCGCCGGGGAAAGGATGCCATGCTGCACTGCCTTTCGGAAGAGGGCTGCTATACCGTTTCCGAAAAAGCATCCGGCAGAAAGGCCGACGGCCGGCTCAATTTTGCCCAGGTGGCCGCAGGCACAGGGCTGCAGCCCGGTTTTTTCACCCTTGTCAATGGTGCAAACGGCCTTTTTGCCAATGTGTATGTCCAGCAAGGCTCCCATGAAGAGGCAGGCCATATTCGCCTGACCCAGGTGATCCAGGACCTTGTACAGGCGCAGCCCGGAGATGAGGTGCTGCTGTGCCGCAGGCAGGAAGCTTCCTTTGGCAAGATCCGCATGCAGAGCATTGAGAATGTGAAGGAAGAGGATATCAATATTCCCTGCAATGCACTGCCGGAAGATTATTTTTCCCTGTTTTCCCTGTTTGAGCTGTACAATCCCCTCACCCAGGATGCCCTGATTCTCCGTGCCCGGCATATCCGCAGGGACAGCCGGCTGAAGGAAGGGGAGATCCGCCTGACCGGCAGACAAAGGGCATTGCTTGGGGAAAATGTGCCCGCCCGGCTGACCCTCAGCCAGTGGAACAGCGCCAAAGCCAGCCTGACCCCGGAAGGGTTCCGGGCTCTGGAAGAGGCCTATGATGCGGAGGAAAAGGGGTATATCCTCCGTCAGGCCGCCGGCAAAATGCCCTATCAGGAAAAGGAGGGTCTGCGAAAGGCTATCCGGGAATGCTTCGGGGAGCAGCTGGTGCTGCGGCCGGTACTGACCTCCTTTAAAACGGAACGGAAAAAGCCGCTGCTGACCCGCTTCAGCGATTTCTTTGTGGGCAAGAGCATCCTGTCCCTTTGCTGCAGACGGCCTCACCGCTGCGACGAAACGGCGGATATTGTGCGTATGACGGAAGACAATATGCACTACATGGGCCTGGAAAGCATGGACCGGGTGGTGCTGCGGTATAAAAACCGGCAGACGGTGTGCCATGTGCTGCCCATGGAAAACGAAGCCTTTGATGCGGAAAACAAGGCATGCCTGCCCCAGCTGAGCATCGGTGTGCCGGTGCACGTCCGTCATCGGCTGGGCATCTATGATCTGCAATCCGCCGTCAAGGTGGAAAGAGACACCGGCTTTCTTTTCCGAAAAAGCATCAACGAGCAGCTGCTGCCCCTGCTGCTGGCCCTTTTGTCCCTCAGCTTCTTTGACGGCCTTACCTTCTGGCAATCCCTGCTGATCGTGACGGCCATGAGCCTTGTGTTTATGTACATGGCCCTGTCCGGCCGGCGCAGTGCCTGGCGAAAGTGGAAAAAAGAAAGGAAGTAATCCCATGAAATACAGAAAAAGCGATAATCTGGCCATTGCTGCGGTGCTGCTTTTTATTCTGGCCATCATCATCGGCCCCAAGACCCAGACCTACATGACCATCCTGGGCGTGCTGGCCCTGGCTGCCATTTTGCTCACGGTGCTGCTGAAGCTGTTCTATTTCGGCAGGGACAAGTATGTGCCCTCCCGCAAACGTCCCAAGGAAAAAAAGCCCCTCTACCTGGAAGACGTGCAGCCCCTGTCCGCCCCT
>JAFWYZ010000042.1 GCA_017517465.1 Clostridia bacterium | reverse complement strand
TCGAAGACGAAGGCTACCTGCGGGTGACCAGCGTGGGCGGTGTGTCCGTAAGCATGAGCAAAACCCGCCATGTGGTGTTTGCAAACGGTGTGGAAGGCGTGGTTGTGTGCCAGCCCACCAATGGTGAAACGGAAACCCTGGCCCATTTGTTTGTGGACATCGGCGCGGAAGACAAGGCCGATGCATTGACCAAGGTGCAGCTGGGTGATGTGTGCGTGTATGCCCCCGATTGCTTCATGCTGGGTGAACACCGCATTGCTTCCCCCGCTATGGACGACCGCTGTGCCGTGGCGCTGCTGGTTGAACTGCTGTGCCAGATGGAAGAAAACGAAAACACCGTCGTGGGTGTGTTCTCCACCCAGGAAGAAGTGGGCCTGCGCGGTGCCACCGTGGCCGCTTACAGCGTGAACCCCGATCTGGGTGTGGCGCTGGATGTGACGGGCTGGGGCGATACCCCCGAAGTGAAGCTGCCTGCCGTAAAGCTGGGCAAGGGTGCTGCCGTGAAATTCATGGACCGTTCCATGGTAGCCACTCCTGCGGTACGGGATGCCCTGATCGCCGCTGCCGAAAAGGCCGGTGTTTCCTACCAGCGTGAAGTGCTGCCCTACGGCGGTACCGACGGCGCTGCCATCCAGCACAGCCGCGGCGGTGTGCCTGCCGGCACCCTGTCCATTCCCTGCCGCTATGTGCATTCCGCCTGCGAAGTGATTGATATGCGGGATATGGAAAGCGCACTGGCCATTCTCAAAACATTTGTGAATATGACTTTCTAAGATGCAAATACAGCCCGGCGGCCATGATGCTGCCGGGCTTTTCTCATCATATTTTCATGGAAAAATCACGCATTTCTTTTGTTCCTTCATTGAAAAGCAGGGGAAAATATGTTATTATAGAAAATGGAATGCTGCTGTGATTTCAGAAGGAGGAAATGTCCCTTGCAGAATAAAAAGAAAAAGAATACCAAGAAGGCGGCTTTCATTGCTGCCGCTGCGGTGGTGGCGCTGTTTGCGTGGATCTTCGGCTTCAAGGGCTGGCCCAGCTTTGTGATCTGCGGTCTGCTGGCCACTTTGGTGGGAAAGGTGTTTTCCATCATGGCCCAGGGTGTGGATACGTCCAAGAAAGCCCCTGTTCAGAAGCCCATTGAAAAAACCGGTGATGCAGCCGTGGACGGCCTGATCGAAAAAGGCCTGGAAATGCTCAAGGCCATTCAGGAAGAAAACGACCGGATCCCCGATGCGGTGCTGTCCCGGAACATTGACGAAATCGACAAAACAGCCCGGGAAATTTTCCGTACCGTGGCGGAACAGCCCGCCAAGGCACCGCAGATCCGCCGCTTTATGGATTACTATCTGCCCACCACGCTGAAAATGCTCAGCGGTTACAGTAAAATGAACGAGCGGAACGTGACCGGCCAGCAGGCCCAGGAAACCCGCCGCCAGATCGAAAGCGCCGCCGCAGTGGTGGAAAAGGCCTTCAAAAAGCAGCTCAATAACCTCTATCAGGATGATATTCTGGATATTTCCACCGACGTGGAGGTACTGGAAACGCTGCTGAAGGCGGATGGCCTCACCGACACCGGCATGCAGAGCATGACCGCCAGCCAGAAATAACAGAGCGACCCAAAAATCCATTCCGGATTCAAGGATATACGAAATCGAGAAGGGGGATCTTCACCATGTCCGAACAGAATGCTCAGGCAGTTGCCACCGAAACCAAGCCCGCCGTGCCCGTTTTGACCCTGACGCCCGAAATGGGTGACAAGCAGGTCATCGAAAGCGCCATGGAAATGCTGAACGAACTGAAAGCGCCTGCCGCTCCCGAATCTGCCGATGAAGCGGTGGAAAAGCTGGCTGACGGTCTGACCGAAGCTGAAAAGGCTCAGGTGGCTGCATTTGCCAAGACCATCGATGTCACCAATCCCGACCATGTGATGCTCTACGGTGCCGAAGCCCAGAAGAAGATCTCCACCTTTGCCGATACGGTGCTGGGCAATGTGCAGACCGCCGATACCGGCGATGTGGGCGACATTCTGGCCAACCTCATCACCGAGCTCAAGGGCTTCAACACCGCCGGTGACAAGCCCAAGGGCATCCGCGGCTGGTTCTTCACCGCCCGCAAGCGCATTGCTGCCATCCAGGCCAAGTACGAAGATGTTTCCGTCAACGTGGAAGCCATTTCCAAGAACCTGGAAGACCATCAGGTGCAGCTGCTCAAGGATGTGGCCATGTTTAACCACCTGTATGAACAGAACCTGGAATACTTCCATGAACTGACCCTTTACATCGTTGCCGGCGAAGAACGTCTGGCTGAAGTGCGGGCCACCACCCTGCAGCAGCTGCGTGACAAGGCCGAACAGACCGGCGATGCCATGGATGCTCAGGCTGCCAAGGACCTGGCTGACCAGTGCGACCGCTTTGAAAAGAAGCTGCATGACCTGAAGCTCACCCGTCAGGTGTCCCTGCAGATGGCTCCCCAGATCCGCCTGCTGCAGAACAACAATGCGCTGCTTGTGGAACGCATCCAGTCCACCCTGGTGAACACCCTGCCCCTGTGGAAGAACCAGATGGTGCTGGCCCTGGGCCTGCATCATTCTCAGCAGGCCATGAAGGCCCAGCGCGCTGTGACCGATATGACCAACGACCTGCTCAAGAAGAATGCAGAAACCCTGAAGATGGGCACCATCGAAACCGCCAAGGAAAGCGAGCGGGGCATCATCGATATGGAAACCCTGGTGCAGACCAACCAGAGCCTCATCGATACCATCGACGAAGTGAAGCGCATTCACACCGAAGGCCGTCAGAAGCGGTTCGAAGCCGAAAAGCAGCTGGCTGAAATGGAAAAGACCCTCAAGAAGAAGCTGCTGGAAATGTAATGAAATAAGAAACCGTATTTGCAGGGGGAGAGGCTGTTTCCGGCCTCTTCCCCTTGCGGACTAAACAGAAGAATTTCGTGCTTTCGGGGGCTGTGGAATGAAAAAAAGGCTGTGTATGATTTCCCTGGATGCTCTGTCTCAGGTGGATGCCCAGCACCTGTTTGCGCTGCCGAACCTGCGGGAACTGAGGGAAAGGGGCACATTGTGCACCCAGGTGAAAACCGTCTATCCCACCATCACCTATCCCATCCACACCTCCATGCTGACCGGCTGTTATCCCCAAAAGCACGGCATTTTTCATAATCAGCCCTTTCAGGGGGATACCCCTCCCAAGCTGCGTGAGTGGTTCTGGGAAATCGGGCAGATCAGGGTGAAAACCCTGCATCAGGCCGCCAAAGAAAAAGGGCTGGACGTGGCATCGGTTCTGTGGCCGGTAAGCGGCAAAAACCCCTATACCCGGCGGAATTTTCCGGAAGTGCTGCCCCTGCCCGGGGAAAATGCAGCGCTGAAGATGCTCTCTTACGGCACGCCCCTTTGGGTGCTGCAGACAGAATTGAAATACGGCAAACAGCGTGTCAGCATCAAACAGCCCCACCTGGACCGGTATGCGGCGATCCTGTGCGAGCAGCTGTATCTGTCCCGCCGCCCGCCGGATGTGCTGACGGTGCATCTTGTGGATGTGGATGCCATGCGGCACTGGCATGGCACCAACAGCGACCAGGCCGTGCAGGCCATGCAGCGTATGGATGAAAATGTGGGCCGCATCGTCAATGCCGTGAAAAAAGCGGGGCTGTATGAAGAAACGGTGTTCTGCATCGTGTCCGACCACGGTCACCGTGATGCGCCCCATGGGGTGCTGCTGGATGCGGTGCTGAAAAAGCACACCGGCTGCCGGGCGCAGAGCCTGGGGATGGGTGCCTATATCCATGGGGAAGATTTGGCGGCTGCCAGACGTTATCTGGAAGAAAACCGGGAAAAGCTGTGCATCGGGCATATCTATGACGAAGCGGAAATCTGCTCCCTGCAGGGCCCTGAAAACGTGCATCTGGCGGTGGATGCCGCAGACGGATGCTGTTTTGTGGATGCGCCGGAAGAAACAAAGGGTGAGCATGGCTTTTCCCTGAATATGCCACAGGCGCAGGTGCTGTGGCTGATGGCAGGCCCCGGGATCCGGGAAAAGGGAGTGGTGGAAAAAGCGGCGGTGGTGGATATTGCCCCCACGCTTTCAAACATCATGCAGCTTTCCCTGCCCCAGGCCCAGGGAAAAATACAAGACGGATTTTTATTGTAAAGATACAGGAGGACGGACATGAATTCTGTGGCAACGCTTACCTATTTTCATCATGCCGGGCTGATGGCGGCAGTGGAAGACACGCTGCTGATTTTCGATTACTGGCGGGGGGAAAATGGGGAAGTAGAGGAAGAAAACCGGCTCACCGAAAAGGATTTTGAAGGCTATAAGCAGGTGATTGTTTTTGTGTCCAATGACGATGAAGACCATTTTGATCCGGTGGTGTGCGGCTGGGTTGCACAAAAATACCCCATCACCTATGTCTTTGCTGCCGATATGCGCGAAAACCCTGCCGTGGCCGATATGCGGGACAGCCTGTTTATGCAAAAGGGCGATCATGTATCGGTAGGGGATGATGTGCGGATCGATGCCTATGACTCCACCCATAAGGGCGTTTCTTTCTATGTGACGGTGCACGGGCTGCACATTTTCCATGCCGGTACGCTGAACCTGTGGCACTGGCGGGATGAAAGCACCCTGCGTGAGATTATCCGGGCAGAGGAAGATTTCTATGCCGCCGTGGCGCCCATTACCCGCCTGCCCATGGATATTGCCATGTTCCCGGTGGATCCCCGGATGGGCGGTATGTACGATGCCGGTGCCAATCATTTTGTGATGGCCGTCAAGCCTCGCCTGTTTATCCCCATGCATTGGCAGAACCGGTCCGAAGTGGCCATCAGCTTTGCCCGTTCCGGCCACACCGATTATACCGAAATCCTGGCCCTCACCCGGCCCCGTCAGCGTGCGGAGATCACCTTCACTGACCATACCATCCGCATTCACGTGTTCACCCTGAAGGAAATGCAGCAGGAAAAGGCGCGCCAGAG
>JAFWYZ010000006.1 GCA_017517465.1 Clostridia bacterium | reverse complement strand
CCCACCACGATCAGCTTGGGCTTGCATTCCAGGGCCAGCCTGCGCATTTCGTCGTAATCGATCATTTCGGTTTCGTCATTCACACCGTAAGGCACGATGTTGAAATACTTGCCGGAAATATTCACGGGAGAGCCGTGGCTGAGATGACCGCCTTGCTGCAGGTTCATGCCCATCACGGTATCACCGGGATTGAGCAGAGCAAAAAACACAGCCAGATTTGCATTGGCACCGCTGTGGGGCTGCAGGTTTGCATATTCTGCGCCGAAGAGCTGCTTTGCACGTTCACGGCCGATTTCTTCCACGATATCCACACACTGGCAGCCGCCGTAATAGCGCTTGCCCGGATAACCTTCGGCATATTTATTGGTCAGCACACCGCCGGCAGCCAGAAGAACGGCCTTGGAAACGATGTTTTCAGAAGCGATCAGTTCAATATTATGCTGCTGACGTTCCAGTTCCAGCTGGCAGGCATCGGCAACCAGAGTATCATAATTTTTCAGTTCTTCAAAAAAGTTCATTTCATTCTCCCCCGCAATAATTAATGATGGAACAGACGCATACCGGTGAAAGCCATCACCATGTTATGCTTGTCGGCAGCTTCGATCACAATACCATCACGGATAGATCCACCGGGTTCGGCGATGTAATCCACACCGGAGCGCCAGGCGCGTTCGATGTTATCATCGAAGGGGAAGAAAGCATCGGAGCCCAAAGCCACACCGCGCACGGTCGCAATATAGGCCTTCATTTCTTCCACAGTGAAGGGTTCGGGGCGGACGGTGAAATACTTCTGCCAGTTGCCTTCGGCGCACACATCTTCTTCATTCTTGTTGATGTAGCCATCAATCACGTTGTCACGTTCAGGGCGGCCAAGCGTGGGCAGGAAGGGCAGGTTCAGCACTTTGTCATGCTGACGCAGCAGCCAGGTGTCAGCCTTGGTACCGGCAAGACGGGTGCAATGGATGCGGCTCTGCTGACCGGCACCCACACCGATGGCCTGGCCGTCCACAGCATAGCACACAGAGTTGGACTGGGTGTACTTAAGGGTGATCAGGGCCACGATCAGATCGCGCACGGCAGTTTCGGGCATGTCCTTATTGACGGTCACGATATTCTGCAGCAGTTCCTTGTTGATTTTGAAATTATTGCGTCCCTGTTCGAAGGTGATGCCGTACACCTGCTTATGTTCCACTTCGGTGGGCACATAATTGGGATCGATCTTGACGATGTTATAGTTACCCTTACGCTTGGTCTTGAGGATTTCCAGAGCTTCAGGTTCGTAACCGGGGGCGATGACACCGTCGGACACTTCACGCTGGATCATTTTGGCGGTGGTCACGTCGCAAACGTCGGACAGGGCCACCCAGTCACCGAAAGAGCACATACGGTCCGTACCGCGTGCACGGGCATAAGCACAAGCCAGAGGAGAATCATCCAGGCCTTCCACATCATCCACAAAGCAGGCTTTCTTCAGCTTATCGGAAAGCGGAATGCCCACAGCAGCAGACGTGGGGCTGACATGCTTGAAGGAAGTAACGGCGGGCAGGCCCAGCGCTTCCTTCAGTTCCTTTACCAGCTGCCAGCTGTTGAAAGCGTCCAGGAAGTTGATGAAGCCGGGACGGCCGGAGAGAATTTCGATGGGCAGTTCGCTGCCGTCATGCATGAAAATCTTCGCAGGTTTCTGGTTCGGGTTGCAGCCATACTTCAGTTCAAATTCTTTCATGGTTTCTTCTCCTCTACTCTTCTTATATGTTCAGTTCAGCTTTGACATCGTTGGATGAATATTTGTTGATCATGGGCAGGGAAACATTCAGCAGGAAGTCCTCCACCTGAGATACGCTGCGGCCGATGTACATTTCGGGCACCATGTTGGCCAGCAGCGTCTCTTTATCACAGGGAATGTTTTC
Source organism: Clostridia bacterium (assembly GCA_017517465.1). Lineage (GTDB taxonomy): Bacteria > Bacillota > Clostridia > Christensenellales > Aristaeellaceae > RUG563. The sequence continues at coordinate 49,586 of JAFWYZ010000006.1, read as the reverse complement.
ATCCGCCGCCAGACGCTCAATCAGCGCTTCGCCGGATTGAATATTCTGGCTCACATGGCGGTATTCACGGAACATGTCGTTGTTTTCCGTATCCCCTACCAGTCTTTCTGCTGCCATCAGAGGCAGTTTCTGCATCACACGGCTTTTGACCACATCTTCATTGACGATCAACCCCTGTGTAATATTGATGTACACATTCAGAATGGCATCCACGGCAAGGAATGTTTCCGGTATGGTCAAACGGCGGTTTGCGCTGTCATCCAGTGTGCGTTCCAGCCACTGACTGGAAGCGGTGAACGAAGGACTCATAGCTTCCACCATTACATACCTGGAAAGCGCGCATATGCGTTCTGCACGGATGGGTGTATGCATGTAGGGAATGGAGGATGCGGCAATCTGTTCTTCTTCATAAGGCTCTTCCATTTCGCCAAAGGCCTGCAAAAGGCGCAGGTCGTTGGCAAACTTGGATGCGCTCTGGGCAAAGCCGGACAATGCCGACAGGATATAGGCATCGGTTTTTCGGGAGTACGTCTGACCGGAAACCGGCACGCAGGACAAAAAGCCCATATCCAGCGCAATTTCCTGCTCCAGCCGCCTTACTTTATCTTCATCGCCTTCAAACAGGCGCATGAACGTGGATTGGGTGCCGATGTCACCCTTGCTGCCCAGCAGTTTCAATTTGCTCAGCTGGAATTCCAGATTTTCCATATCCATGCACAGCTCATACATCCACAGCGTGGCACGCTTGCCGACGGTTGTCAGCTTGGTGGGCTGGAGATGGGTATAGCCAAGGCAAGGGGTCCTTTTGTATTTATCGGCGAATGAAGCCAGATTTTTGATAACTTCCGCAGCTTTTTTCAGCAGCACCTTGCTGGCCTCACGCAGGATCACCACATCGGCATTATCCCCTACAAAGCTGACCGAAGCACCCAGATGGATGATAGGCGCAGCCTTGGGGCACTGGATGCCGTATGCATACACATGGCTCATCACGTCATGGCGCACCACCCGCTCCCGGGCTTCGGCCACATCGTAATTCACGTCATCCACATGTGCTTCCATTTCGGCAATCTGTTCCTTGGAAATATCCAGGCCCAGCATTCTTTCCGCCCTGGCCAGGGATACCCACAGTCTCCTCCATGTGCGGAACTTAAAATCCTCAGAGAAAAGATACTGCATTTCACGACTGGCATAGCGTGTGGAAAGCGGTGAAGTGTATGTTTCCTTATTCACAGCCATGTAAAAAACCTCTTTTACACGTTTTTATTGATCATCCGTTCTTCTTCGGCGCCGGTTTCAAGATCGGTATAACGCACGTACAGGGAAATTTTGTTGTCCTTGTCCAGGGCATTCCAAAGTTCCGTGGTAAAAGCATCAATGTCGTTGCCGATGTTCACCCGTTCCGGTTCACCCTGGAAGGTGGGGATGGGATTGCCGTCGCATACATAAGTATGAATGAAATGGCCCAGGCCCTTCAATGCGGGATAAGAGAAGGTGTAGCGGTTGCAGGCAGTGCCTTCACGGTCGGCGCTCTTGAGGATGCTCATTTCATAGGTGAAATCCTGATCGCCAAAGGTGATCATGCCGCTGATGCGGGGGGTAAAGTTGGGGCCGTCGGGCTCAAATTCGCGGGTAGTGAGTGCCTGGGAGAAGGATTCGCCCTTCTTCAGGCCTTCCCAGATGGTATCGGTCTGATCGCCGTTGGTAACGATCAGCTTGTTTTCATAATTGCGCAGCGCAGCGTAAATGATGAGGCTGGGATCTTCCACCTTGGAAGCGTCATAGGGCTCGGTATAGAGCACACCGTCACGCTTGACAAACACACGGTTGCGGCTGTTGGCACTGCGGCCCATGATAAAGTAAGCAGAAACAGCCTTTTTACCGTCCGCCGTTTTGCCGATCACAATACCGCGGCCCACATAAGAATTGCCTTCGATCAGAGTGCCGATGTTTTCCTGCTTGTAAATGTCCATTACACTTTACCTCCTGCCATCATCATGTCCTTGCAAACTTTTTCTACCGCACGGGGCAGAATCTTCCATTCTGCCTGCTTCATCACACGCTTTTGCAGCGTTTCAGGGGTATCTTTGTCCAGCACCTGCACAGCCTTCTGGAAAATGATTTTGCCGCCGTCGGGAATCTCATTGACAAAATGCACCGTTGCGCCCGTCACTTTCACACCCTTTTTCAGCGCTTCTTCGTGGACCTTCAGGCCATAATAGCCTTTCCCGCAGAAAGAAGGGATCAAAGAGGGATGCACATTGATGATTCTTTCTTCATACTGCTTGACAAAATTTTCGCTGAGAATGCTCATAAACCCAGCCAGTACGATCAGGTCGATTTCCTTTTCCTTCAGCAGGGCAATCAGCTTTTCTTCAAATTCTGCCTGACCGCCGGGCTTCTTTTCGATGACTGCCGTTTCAATATCAGCACGCCGAGCTCTTTCAAGGGCATATGCGTCTGCCTTATTGGAAATGACGATCTCAATGCTGCCGGAATGAATAACACCCATATGCTGCGCATCGATCAGCGCCTGCAAATTGGTACCGCCGCCGGAAACCAGCACGGCTACCCTTTTTTGCATCTGGCTCATATGTGTTCCCTCCGTTACACGATTTCGATTTTGTGGTCAGCCTTGATGATCTCGCCGATCACATAAGCGTCTTCCCCATTGGCTTTCAGGATTTCAATGGCCTTTTCCACTTCATTCTTCTTTACAACCACGCTCATGCCCACACCCATGTTGTAGGTATTGAACATGTCACGTTCGGGAATGTTGCCATCCTTGGCGATCACATCAAAGATGGGCAGCACCTTCACGGCATTGCGTTCGATGCGGGCACACAGACCGTCGGGAATGGAGCGCGGAATGTTTTCGTAGAAACCGCCACCGGTGATGTGGGAAATCCCCTTCACATCCACTTCCTTGAGCAGTGCAAGAATGCTCTTCACATAAATGCGGGTAGGCACCAGCAGCGCCTGGGCAACGGACTTGCCATTCAGCTCTTCCCGGGCTTCATACAGGGAAGCGGGATTGTTGTCAATATCAAACACCTTGCGGCACAGGCTGAAGCCGTTGGAATGGATACCGGTGGAAGCCATGGCGATCACGACATCGCCTTCTTCCATGCGCTTGTTGTCAATGATCTTTTTCTTGTCCACGATACCGACCGCAAAACCGGCCAGGTCATAATCTTCCACGGGCATCAGGCCGGGATGTTCAGCCGTTTCACCGCCGATCAGGGCAGCGCCGCTCTGCACGCAGCCCTCTGCCACACCGCTGACGATTTCGGCAATTTTTTCAGGCACATTCTTGCCGCAGGCAATATAGTCCAGGAAGAACAGGGGCCGGGCACCGCAGCAGATGATGTCGTTGACGCACATGGCAACTGCATCAATGCCAATGGTGTCATGCTTGTCCATCAGGATGGCCAGCTTCACCTTGGTGCCGCAGCCGTCGGTACCGGAAACCAGCACGGGTTCTTCCATGCCGGCAACAGGCAGGCCGAAGCATCCGCCGAAACCGCCCACATCGTCCAGGCATCCTCCGTTGCGGGTACGGGCAATGTGCTTTTTCATCAGTTCAACCGCTTTGTAACCGGCAGTGATATCCACACCGGCAGCAGCGTAGCTTTCAGAACGGGAATTTTCATGCATAGTCTTCGTCCTCCTGTTTATTCTTTACCATTCCAGCAGTAAGTACACAGTTTGCAGGGCTCCAGGCCAATGGACTCGATCAGGCCCTCCAGGGACTGGAATTCAAGGGAGGCAAAATGGAATTTTTCGCAGATGGCCTGACGCATCTTTTTGCCGCGTTCCGTCCCCGCATCTGCATATTCTTCAAGATGTTTGAAGCCTTCTTCCCCTTCCAGCTCATAAATGATGGTACGGGTGATCAGCTCCATATCATTGGTGGCCCGGGAGAAATTCAGGTATTTGCAGCCGTACATAACGGGCGGACAAGCAGAACGCATATGCACGCTCTTTGCACCGTTCTCATACAAAAACTCTACCGTTTCCCTCAGCTGAGTGCCGCGCACGATGGAGTCATCCACAAAAAGCAGGTTCTTATCCCTGATCAGTTCATTGACGGGGATCAATTTCATTTTGGCCACCTTGTTTCTGTCCAGGGCATTATCGGGCAGGAAGCTGCGCAGCCAGGTGGGGGTATATTTAATGAAGGGCCGGGTGAAGGGAACGTTGCTGCCGTTGGCATAGCCGATGGCATGGGGGGTACCGGAATCCGGCACACCGCCCACATAATCCAGATCCTCCGGCAGTGTTCCGTTTTCCTTGTCGTTTCGTGCCATGATGGCGCCGTTGCGATAGCGCATCACTTCCACATTCATGCCTTCATAATTTGAAGTGGGATAGCCGTAATAGCTCCACAGGAAAGAGCAAATGCGCATTTCCTTTTGAGCAGGCCGCAGAACGGAAATGCTGTCGCAGGTGATTTCTACGATTTCACCGGGACCCAGTTCCTTTTCATCCAGATACCCCATTTTCTGATAGGCAAAGGATTCAAAAGACACACAGTATCCGTCTTCATTCTTGCCAATCAGAATAGGCAGGCGGCCCATCTTGTCACGTGCGGCAATGATGGAGCCGTGGTCTGTCAGGATCAGGATGGAGGCAGAGCCTTCGATCTTTTCCTGTGCAAACTGGATACCTTCGGTAAAGTTGCTCTTCATACCGATCAGCGCAGCCACCAGTTCCGTGGTGTTTACCCTGCCGCCGGTCATGGTGTCAAAGTGTACCCCGCCAAAGTCCATGCACTGTTTGATCAGTTCTTCATAATTGTTGATAATGCCGATGGTGCAAAGAGCAAATACCCCAAGCTTGGATCGGATCAGAAGCGGCTGAGGACTGGTGTCATTGATACAGCCAATGGCAGCCTCACCTTTCATCTCACCAAAGATGTGTTCAAACTTTGTGCGGAAAGGCGTGGAAGAAATATTGTGGATATTGCGCTGCAGCCCGATAACCTTATCATAAGCTGCAATACCGCCGGATTTGGAACCGAGATGAGAATGATAGTCCGTACCGAAAAACACATCGGAAATGGTGTCATGTCTGGAAACTGCGCCGAAGAAACCACCCATAAAAGATATATCCTCCGTCTATTGATAATTATTGATTGAATTCAGCAGCCACTTTCTGGTCCTTTTCCAATACCACAGCAGCATCTGCCTTGCGTTTTGCATCCAGCTTTTGCGCAAGTTCAGCATCCTCAACTGCAAGAATTTGTGCAGAAAGCAAAGCGGCATTGGCGCCTCCGTCTATTGCAACGGTAGCCACCGGAATACCGGAAGGCATCATTACAGTAGAAAGCAAGGCATCAATGCCGTCAAGATTTGTGCTTTTACAGGGAATGCCGATCACAGGCAGCGTGGTGTTTGCAGCAATGGCACCGGCCAGATGGGCAGCCATCCCTGCTGCAGCAATGAGAACACCGAAGCCGTTTTTGCGTGCATTCACAGCAAAAATACGGGCTTCCTCAGGGGTGCGGTGGGCAGAATACACATGTACTTCAAAGGGAATCTCCAGCTTCTGCAGCATGTCCGTTGCCTTCCGGATGATGGGAAGGTCGCTGTCGCTGCCCATGACAATACCTACTTTGCGCATCGTCTTTTTTCCTCCTTAATTCTTAGAAAGTAAAAGGCGCACTTAACCTGTATATTTGTTAAGTGCGCCCAGACGGTCGGCTTTTAGTCAGTCAGTGTTGATCCCGGCCCGCTGCTCCCCTGTGGTCATTCCACATTACTTCCGTCAGTCGCAGTGAACCTGTTCAGTTTTCGTTTCAAATTATACCAAAATGCAAGAATTCTGTCAATATAGCTGTCCTGTCTTTCCTATGCTTTTTATGTTGCAATTCTATTAATTTTTGCTTTACAGGTCTATTTCCAGCGAAACAGGGCAATGATCGGAGCCAAATACATCGCTGTGAATAGCTGCGTCTTTGAGACGGTTTTGCAATATATTGGAAATAATGAAATAATCGATGCGCCATCCTGCATTTTTTTCACGGGCCTTGAACATATAGCTCCACCAGGTATATGCGCCTTCCCTGTCCGGATAAAGATAGCGGAAGGTGTCGGTAAAACCGCTGTCCAGCAGGGCCGTCATTTTGTCTCTTTCCTGCTGTGTAAACCCTGCATTGTTCTTGTTGGAAGCAGGATTCTTAAGGTCTATCGAGCGATGGGCTACGTTCAGGTCTCCGGAAAAAACGACCGGCTTTGTCTTTTCCAGTTCTTTCAGAAATGCAAGAAAGGCATCTTCCCATTGCATTCTGTAATCCAGTCTTGTCAGTTCCCGTTGTGCATTGGGCGTATAGACCGTCACAAACCAGAAGTTTTCAAACTCAAGGGCAATTACACGTCCTTCTTTATCGTGCTCCTCGATCCCGATCCCGTATCGGACGGACAAAGGCTTTTTCTTTGTGAACACAGCAGTTCCGGAATAGCCCTTCTTTTCTGCATAATTCCAATATTGCTCATATCCGGGCAAATCCATGTCAATCTGCCCTTCCTGCAGTTTTGTTTCCTGCAGGCAAAATACATCCGCATCCACAGACCGGAAAAAGTCCATAAACCCTTTTCCCATCACAGCACGCAGACCGTTCACATTCCAGGATACCAGTTTCATCTGTTTTCTCCTTCTTCGAAAATCCGTCTTGCAATTTCTTTGGCTGTTGGGGTGGCGGCAAGCCCACCCTGCGCCGTTTCACGCAAGGCAGCAGGCATCATATCCCCTACTTCGCGCATCGCTTCCACCACTTCATCCGCAGGGATCACACTTCTTACACCTGCCAGCGCCATTTCTGCAGCGGTAATGGCACACATCACACCGCCGGCATTGCGTTTGATACAGGGTACTTCCACCAGACCGGCCACCGGATCGCATACCAGACCCATCTGGTTTTTGATGGCCATGGCTGCAGCCTCCACTGCCATGGACGGTGAGCCGCCGGCCATTTCCACAATCGCTGCCGCTGCCATGGCAGATGCACTGCCGCATTCAGCCTGGCATCCGCCAGCGGCACCGCTAAGCGTGGCTTTATTGGCAATGACCATGCCCACCGCACCTGCACAGATCAGACCAAGCAGCGCCTTTGACCGGCTGACACCTTTTTTATCCATCATGGTAAGCACAGCCCCTGGCAATATGCCGCAGCTTCCTGCAGTGGGGCATGCCACGATCCGGCCCATGGAAGCGTTGTATTCTGCCACGGCCATAGCCGTCGTCATCGCATAAGAGCAGAACGAACCGCACATGGCAGCGTTATTCTCTGTGTGAAGATGCATTTTGAAGGCATCTCCGCCTGTAAGCCCGCTGGCGGAGCGGATTTCCCGGTCCCGGCCCTTTTTAGCCGCTTCCTGCATCACAATCAGCTGTCGTTCCATATTCTCCAGAATCTGGTTTACATCCATATCTGTCTGCTCTGCCTGGTCGTACATAACCATCATTCCAATGGACATGCATTTCTTTTCTGCCTGCTCAGCAATCTGCGCAAGGCTCATATAATCCAGCATTTTCAGCCTCCTCATTCATTGGTATGCAGGTATACCACGTGCAGCACATTGGGAAGCGCCCGCAATAGCATCAGAAGCTCCCGGCTCACTTCTCCGTCAATTTCAAGCGTCATGATGGCCGTATTGCCTTTGGATTGCCTTGTCAGGCGGAAATTGCCGATATTGATGCGGAATGCAGCCAGTGCCTGAGCCACACCGGCGATGACCCCATAGGTATCCTTATGCGGAATAATCAGGGTATTGCATTGACCGGTAAACGCACTTTCCAATCCGTTGAGCCTTGTAATGAGAATATTTCCGCCGCCGACGGATGCGCCTTCCACTTCGATCATTTCCCCATCGGCATCCCACAGGCGGATCACGGCCGTATTCGGATGGCACTTGGGCAGACTGACGGTGTTGATGCTGTAAGCCAAGCCGCGTTCTTTCGCTATCTGAAGGCTCTTTGGCAGATCCTGATGATCAGGCTTCATTCCAAGGATGCCGGCAATAATGGCTTTATCCGTTCCGTGGCCCCGGTACGTCTGGGCAAAGGAACCGGCCAGGTCAATTTCCGCACGCACCGGTTCTTTTGCAAGTATTTTTCTTGCAATATAACCTATTTTGGCGGCGCCGGCCGTGTGGGATGAACTGGGGCCGATCATCACCGGGCCAATAATATCAAAGATGTTCATGAACATACCCCTTTATTTTTATTTCTACATAAAATATAATACACAGAAACAATAAAATCAAGCAGATTTTCTACACTGTTTTTTTCCTGTTTATACGCTTCTTTTGTCTTGACATTGCTTTTGTATGAGGTTTATAATGACAGCGAATCAGACAAACGGAACGGAGATTTTGAAATGTTCACTTACGCAGCCAACAACTTTTATTTTTACTTTTACTTTATTTATGATCATGAATAAAGTTGTTTTGCTGCATCCTTAAATTTGAAGATATCCTGTTTGATTAACAAGAGCTTCGCAGTAAAACACTGCGGGGCTTTTAATTTATAAGATTAACGGAGGAAACAACTATGATTATCCTGCTGAAACAAAATGCCAATCAAAAACAGGTGGACAACCTGAAGTCCTGGCTGGAAGGAAGCGGATATTCCCTGCACGAATCAGTAGGCTCCAGCCACTCCATCATCGGTCTCATCGGTGATACTTCCCGTCTTGATATTGACTTGATCAGCTCTCTTGATGTAGTGGAAGCCGTCCGCCGCATTCAGGAGCCCTATAAAAGCGCCAACCGCAAGTTCCACGAGGATGATACCGTCATCAGCGTGGGTGATGCAAAAATCGGCGGCGGCAACTTCATGATGATCGCCGGCCCCTGCTCTGTGGAAACGGAAGAACAGATTACCTGCGTTGCAAAGTCCGTCAAGGCATCCGGCGCCAATATGCTCCGCGGCGGTGCCTTCAAGCCCCGCACCTCCCCTTATGCCTTCCAGGGCCTTCACGGCAAGGGAATCGACCTTCTTCTGGAAGCCAAGAAGCAGTCCGGCCTGCCCATTATCACCGAAATCATGGACATCAATCATTTGCCTCTGTTTGAACATGTGGATGTGATCCAGGTGGGTGCCCGGAACATGCAGAATTTTGAACTGCTGAAGGAACTGGGCCAGACCAGAAAGCCCATTCTTCTCAAGCGCGGCCTTGCCAACACCATTGAAGAATTGCTCATGAGTGCAGAATACATCATGGCCGGCGGCAATGAAAACATCATTCTTTGCGAACGCGGTATCCGCACCTTCGAAACCGCCACCCGCAATACCATGGACCTTTCCGCCGTTCCCGTGCTTCACAAGCTTTCTCACCTGCCTGTGGTGGTGGACCCCAGCCACGGCACCGGCATACGTGATCTGGTAAAGCCCATGGCTCTGGCTGCCGCTGCTGCCGGTGCGGACGGTTTGATTGTTGAAGTGCACAACGATCCTGTGCATGCGCTGTGTGACGGCAAGCAGTCCCTGACCCCCGAACAGTTCGAAGATCTTTGCATTGCCATCCGTGATATCCTGCCTCATTGCATCCGGGAAGGAAAGTGGTAATATGAATATTGGGATTGTAGGCCTTGGCTTGATCGGCGGTTCTCTCGCAAAAAGCATCAAGGAAAACACTGCTCATACCGTATTTGGATACGACATTGATGATTCTGTTGTACAAAAAGCTTTGCTTTGCGAAGCAATTGATGAACGTCTTTCTGCCGATATTCTGCCTTCCTGTGATATCATTCTTGTTGCTTTGTACCCCAGTCTTTGTGTAGAATATATCAAAGAGCATGCAGATATGTTTGCCTCCCATGCACTGGTTGTGGATTGTGCCGGTGTGAAGCGCGCTGTATATGCCCCCATTCAGCAGATTGCTGCCAACTACGAATGGCAGTACATCGGCGGCCATCCCATGGCCGGACGTGAATATTCCGGCTTTAACCACGCTCAGGGGGATCTTTTCCAGAATGCCTCCATGATTCTCACTCCCGGGGAAGACCTGCTCATGGAAACCAGAGCCAAACTGAAGGCATTTTTCCTTGAAGCCGGTTTTGCTTCTGTCCGGTTCACCAGTGCCGAAGAACATGACAGCATGATCGCCTACACATCTCAGCTTGCCCATATCGTGTCCGGTGCATATGTGAAGAATCCGCTTTCGCAGCAGCATAAGGGATTTTCTGCAGGCAGCTTTCAGGACATGACCCGTGTGGCCAGGCTGAACGAAAAGATGTGGACGGAACTGATGATGGATAATGCAGATCTGTTGGTTCCTTCCCTGGATGACTTCATCATGCGCCTGTCCCAATACCGGGATGCATTGGCCGAAAGAAACAGCGATGCCCTCCTTGATCTTCTGAAGGAAGGCCGCATTATGAAGGAAAACCTGATCAAGTAAAAAGGAGAAAATGCCGTGTATCAAGTGCATCTGGATATATCAAAATCCTATGATATTTATATTGGCAGCGGATTGATCGAAAAAGCAGGTGCTTTTTTATCCGGCATCTTTCCCCGTTGCAGGATCGCCGTTATCACCGATTCAAACGTATACCCGCTGTATGCCCAAAAGCTCGGAAAGTCCCTGACAGAAAGCGGCTATGAATACGATACCTTTGTCTTTCCTGCAGGTGAACAGAGCAAAAATCTCTCCACACTGTCTGACATTCTGGAATTCATGGCCGATCACCAGCTGACAAGAAGTGATTTTGTGATTGCCCTTGGCGGCGGTGTGACAGGCGATATGGCAGGTTTTGCCGCCGCCGTATATGCCAGAGGAATTCCCTTTGTGCAGATTCCCACCACGCTGCTTGCCGCTGTTGATTCTTCTGTGGGCGGTAAAACAGCCGTGGATTTGAAAGCAGGCAAAAATCTCGCCGGCGCCTTCCATCAGCCTTCCCTTGTGCTGACCGATACCGATGTGATCGCCGATCTGCCTGCCCATCTTCTTTCCGAAGGGGCAGCCGAAGTGATCAAATACGGTGTGCTGGAAGATACGGAGCTGTTTGATTGGATGTGCAGCGAAACCTGGAAAGAAAAGCTTTCCGAAATTATTCTGCGCAGTGTGAAAATCAAGCAAAAATTTGTGTCTGAGGATGAGTTTGATACCGGTGTTCGCAAGCTTCTCAATCTCGGCCATACCTTTGGCCATGCTATTGAAAAATGTGCCGATTTCTCGCTTTCCCATGGTTTTGGCGTTGCCATCGGCATGGCCATTGCAGCAGGTGCTGCAGGAAAGAAGGATGTTTGCGCAAAAATCATTCAGGCAAATACAGCGTGTCATCTCCCCTTTTCCTGCGATTTCTCCCCTGCGGAGCTTGCCCATGCTGCCCTGACCGATAAAAAACGCAGCGGCGATTATGTTGATCTTGTCATGCCGCATAAGATCGGTCACTGTGTGCTGGAAAAAACACCCGTTGAGTATCTTTCTTCCCTCTTCGAAAAAGGTCTTGCTGCAATAAAGGAGCTTACCTGACATGAATGTCACCATTTCTGCTTCCGCACTTTCGGGAAGCATCACACCTCCGGCATCCAAATCCTTTGCCCACAGACAATTGATCGCTGCAGCGCTTGCAGATGCCCCTTCAACGATCATCATCGATCAGCCGTCTGATGATATTTCGGCAACTGTTTCCTGCATTGAACAGCTTGGTGCCAAGGTGTCCCCTTCTGCGGATGGCAAAACCTTTGCCGTCACTCCCGTTTCTGCTGTACCCGATGAAGCGACAATGTTTTGCGGGGAAAGCGGCTCTACGCTGCGTTTTCTTTTGCCGGTTGCATCAGCCCTTGGCATTCATGCCACCTTCACCGGTTCCGGCAGGTTGCCCCAAAGACCCAATCAGGCGCTGATATCCGCCATGGCATTGCACGGTGTTTCATCCACCGGTCATTTCCTTCCCCTGACACTTTCGGGACAGCTGGAAAGCGGAATATATGAAATTCCGGGCAATATTTCCAGCCAATACATCACAGGTTTGTTGCTTGCATTACCCCTGCTCAGCGGTGACAGCCGCATCCGGTTTACTACCCCCGTGGAATCAATGGCATACCTGACCATTACCTGCCATGTGCTGAAGCAATTCGGAATTGATATTGATGAGCTGCCTGATGGCTATCTGATCCGCGGCAATCAGCATTATCACTCCCCCGGCAACCTGACCACTGAAGGAGATTGGTCGTCCGCCGTTTTCTGGCATTGTGCCAATAAAATAGGTCACCGTGTGCAACTGAACGGAATGAACACAGAATCCTGTCAGGGAGACCGGGACGTGATCCGGCAATTGGACATGCTGGGGGGGATCATCGATGTTTCCCAGACCCCCGATAGCCTGCCTGCCCTGGCGGTGGCAGCATGTACGCATCCAGGCACCACCCGTTTCACCGGCGCTGCCAGGCTTCGTCTCAAGGAAAGCGACCGTCTGACCGCCGTTTCCCTGATGCTGACCGCTTTGGGACAGCATGTAGACGAACTCCCCGATGAGCTGATTGTCCATGGCGGCAGCCCCTTTAGCGGCGGTACCGTAAACGGATACCGTGATCATCGCATCGTCATGGCAGCTGCCCTTGCTGCCTCCATCGCGAATGGCCCTGTTACCATTACCGATGCCGAGGCTGTCAGCAAGAGCTATCCGCATTTTTTCTCACACTTTTCTGATTTAGGAGGAACCATTCATGGCCAATATCCTGGGTAAACGCTTTACTGTGCACATCTTTGGCCAATCCCATGCGCCCTCCATCGGTGCAGTGATCGAAGGACTTCCTGTCGGTTTCACTCCGGATTGGGATCGGGTGCGTGCTTTTATGCTCAGACGCGCTCCCGGAAATTCTGCGCTTGCCACCGCCAGAAAAGAAGCCGATCTTCCCGAAATTCTTTCCGGTCTGAATGAAAAAGGAGAAACCTGCGGTGCACCCCTTGCCATGCGCATTGTGAACGGCGACCATCATTCATCTGACTATGAGAAATTGAAGGCTGTTCCTCGCCCCGGCCATGCCGATGCCGCTGCCTTCATCAAATTCGGCGGACACAACGATATCCGCGGCGGAGGCCAGTTTTCAGGCCGGTTGACTGCGCCTTTATGTTTCGCCGGTGCACTGGCACTGCAATTGCTGGAGGCAAAAGGCATTCGGGTGAAAGCACACATCTGCGAAATTGCAGGAATCCGTGATGATGCACTGGATGCTGCCAACCCCAATCTGTCCGCCATTTCACAGGAAGGCCTTTCCGTTGTTTCATCGGATGCAGGCAAGAAAATGGAAGAAGCCATTCTTAATGCCAGAAAAAACTGCGACTCTGTAGGCGGTATCATTGAATGCTTTGTGACCGGTATACCGGCCGGGCTTGGCGATCCCATGTTTGACGGTGTCGAAAATCAATTGGCTCAGGCCCTGTTTGGCATTCCCGGAGTAAAGGGTGTGGAATTCGGTGCAGGTTTTGAAGCTGCAAGAATGAAAGGCAGCGAACACAACGATCCTTTCTGTATTGATGATCATCAGTTGAGAACCAAGGGGAACCATCACGGCGGCATACTTGGCGGTATCACCACCGGCATGCCCCTGATTGTGCGTATGGCTGTCAAGCCCACACCTTCCATTGGTTTGGAACAGGACAGTGTAAACCTGTATAAAAACGAAAATGCACCCCTTGCGGTAACCGGAAGACACGACCCTTGCATTACTCCCCGGGCTGTGCCGGTGATGGAAGCCGCAGTTGCCTGTGTAATTTACGATTTAATCCTTCAGAAATGAGAGGTAAATGAAAATGGATCTTCAGAACATCCGCGAACATCTCGATCAGATCGATACGCAGCTGACTGAACTTCTGGTGGAACGTATGCAAACCGTGGCTCAGGTGGGCCAGGCTAAGAAAGAAAGCGGCAAGCCCATCCGTGACCATGCCCGGGAACGCAGCATTATCAACCGTGTCACCGAACAATCCGGCGACGAATATGCACCCTATGTGAAGTGCTTTTACAAAACGCTTTTTGACATCAGCTGCAATTATCAGTCCCAGTTGATCGGATCCTCCTCTCCCCTCACCCTGGCCCTGCATCAGCAACTGGTTTCAAATGCCGGCAATACCTTGCCTGCACGTGCTATTGTTGCCTGCCAGGGCACCGAAGGCGCTTATGCCCAGCAGGCATGCGAAAAGCTGTTCGAATACCCCACCATTCTGTACTTCAACAGCTTCAACGACGTTTTCAGTGCCGTGGAAAAGGGCATGTGCACCTACGGCATTCTTCCCCTGGAAAACAGTACTGCCGGTTCCGTCACCCAGGTCTATGACCTGATGGAGCAGCATGCCTTCCATATCGTGGGTGCATGCCGGCTGAGAATCGATCATTGCCTGATGCGCAAGAAGGGTGACACCTCCCCCATCACAAAAGTTGTGTCCCATGAACAGGCCCTTCGCCAGTGCAGCGATTATCTGGAAAAGCATCTGCATTACAATATTGAGCCCATGGAAAACACGGCCGTTGCTGCTGCATACGCAGCAAACTGCGAGGAAAACGGTGTGGGTGTCATTGCTTCTTCCATCTGTGCTGAGCTGTACGGCCTTGAAATCGTTGATGAAAACATCAGCAATGTGCAGAACAATTTCACCCGTTTTATCTGCATTGCAAGGGATATGAACGTATATCAAAATGCACGCAAGATTTCCATCATGTTCAATTTGCCCCACGAACCCGGTGCCCTCAACAGCATCATTTCCCGCCTTTCTCTGGCCGGTGTGAACCTGACCAAGCTGGAAAGTCGTCCCATTCCCGGCCGCGAATTCGAATTCCGTTTCTTCTTCGACTTCGAAGCTGACGTGATCAATTCTGCCATCATTGATCTGATCGGTGAACTGGAGCAGCGTACGGATCACTTTGTCTTCCTTGGTGCTTACGCAGAACGCTGATAAACAGGAGGCCTTCAGATCATGGAATACGGCCTGATCGGAGAAAAACTGGGGCACAGCTATTCCCCACAGATTCACGCTCAATTGGCGCACTATCAATATGTGCTTCATCCAATAGCCCGCAATGAACTGCATGCTTTTATGACAGAGGCAGATTTTAAGGGCATCAACGTGACCATTCCCTATAAAAAGGACGTCATCCCTTATTGCGCATCCCTTTCTGAGGATGCCAGGGAAATCGGCTGTGTCAACACCATTGTAAAACGGCCGGACGGCAGTTTGTTTGGCCACAACACAGATATTGCCGGTTTTACAAGAATGCTGCAGCATGCGGACATTGATCCTGCCGGGAAAAAAGCGGTTATTCTTGGCAGCGGCGGCACATCCCTTACCGCGTCCATTGCTTTGAGGAAAATGGGGGCCTGTGAAATCGTGGTTATTTCCAGAAGCGGAGAAAACAATTACACAGCCCTTTACGAAAAGCATGCCGATGCAAAATTGCTGGTCAATACCACGCCCGTGGGCATGTTTCCAAACAACGGTCAATCCCCTGCCGATCTTTCGAAACTGCCGGCATTGGAAAGCGTTGTGGACGTGATTTATAATCCCGAAAAAACCGCGCTCATTCAGCAGGCACAAGCGCTGGGGATGAAAACCGTTTCCGGGCTTTATATGCTGGTTTCCCAGGCACGGCATGCAGCAGAATTGTTTACCGGTGCCTCCATTGATCCATGTAAGGAAGAGTTCATCGTTTCTGCCATCAAAAAAGAAACACTGAACCTTGTTCTTGTCGGTATGCCCGGCTGCGGCAAAACCACGCTGGGGCAATTGCTGGCCAAAAAAATCGGCCGTCCCCTGCTGGATACCGATGCAATGGTGGAGCAAATGGCCGGGAAAACCATTCCTGCGATCTTTGAGCAGGACGGCGAAGAGGCTTTCCGTGCCTTGGAAACCCTGGCTGTTCTGAAAGCCTGTTCCCTGCAAGGGCATATTATCACCACCGGCGGCGGTGCGATCCTGAAGGAAGAAAACCGGCTTGCCATGAAGCAAAATGGACGGGTGTGTCTCATTGAACGGCCGCTGGAATTGCTGGCCCGCAATGGCCGTCCCCTGTCCCAGGGAGATCATGCGCTGATAAACCTGTGGCAAAAACGCGAACCCTGTTATCGGAAGGCTGCTGATTTTTCCGTTCAGAATACCGGCGAAATCAAAGCGGCATCACAGGCCATCATGGAGGGATTTTATGAAGCTGCTGATCATTAACGGTCCAAACCTGAATATGCTGGGCATCCGTGAAAAACATCTGTACGGTGCACAGGACTATCAAGCATTGTGCAATTTCATTCTCGAAACTGCAAAAGACCTGGGTGTGGAAGCGGAGCTTTATCAATCCAATCACGAAGGAGATCTGGTTGATTGCATCCAGAATGCCTATCAGCGCATCGACGGCATTGTTATCAATCCCGGTGCATACACCCACACCAGCGTTGCCATTCTGGATGCGCTGAAAGCAGTTTCCATTCCGGCATGCGAAGTACACCTGACGGATGTCAATGCCAGGGAGGAATTCCGCAAAATTTCCTATGTCCGCCTGGCTTGTGAAAAAACATTTGCCGGTTTTGGCTTCGACGGCTACAAAATGGCAATGGAATATCTGGTGAATCGGTAAGAAAAAAGCCTTTTGCATCGTGCAAAAGGCTTTTTCATTATTCAATGATCTTCCCGTTTTCCAGTTTCACGATGCCGGTTTCCAGAAAGCTTTCCGGCAGATTATCGAAGAATTTATATACATCCTTTTTGAAGCGCAGTTCCTTGAAAACGGCTTTTCTCTCTGCTTCATCCTCCAGCACGAACGGCCGGTAATCGGGGCTGCGCTGGGTCTCGCAGGGAACCACCTCCAGCTGCGTTACCTCTACTTTCCCCTCCTCATTCCGCTGGAAAGACAGCCTGAAAATGCCCGTGGAGGGATCCACATGGGACATGGTGCCAAACGTAAAATTGCCTGTGGAATACATGATGGGCTTTCCCTGATAAAAATGAATTGGCTGGATCACATGGGGGTGATGGCCCCAGATCACATCCGCACCCGCATCCATGACCTGCTTTGCATATTTGTATTGCCAGCTTTCCGGTGTCATGTGCGTTTCTCTGCCCCAATGCAGGCTGACGATCACAACATCGCACTTTTCTTCGTTTTTCAGCTTTTCTATCCGCTGCGCAATGCGTTTCTGATCCGAATCCTGTGGGTAGGAAAAGCCGACAAAGCCGAACCGGATTCCCTTGATGTCCTTTATTGCCAGATGGTCATAGCCATCCTTGGCATGGGTTCTATATGAACCGAAGTGCCCGATCCCTGCGTCTGTCAGCACCTGCAGGGTATCATCATAGCCCTCCTCAAAAAAGTCAAAGCTGTGATTGTTGATGGTATTGACCAGTTCGATGCTGCCAAGAGACAAAGCCTCTACGTTTTCCGGCAACGCTTTCAGGTAATATACCTTATCCGCGTGCTGCCTTCTTTCGGTAAACACCACTTCCAGATTGGCAACCGTCAGATCATCGTTATTGAGATAGGCGCTTACCATGCTGAAAGGCCATTCCATACCGTTGTTCTTCAGGCAGGTGTGATAGCTGGATTCATAATCCATATATTGAGCCGAATCACCGATGCTGCAATCGCCGATAAAGGAAATCAGCACACTGTCATTCGTTTCCTCGGCACAAACAAACGGAACACTCATGCACATGATCAATAACAAACAAATTGCTCTTTTCATTTTACCCTCTTATTCTTTCAATAATCGCTGCCATTCTTCCGGCATAGCTGATTCTATTTCAATCGTCTCTGCGGACAGCGGATGGATAAAGCGCACATGGCAGGAATGCAGCGCAAATCTTCCGGGAAGGTCCGGATGCGCCTTACCATACAGATAATCCCCTGTCACCGGGCATCCGATAGCAGCCATATGCACACGGATCTGATGGGTTCTGCCAGTATCCAGCCGCAGAGAAATGAGAGAGCGGTTGTTTCCTGCATCAATCACCCGAAAGTGTGTTCCTGCTTCTTTTCCGTTTTCATCAATACACCGCCTGACAGAATCCTTTTCCTGACCGATGGGAAGATCGATGAAACCTTCTTTCAGCGTTGGAATGCCGTCACAAACAGCCACATATTCCCGTACAAACGCTTCTCCGTGCAGCTTCCCCTGCAATCGCTGCTGGGCATAGGCATTCTTTGCCGCTACCATCAGGCCGCTTGTTCCTTTGTCCAGCCTGTTTACCGGCCTGAACAGATATCCGGTCTGACGGGCATATTGACAGCATAGCGCATCTTCCAGTGTATCTCCATTCTGATGTGCAGAGCGCATGGTCGGCAGCGGCGCCGGTTTGTCGATCACATAATAATCGTTATCTTCCCAGACAATGGAAATTCTGGTAGAGCAGTTTCGCTTTTGTGTCTCTTCAGGTTCGGAAAAGCAGAAGGTAAGCCGCTGTCCTTCACATACCCGCACATTGGCCCTTGCCTGCTTCCCATCCAGCAAAATACCGCCGGAAAACTTCAGCCTCCTGAAGCTGCTTTCAGACAGCCTGGCCACCTTCAGCGCCATATGCTTCACAGTGCATCCGTCATGGTTTTTTTCAATGTTCAGTTGTACTGTGTGCACCTGTTATCACCGGCCAATCATGTTCAGTCTTCATTATTATACATGCATTATTTCCGCTTGGCAAATGGTTCTGCATTTCATTGTCTGTGATGTTACAAAAATGTTAGAATTTCAGTATTTGTTATTTCTGGTTTCACTATTGACAATGTATTATTTGGCATATAAAATGTATTTGTTTGATCAGAAACGGAGGAGAAAACATGGCTGAATCTTTGTTGTTCCAGTCCAGAGGCGAAGGCGCCCAGATGCCTGCCCTGCTGGTAGAAGGCTCTCATACTCCCGATGCGCTGGCCAGTGCCAGCGGCGTTTATATTGCAGCTGCCGGTTCCGCTATGTTGCAGACCGGTGAACAGCAGCTGCGCAGCTGCGATATGTGGCTGTGGCTGGCCGTTGAAAACGGTGCTCTTAGCGTGCGCTCCAGTGATGCCTCCTTTACTCTGTGTACCGGGGATTGCTGCATGCTGCCTCCCGGCTCCACCAATATTGTGCTTTCCGTTCCTCAGGAAGCACGTGTACTTTGGCTGATGGTGGGCGGTACCCTCAGCGGTGCTTTCCTGCAGCGCATGGGCGCTTTGCCCCATCGCATGATGAAACAGGGTGCGCTGCCTTCTCAGCTGAACCTGGCCAAGTATATTGTACAGGCCACTGTGCGCATTGCCGCTTCCGAAGATGCATCTTCTGCCCAGCTGCAGCAGCTTCTTTGGGCCATGCTGGCCTCCCATTCCGGCCAGCCCGTGGCGATGGATGCCGTACTCTCCCACGAAATCGCCAAAGTGGTGGATGCTATGCGCAAAAACCAGTACCGCGACAGCTTCTCCCTCAGTGATATGGCCGTCCTGTCCCGTATGCCTGTTGAAACCTTCCGCAAGCGCTTTGTGGCCGAAGTTGGTATGCCTCCCCAGAGCTACCAGCTCTTTTGCAAGATGGAACGCGCCAAGCAACTTCTCAAGGAAGGCTATACCGTGCGTCAGGCCGGTGTGGAAGTGGGCATGGCCGATCCCTATCATTTCTCCAAAACCTTCAAAAACATTGTGGGCATGAGTCCTTCTGCTTACAGTAAGACTGCACTCAAATGATTATTGCACCTTATACACGGGAACAGGCCCGGATGCTGTCTCCTTTGCAGCTGGCTTACATCGGCGACAGTGTGCATGCCATGCTTGTGCGTCAGCATTTGCTTCAAAAGAATATGAACGTCAAGCAAATGCACCTCAAAAGTGTACAGGCCGTACGCGCCGTTTCTCAGGCGAAAACCATGGATGCCATCCTGCCCCTGCTTTCCGAAGAAGAAATCTCCATCGTCAAAAGAGGCCGCAATGCCCATGCACATCACGGCAGCCCCAAAGGTGCCACGGTGTCCGAATATGCCAGCGCCACCGGCCTGGAAGCTTTACTTGGCTTTCTGTATCTGATTGACGATATGGAACGGATTGAGTTTCTTTTGCCCTATCTTATGCCGGAGGATTGAATGTATGCCTTCTGTACCTTTGAAAGTTTCTCTCATTGCCCATACCCCGGATCCTGAAAAAACCTGCGCCCTTGCCGCCCGTACCTGCTATTCCGGGCTGGACATGGAAACCCTCAAATCCCGTGTGGATGAAAAGGATCAGGCCGATTTTCTGCGCCGGGTAGTGGGCAGCGGCCACCTTTCCGTGCTGGAACACGCTTCCTTCACCTTCTCCGTCGAAGGTGTCAGCCGTGCCTTGCTTGCTCAGGTGACCCGTCATCGTATTGCAAGTTTCTCTGTGCAAAGCCAGCGCTACGTTTCCCTGGAAAAGGGCTTTGGCTATATCATTCCGCCAAAGATTCAAACTCTTGGCGCGGTCGCTGTTCGCAAATATGAAGAACAAATGAATACCATGCACAAATGGTATGTTGAATGGCAAAAAATGCTTGGTATCGGTGAAGGAAGTAACGAAGACGCTCGCTTTGTATTGCCAAACGCTTGCGAAACACATATAACAATGACAATGAATGCAAGAGAATTGTTACATTTCTTTTCACTGCGTTGTTGTTATCGTGCCCAATGGGAAATTAGAGCAATGGCAATGGAAATGCTTATTCATTGCAAAAGAGTAGCACCAGTCATTTTTGAAAACGCTGGTCCTTCATGTGTACTAGGTCCATGCCCTGAAGGTGAAAAAACCTGTGGTATGGATGTTGTTAATCGCGATTATTTCAAGAGTCTTTGACAGACATTAGAAAGGAGCCTCTTATGGCCTACTATCAGGATTTCACCAAGAAGAAAATGACCAGGAAAGATCATCTCCGTCAGGACAGCACCTGGGAAGAAGAAGGTACCCGCTACAAGCGCGCCCACAAGCAGGATAACGACAAGAAGGATGACCGTTTTTCCGCTCCCCACGGTAAAGGACCCAAGCCTTTTGACAAAAAGAATGATGCCCCCCGCAAGCCTTCCCGGCCCGCACCCGAAAAGGTGCAGCGCCCTGCCCCTGCACGTCCTTCCCGTCCTGCCCCTGAATTTGTGGACGAAGCTTTCCTGCCCCCGGAAAACCTGCTTTCCGGCCGCAACCCCATCCGTGAAGCCATCAAGAATAACCGTGATATCGAAAAGCTGATGGTAGCCAAGGGCGATCTTTCCGCCACTGCACGGGAAATCATTGCCATGGCCAGGGATAAGCATATTCCCATCCAGACTGTGGACCGTTCCCGCCTGGATGAAATCACCAAGAACCATCAGGGTATGCTGGCCTTTGCTTCCGCCTATCGTTATTACGACGTGGAAGACATGCTGGCCGAAGCCGAAGAAAAGGGCGAAGCGCCTTTCCTGGTGATTCTGGACGGTGTGACCGATCCTCAGAACCTGGGTGCCATCATCCGTACCGCCGCATGCGTGGGCGCTCACGGTGTCATCGTGCCCGAACGCCGTGCCGTTGGTCTCACTCCTTCTGCCGTCAAAGCCTCTGCCGGTGCCATTGAAACGGTCAAGGTTGCCCGTGTGACCAACCTGACCCGCACCCTCGAAATGCTGAAAAAGCAGGGTGTGTGGCTGTATGCCGCCGATATGGTGGGCGAAGATTACCGCTCCGTCAATTTCGAAGGGGCTTGTGCCATCATCATCGGTGCAGAAGGCGAAGGCGTGAGCCGTCTTGTGCTTGAAACCTGCGATCATAAGGTATCCCTGCCCATGAAGGGCGGTGTCGGCTCTCTGAATGCTTCTGTGGCAGCCGGTGTGCTTCTGTACGCTGCTTTTGCCAGCCGATAATCCCTTCCCCTATTCTTTCTGCCGGAGGTTCTTATGACCGATCAGCAAACCGATATGACGAACGATGAACTGATTCGCTATGCGGATATGGACGACGAAGCGGTGGTGGCCCTTGCCCAAAATGGCGATGGCGATGCGCTGGTTTTTTTGCTGAACAAATATAAGAATTTTGTCCGTTCCAAAGCTCGCAGTTATTTCCTCATCGGCGCCGATCACGAAGATATTGTTCAGGAGGGCATGATTGGCCTGTATAAATCCATCCGTGATTTTCAGCCCACCCGCCTGGCTTCCTTCCGCTCATTTGCGGAGCTGTGCGTAAAACGTCAGATCATCACCGCCATCAAAGCGGCCACCCGTCAGAAGCATGTGCCGCTCAACAGCTATGTGTCTTTGAATAAGCCTCTTTATGATGAGGAGTCCGATCGCACTTTGCTGGACGTCATCGAAGGCCGTGTCACCAATCCCGAAGATCTTTACATCAGCAAAGAGGATCTGAAGAATATTCAGGCGCAGATGGATCAGCTGCTGTCCGATCTGGAAAAGCAGGTACTGGAGGCTTTCATGGATGGCAAAAGCTATCAGGAGATTGCCGAAATGCTGGGCCGTCATGTGAAATCCATCGATAATGCCTTGCAGCGCGTAAAACGCAAGCTGTTCAAATTCCTGGAAGAGAATCAGTAAAAGAAAACCGGATGCATCAAAAGCATCCGGTTTTTGTTTATTCGAGGCCAAAGTGTCTGGCTGCCAGGGAAAGGGTTTGCTCCTGCGTTCTGTTTTCATCACGAAATAGCACTTCGAACCCCGAATGAAGAAGCTCATCGTAATTTTCCTGAGAATTGATCAGCATCAGGCCCTGGCGGAAATTTTCCAAAGCCGCCTCCGGATCCTCTTCTTCCATCATCAGCTGATATAAAAACTGCTTTTCTTTGTCCGGCCGATTGAAAAACAAATTCACCGAAATCATCGGATCCGCAAGCATCAGCAGCACATGCTTTTCGTCTGAAATTCTGTGCAGCGTTTCCAGGCTGATGTTGGTATCCACAAAAACCGGTTTCCCCTCTTTGCACACTTCTTCCAGAATCTCAAGTTCCAGAATCTCGCATTCCTTGGAAACCCCTTTGATCCATGCAGCGTATTCTTCCGGAGATCTGCGGATGAAATGATGCCAATCCTCAAGATCCCTGGTGTAGCAAAGACAAGGAAACTCATTCTTGTCCAGCCCATCCATCAACGGTTCATGGTAATTTTCTCTGCAGGCAATGCCGTTGAACCTTTCAGCCAGGTTTTTCACCAGAGTGGATTTTCCGGCATAGGCTGTGCCTGTAATAAAATAGGCATTTTCGAATTTCACTTCTTATATTCCTCCAGTTCCTTTGCTTTCTGTACAGCTCTTTCCAGCCGTTCCATGGGAACCGGTCCGCATTCCTTACCAAGCAAAACATGCAGGAAAAACTCCCTTGTCCCTGCATTACCGGTCACACTGCTGTTGGTCACGTCTTTGACACAGGTGCCCGGCATTTCATTCACATCCCGGATCAGATCCTGCAAAAGCGGCAGGTAAGCATCATCTGCAATGATGCCGGTTCGGCGCGCTTCAGCATCGTCGATTTCAAACAGCGGCTTTACCAGGCACACCAGCTCACCTTCTCCATGAAGGACAGCAGAAAAATATGGGATGGCCTTGCGCAAGGAAAGGTAGCTCACATCCACCGTTCCCAGTTCCGGTTTTGGATCCAGATGCAAAAGGCATTCGTCGCTGATATTGGTCTTTTCCAGATTCACTACATGCGGATTCTGACGCAGCTTCCCCATCAGCTGGCCAAAGCCCACGTCCACCGCGTATACCCTTTCAGCGCCGCGCTGACACAGACAATCGGTGAACCCGCCGGTGCAGGCCCCTGCATCGATGCATATTTTGCCCTGCACATCAATCCCAAAGTCATCCAGCGCACCGCTCATCTTGAAGCCGCCCTTGCTGGCATAGGGCAACACACCCTTGCGGTTCACGGCATCTTCTTCCTTGACCATCATACCGCCTTTGGCAGGCTTTCCGTTGACATAGATCTCCCCTGCCATAATAAATGCAACGGCCTCTTTTTCCGTCTTACATATGCCCAATTCCTGAAGCCGATCTGTCAGTTTCATTTTCTTCTGTTTCATTTCTTACTCTCCGGAAAATTCACATGGTGCAGTAAACTGCATTCTTTCTCCTGTTCTGGGATGGGTAAAAGCCAAGGAATATGCGTGCAGCATCAGCCGGTCCGCCTTTGGCAGGTGCTTGTGGCCATAGATCACATCACCCAGCACCGGATGGCCGATGGAATGCATATGCACACGGATCTGGTGGGTACGGCCGGTGATGATATGCACATCCAATAATGCCCTGTCTGTCATCTGGTTCAAAAGCTTCCATTCGGTCAGGGCATACCGGCCCTCCCTGTCCACAGCCATCTTTTTCCGGTCCGTTTTGCTGCGGGCAATGGGCGCTTCGATCACGCCGCTGTCTTCCTTCATTTTTCCGTACACCACAGCACGATAATGCTTTTCCATCTGCCGATCCGCCAACTGCTGAGACAAGAACGCATGGGCCGCATCATTCTTTGCCACAAGCATCAGTCCGCTGGTATCCTTATCCAGCCGGTGCACAATGCCAGGCCGCATTTCACCGCCGATCCCGGAAAGGCTGTCCAGATGAAAAAGCAGCGCATTCACCAGCGTTCCGTCAGGATTTCCCGCAGCAGGATGCACCACCATACCGCAAGGCTTCACCACCACTGCTATATCCTGATCCTGATAGAGAATTTCCAATGGAATATCTTCAGCCTGCGCTTCGCCTTGCTTGATTTCGGGCATTTCCACCTGGATGCAGCTGCCCTTTTCAGGCTTTACAGAGGGCTTGTCAGCGGTTTTTCCATTGACTGACACACACCCTTCCCTGATCAGCGCCGCAGCACGGGAACGGGTCATATCCGCCTGCTGTGCCATTTCCACATCCAGCCTGTTTCCTTCTGCCAGAAATTCCAGCTTCATTTGTTGCTCCAATCCTGCGGACGGAAAAGAAGACTGATCCCACACAGAATGGCACCGCATACCACACCCACATCCGCAATATTAAAAATATAGAAATCTACAAACAGCAGTTCGATCATGTCGATCACATAACCGTACAGCGCCCTGTCGATCGCGTTCCCTGCGGCCCCTCCAAGTATCATGGATATGGAAACAATCCCCAAGCCGCCGATGCGGAACTTTCGCAGGCAGAAAATGCAGCCTACGATGAGTATGCATGAAACGATCAGGATGCCGATTGCATTGCCCTGAAACATTCCCATCGCCATGCCGGTATTCCTGGCGCCTCTCAAGGCCACAACACCGGGAATGACAATCATATCAGCATGTACAAACAAATACTTGAACAGCCTGTCCATCAGAAAAACAATCACACCGGGGATAACCCATCCGCAGGCCCTTTTCACACTTGACATCAATTCACCCTCAAGCGGACAAATTCTACAATTTCTGCAATAAAATCGCCAATGGCAGGTACGCTGTTTTCGGCAATCCGTTGCAAAAGCCATACCGCAACAGCACCCAGAACAGCAACACCCAGCGTAGCCCCAAGGCCCCTCATCACACCCTGCCAGAATGCGTCCATCATCCTTCTTTTCCTGTCACTTTCAAAAGCAACATATTCAGCCAGGTGCATTCTTTCGGCCGCAGCAATAAACCTGTCCATTTTCTTTTCCAGCATGATATACCCTCCGGGCATATTATACCCATATCATACCAGTTTCATTATATCAGCCAACTTGAATGAAATCAAGAAAAATGCACCTTTTTCCGTTATTTTCATACGATGTAATACCTGGGAAGCGTTGACAGAAAAGAAAAAAATGGCTACAATATATAGGTTATGATAGAAGAGGAGGAAGAACCCCATGATCGTTGCAAAATTTGGCGGCAGCTCTCTGGCCGACGGTAATCAGTTTAAGAAAGTAAAGAACATTATTCTCGCCGACAGCGAACGCAAATATATCATTCCTTCTGCGCCCGGCAAGCGTGACCCCAAGGACGATAAGGTGACCGACCTGCTTTATGCCTGCCACGATGCAGCCAATGCCGGCCGCAATTTCAAGCATATTCTGGGCCGCATCCGCGAACGCTACGAAGAGATCGCTGAAGAAATCGGTGTATCTTTTGATTTCGGTCCCGATTTTGAGGCCATCGCACAGGAACTGACCAATGGCACCACCCGTGATTATATTGCCAGCCGCGGCGAATATCTCAACGGCAAACTGCTGGCCGCCTATGTGGGATTCCCCTTTGTGGATGCTGCCAGGGTCATCCGTTTTGATATGAACGGCCATTTCATGGAAGAAGAAAGCAATGCGCTTATTTCCTCCGTGCTGTCCGATATTCCCCGGGCCATTATCCCCGGTTTCTACGGCGCTGACGAAACCGGTGCCATCCGCACCTTCACCCGCGGCGGCAGCGATATTACCGGCTCCATCATTGCCCGCGGCACCAAAGCGGACATCTATGAAAACTGGACTGATGTTTCCGGCATTATGATGGCCGATCCCCGCATCATCCCCGATGCCATGCATATCGATCAGGTCACCTACCGCGAACTGCGCGAGCTTTCCTACATGGGCTTTTCCGTGCTGCATGACGAAGCGGTGTTCCCCGTGCGCCGTGCCGGCATCCCCACCAATCTTCGCAATACCAACGATCCCAAGCATCCCGGCACCATGATCGTTGCCACTGCACAGAGCGACGCTTCCCATCCCGTCACCGGCATTGCCGGCCGCAAGGGTTTTTGTGCCGTTGCCCTTGAAAAGGACATGATGAACCAGGAACTGGGCTTTGGCCGCCGCGTGCTGCAGGTGTTTGAAGATTTCGGAGTCAGCTTTGAACTGCTGCCCACCGGCATCGATACCATGACCGTGATCGTGGAAAGCGCGAAGCTGATGCCCCATCTGGAAGAAGTGCTGGAAAGGCTGCACCAGGATGTGCATCCCGATCAGCTTGCTGTGCATGACCATCTGGCCATCATCGCAACCGTGGGCCGCGGCATGGTGCGCAATTTCGGTACTGCTGCACGTCTTTTCACCGCCATTTCCCAGCAGGGCATTTCCATCCGTACCATTGACCAGGGTTCCAGCGAATTGAACATTCTGGTGGGCGTTGACGAAGCTGACTTTGAAAACGCCGTTCGCGCCATTTACGACACCTTTATCCGCATGTAAACATTTATTTATTGATTCATTTTGAGGGCTACTCCAGCCCTCTTATCATTATTTATCGGAGGGGAACTTATGAAATTTCAGGGGCAAGCAGTACTGGTTTATCTGGAAGAGGACAACATCACCAAAGCTTATTTCCGTATCCGTCCTTTGCTGACAAATGAAGGTCCGGTTCCGCAGGAAGAATTGGATTCTTTCCCTGATGAAGGGTATTTGCGTATCGTACCGGATAAAAACGAACAGCATACCTTCAAAGAACGCATGCGTCATATGTGCGGCCTTTGCCTGCTTGATCTGCGCAATCAGCCTGCAGAAGCCAACAAGATCCGCACAAACAAAAATTATAATCCTTCCAAAGGTGAAGTAAACCAGTTTATTGTTTACTCCGATGCCGTGCAGGCCATTCCTGACAACCTTCTGTACCAGGTAGTTTCTCAGGCTGATGCCCAGAAGGCCGTTACTCCCAGGGTGTATGTGCGCAACGGTGCCAATATGCAGGGCCCCATGGCCAAGGACCAGCCCGACACCGCCGGCGAACAGCTTCTGCCCGACAGCAAGGGCCTTTATTCCGTTTCTGTCAACGGTCAGGAACTGCTTTTCTATTGGCCGGAATCTAAGTCTGTTCCCGCTCAAGATACCAGTGAACCCCCCGTTGCAGCCCCGGAAGAGCCCGTCACTGCCCTGGATAAAATCCAGCAGATGAACGCTTCCTGTGTATCTGAATCTACTCATAAACTGAAGGAAGAAAAAGCAGAACCTGCCTTTGTCCCCCAGCAGCAGCCGCAGCATCTTACCGGCACCCGGCTGTATCAGCCGCCTCAGAAGCAGGCCAACTTCCGCCGGGCCCACAATGCCCTGATGGAAACAGTGGAACAGCAGCGCTATGCAGCCAAGTATGAAGCACCCGGTGCCGTTGTCTGCGATTGCAGCGCGCTCAAAGATGTGGAAAATCCCGTGGATGCTTTTAAGCGCACCCTTTCCGAAGTGTGCCATAGCGAAGAAAGCTGCCGTCAGGCTGTGGGTGCCTTGCTTTCCTGTCCCGGTATGCGTCAGGCCATCGTCAGCGCTGTTTCCGACACCAAGCGCGATCTGACCGTCACCGCCATGCACGGCCAGCTTCAGGAGCTGGAAGCCGAACGGCTGATGCTTCTGATGCAGCTGGATGATGCCAAGAAAAACGCTGCAGCATTCCGTCAGGAAGCCATTGGTGAACTGCAGAAAGACGAAAAGGCAGCCATCGATGCGCTGAAGGCGGAAAAGAATGCTTTGTCTGATGAAATTCAGCAGCAGCAGGCAGCGCTTTCTTCCCTGCAAAGTGCCATGAGCGAAAGCGAAGACGCGCTCAAAAACTGTCTTACTGCGTCCGACGATGTTCTGATTACCCGCCAGGTTGGCTCTTTCGCCAACAAGGAAGCACTGACAAGGAATCTTGAAGCTGCCATAAAAGCCGCCGGTTTCATTTGTGAACCGGGTGATGCTCTTGCAATACTTACCGCTTATGCGATTGAAAGCAGTGCGGTGTTCTTCAATGCCCAAACCCATTCCGATGCGATGTATGCGGCAGATGTATTTGCAGCCGCATTCGGCACTTCTGTTTACAACAGCCATAACCACCATATGCTGATTGCCCCCGGCGGAAATACACCCGTGTTTATTCGAGGCGCTGCCAATCAGGTATGCACAAGTGTATCAACGATGTTTGATCCCGAGTTTGGCACCTTTAATATGAGCTATACGGATAAGCCTATGTTTACCCTTTGGCAGAATCCTGAATCAATGCCCGGCGCTCTGCCCTCTTTCCCCGCTGTATCTGCCGCTTCTATGGAAGCTGCATTTGTGAAAGAGGACAAGCTTTCAGATGATACGCTGGCTGTTCTTTCTTCTCTGCGCCATATCCAGAATGTGGTTGTTCCGCTCAAGGCACTTCGCAATGCAATGCACTTCATTGCCTCCACGCAGAACTCTTTCAGCGGCGGCCTTGCGGAAAGCATTGACCGTGCTGTATCCATCTTCATTCTCCCCTGCTTTATGAACAGTAATGTTTCCTCCGATGAAATGCTGCTTCACATTGCTGCTATGCCCCGTTCCATGAAAATCTGGAATCAGAAAAAATGAAGTGTGAAATCATTACCAGCCTGCAAAATTTGCAGGTAAAGAAATGGCGGCTGCTGAACAAGAGCCATTCTGACCGTCTGGAGCAGGGGCTTTTCCTTGCCGAAGGTGAGCATATGGCACAGGAGGCTTTGCAATCCGGCAAAGCAAATGCGCTGATTGTCTCGGAAAAAGGAAAGGACAAATTCGCTTCCATCATTCAAGTGGCAAACCTTCCTGTGTACGTTCTGGCGGATCATGTTTTTGCAGCCCTTTGTGATGCAAAAACACCCCAGGGCATTTTGGCCGTCTGCCCCCTTGAAGAAGCGCACCCCTTGACCTCTTTGGGACAACGCATTGTGTGTCTCAACGGTCTGCAGGATCCCGGCAATATGGGCACCATTCTGCGTACCATGGATGCAGCAGGTTTCACCGGCCTTCTGATTGACGGCAAAACCTGCGATCCATTCTCCCCCAAGGCTCTTCGGGCTTCCATGGGCAGCGTTTTCCGCATCCCCGTGTGCCGTGTGGATGATCTGGGCAGCGCATTGGATACGCTGCAAAAGCAGGATTTTGAAATTCTTGCCGGCGATCTTTCCGGACAACCGTTTTTTGAACCCAGGATGCGCAAAATGAACACATGCATTATCATTGGCAATGAAGGTGCCGGCATTGCCCCGGAAATCAAAGAAAAAGCGACCCTGCGCCTGAAGCTTCCCATGATGGGCGGCGCCGAATCGCTGAACGCAGCCGTTGCTGCTGCCATTATGATGTATGACGATGTGCGATATCGCATCACAAATCCATAATCTTAATCCCGAGCAGGCCTGCAAACGTCAGTGCCTGCTCTTTTGTTACCTTCAAACCGCGTAAACTGTAAGGGTCAATCTGCCAGCCTTCGATTCTGCAGCCCGTCACATCCATATCCTTCAATGAAGTATTGGCAAATTCGCACCGAATCAAGGAACACTTGTCCACGATCCATTCTTTCCACTTCAGATTATAAAATGTGCTTTCACGCAATGCGCAATCTTCGAATTGCACCATCTGAAATTTGGCATCGGAAAAGTTACAGTAGTCCATCTGGCATTGGTTCATTGAAACGCTCATCAGAACCGCATGCTCAAAACCCGCTCCTGTCATACGGCACTCTGAAAAATGTACCCGCTGCAGCGTGCTCTTCTGCAAATTGCAGCGGCTCAGGTCGCATTTTTTGAAAATGCAGTCCACAAACACAATCCGCTCAATTTCGTTTTCCCCAAATGTACATTTTTCAAATATGCAGCCGGAAAATTCCACCATCCGGCCATGCACAACGGGCATTTCTTCCCCATAAAACTGTTTATGTTCAATGTCAAAACCGTTTTCCAACGCTTCTTCCACGGTTTCTTCCAGTATGGCATCTTCCGGATGAACCGGCACATTTGGTTTCATCACTTTTCATCACCCAAATTCATTGTAGCAGATATTATGCATGTTTACAATTGAAAAAAGAAGCAGAACACAAACGTTTCTGCTACTTTTGCTTATTCAGCTTGCACTGGGTGCGTCATCATCCGGATTCTCGACCTTCGCCTCTGCCTTTGGCCTGCCTCTCTTGGCTGCAGGCTTTTCTTCGCGCAGTTTCAGCACAGGCTTATCTCCGTTTTCCACAACACCCTTTGTGATGCGCACTTCACCCACGTCTTTTTTACCGGGCAGCTCATACATGGTATCAAGCAGCGCACCCTCGATAATGGCACGAAGGCCGCGGGCACCGCTCTTTTGATTGATGGCCTTTCCGGCAATGGCAAACAGGGCATCATCATCAAAGGCAAGGGTGATATCATCCAGGCTCATCAGCTTCTGGTA
Organism: Clostridia bacterium; assembly: GCA_017517465.1. Lineage (GTDB taxonomy): Bacteria > Bacillota > Clostridia > Christensenellales > Aristaeellaceae > RUG563. The sequence goes on along the minus strand of JAFWYZ010000006.1, from coordinate 18,608 downwards.
TTGCTTTACCAGCGCGTTTTTGGGCTGTGTAAGAATCTTTACCAGGGACTCTTCGTCCAGCGCATCCAGCGTCACCGTAACAGGCAACCGGCCAATGAATTCGGGGATCAGGCCAAACTTCATCAGATCTTCCGGCCGCATCTGCCGCAGCACATCACCAGGGTTCTTTTCCTTCTCGGTCTTGGGATCGGTGCCAAAGCCCATTTGCTTTTTGCCGACCCGCTTTTCGATGATCTTGGAAAGCCCATCGAAAGCACCGCCGCAGATGAAAAGAATATTGGTGGTGTCAATCTGCAAGCATTCCTGATGCGGATGTTTACGTCCGCCCTGAGGCGGCACGTTGGCCACAGTTCCTTCAAGGATCTTCAGCAGTGCCTGCTGGACACCTTCGCCGCTTACGTCTCTGGTAATAGACACGTTTTCGCCCTTACGAGCGATCTTATCGATTTCATCGATATACACAATGCCGTGTTCAGCTGCGCGGATATCGTTATCCGCAGCCTGGATGAGGCGAAGCAGAATGTTTTCCACATCCTCGCCCACGTATCCGGCTTCTGTCAGGGCAGTGGCATCCGCAATGGCAAAGGGCACATCCAGGATTTTTGCCAGGCTCTGTGCCAGATACGTTTTACCGCAGCCGGTAGGGCCTACCATCAGGATGTTGCTCTTTTGCAGCTCCACATCATCCTTTTTCCTGGGTGCGGAAATGCGCTTATAGTGATTGTACACTGCAACACAAAGGGTTTTCTTTGCCTGGTCCTGTCCGATCACATATTCATCCAGTACCTTCTTCATTTCAGAAGGCAAAGGAATGTCACGCATTTCATGGGGCTTTGCCATGACATCGATTTCGTCGGAAATAATCTCATTGCAAAGGGCAATACATTCATTGCAGATATACGCCCCGGGGCCTGCTACCAGCCGCCTCACCTGCTCTGCAGATTTACCGCAGAAGGAGCAGCGCCTTTTCCGGGGGGTCATATCATCTTTGGGCATACATACCTCTTGTTTTCTCCGGGTTACTTCCGGGGTTGATAGATTTCGTCAATGATGCCGTATTCCAGTGCTTCCTGAGCGGACATGAAATAATCGCGTTCCACGTCCTGAGCCAGCTTATCCAGAGGCTGGCCGGTCATTTCAGCCATGAGGGCATTCATCTTCTTCTTGGTCCGCAGCAGCCACTCGGCATGGATACACACATCTGTGCTCTGGCCGGAGGCGCCGCCGGAAGGCTGGTGGATCATCACTTCGCTGTTGGGCAGTGCCAGGCGTTTGCCCTTCTCGCCTGCCATCAGCAAAAACGCACCCATGCTGGCCGCCATACCAATGCATACCGTGCGCACAGGGCACTTGATATAGTTCATGGTATCGTAGATGGCCATGCCGGCAGTCACAGACCCGCCGGGGCTGTTGATATACAGAGAGATTTCCGCATCAGGGTTTTCCGTTTCCAGAAACAGAAGCTGTGCCACAATGGCATTGGCTACCTGATCGTTGATCTCACTGCCCAGGAAAATGACCCGGTCCTTCAGCAAACGGGAATAGATATCGTAAGACCTTTCACCGCCTGAAGTTTGTTCTACCACATAAGGAACGAGAGACATACACCTTTCCTCCTTCCGTTCCGTCATCTATCTTATGCCGGAGAAAAATAAATTATTCTTCGTCAGCAGCTTCGGCAACCTGTTCAACAGCCTTCATAGCGTCTTCCACAGAAACCTGTTCTGCTTCGTCCTTTTCTTCTACTTCAGCCGTTTCCACAATCAGGTCTACCACCTTGCGGATGGCAGCATTGTCCTTCAGATATTCCTTCTGACGATCGTTCAGGGAAGCCTTGAATTCTTCCACGGTACGGCCGGCACGTTCGGCTTCTTCAGCAAAAGCCTTTTCCACTTCTTCTTCGGTGGGAACGATTTCTTCAGCCTTGATCATGGCTTCCAGAACCAGCTGCATCTTCACACGGTTCTTGGCTTCGCCCTTGTACATTTCGCGCACCTGTTCTTCGGTCTGGCCGGTGAACTTCAGGTAGTCTTCGAAACGCAGGCCCTGATACATCATCCGCATCTGCATTTCGCGGATCATGATATCGGTTTCGGATTCGATCATGGCTTCGGGAATGTCGCAGTCAGCGGCATCCACAGCCTGCTGCACCAGAGTGTTTTCCAGCTGGATGGCAGCATTCTTCTGAGCCTTTTCTTCCAGTTCGGCAACGATGGCAGCCTTATAATCGGCGAAATTTTCCTTATCGCTGACGTCGGCGGCAAATTCGTCATCCAGTTCGGGCTTCACCTTCACCTGAATGCCATTCACCTTCACATGGAAGATGGCATCCTTGCCGGCCAGGTTTTCGGCGTGATACTGTTCGGGGAACTTGACAGTCAGATCCTTTTCTTCGCCAAGCTGCATGCCGATCATCTGTTCTTCGAAGCCGGGGATAAAGCGGCCGGAGCCGATTTCCAGGGTCTGGCCCTGAGCGGTGCCGCCTTCAAAAGCAACGCCGTCCACGGAACCGGCATAGTCCAGGTTCACGATATCGCCATTTTCCACAGCGCGGTCTTCCACGTCAGCCATGGTGGTGGCCTTTTCCACATCCTGCTGAATGCGGGCATCGATTTCTTCTTCGGTGACCTTATGGGTGTACTTCACAGCCTTCAGGCCCTTGTAGTTGCCCAGTTCCACATCGGGCTTGACAAACACCTTCACAGTGAACTTCAGATCCTGGCCAACGCCGATCTGATCCACAGTGTCCACTTCAGGACGGTCCACGACCTGAATGTTGTTTTCCTTCACCGCTGCTTCGTAAGCATCGGGGAAAAGAATATCAAAAGCATCATCGTAGAAAATGGCTTCGCCGTACATGCTTTCGATGATCTTCCGGGGGGCCTTGCCCTTGCGGAAGCCGGGCACGTTCACGCGACCGCGCACTTTCAGATAGGCCTTCTGAACCGCAGCAGCAAATTCTTCAGCAGCGATTTCGAAAGCGATTTTCACTTGATTACCGGAAACTTTTTCTACCGTGTAAGCCATTAGGAACAACCTCCGTTATCCGCCTTTTTCGGCGCCATTGTGCCTGTGCAGCGCACAAAACACTATCTTACATAATAGCACATGATCCTATGAATTGCAAGTGTTCCTTCTTACAAATGTCAATAGTTTTTCGCATTTTGCCCCAATTTTTCGAACTTTTTCCGCTGTATACCGGTGCTTTTGTTTTTTGCCCTGATATGCTATAATAAATACGGCATTTATTCCAGGAGGTTCAAAATGATAATTTCTGTTTTGTGTGAAAATACATCCTCCTCTCCTGACCTGATTCCGGAGCATGGGCTGAGCCTGCTGCTTGAAACAGACAAGGAGAAAATTCTTTTTGACTTTGGTCAGACGGATGCTTTTTTCAAAAATGCCGGACAAATGGGCATTTCTTTGAACGATGCTGATTTTGCTGTGCTCTCTCACGGACATTATGACCATGGCGGCGGCATGGGTGTCTTTCTGTCTCACAATCCCACTGCCCCTGTTTACCTGTCCCGCTATGCCTTTGGCGAATATTACAATGCAGAAAGAAAATATATCGGGCTGGACAAATCCCTCCAGCGGATCGACCGTATGATCCCCACCGGCGAATGCACCCGGATCAGCAGCACCTGTTCCCTCTTTTCCTGCAATATCCAGCACCGTCCCTTTGGGACAAACCCCTATGGGCTTACAGAATTCACGGATGAAAAATACTCAGATGATCGTTTTCTTCATGAACAATATCTGCTGCTCAGGGATAGAGGCAAGCGAATTCTTGTCAGCGGCTGTTCCCACAAAGGGATCGAAAACATTGTCCATTGGTTCAAACCCGATGTGCTCATCGGCGGTTTTCACCAGATGAAGGTGGATTGTTCTTCCCGTGAAGGGCTGAATACCCTGAAAGCCCTTTCCGATACCCTGCTCAGATATGACACCGTCTTCTATACCTGCCATTGCACAGGACTTCCACAGCTTGACATTCTCAAAAGCCATATGAAGGAGCGGCTCCATTCCCTTTCAACAGGAGACGTGATCACATTATAAAGGAGTGCATACATGAAAAAATGCTTATTATTCCTGATGATTTTCACCTTCCTTCCCATGGTTTCTTTTGCTGAAGAAAAAGGAGGCAATGAAGTGCATCTGTACGCTCTCAATATTGGAAAAGCCGATTGTATGATCCTTTCCTATCAGGATCAGCATTATCTGATCGATACCGGCTATGAGCACACATATCCTGCGCTCGAAACCGCTTTGAATGCCCTGAAAATCAACAGCCTGCAGGGCGTGTTTCTCACCCACTGCCATAAAGATCACGAAGGCGGGCTGATGCCCCTTGTCAAAAGCAATATTGAAATCGATGCCATCTATGCGGCTGAGATTTATCATGACGTGAAAGACAAGAAGCATCCTGCAGTGCTTGCCGCCAAAGAACGGGATATGGAAGTATCTTTCCTCAAAACCGGCGATGTGCTGCCCGTTGGCAGTGACGCTTCCCTGACGGTGCTGGGGCCTGTGCGCAAAGACATGGAAAATGAAAACAACAATTCTCTTGTCATGCGTTTTTCCTCGCCTCACGGTTCTGTTCTCTTTGCCGGGGATATGAAAGCAGAAGAGGAATATGATCTGCTGACTGAGAAGCTGCTCAGCCAGACAGATGTTCTCAAATGCGGCCACCACGGTGACAGTGAAGCATCTTCCGCTGCTTTTTTACAGGCCGTCCGTCCTGCTCATGCCCTGATCCTCACCAGCACCTTTGAAGAAAATGATACACCTGCTCCTTCCACGCTGAAGCGGCTGAAAAGCATCAATGCCAAGGTATACGTTTCACAAGATGCCGGGGATGCATTGCACGTTGAAATGCAAAATGGCCGCATCACCGTTTCCGATATGACCTGGCCCAGCGTTCCCGAAGCCATTACCGGCCTTCGCTGCCACATTTCCACCGCCGATGATGCCTTCATGCTGGCCAATCTTTCAGACAAGGACATCACTTTATCCGGCTGCACCCTCTACTCTTCCAAAGGTGAGGATTCCTTCCCCTTGCCGGATATCCGGATCCCTGCAGGGAAAACCATTTCCATCGGCAGCAAATCCACCAACGGAAGCGTCGCTTATACCATTGATAAAAAGAACGTCTGGCATGACAAGAAGCGGGACATAGCCATGCTCTACGATGCCTGGGGACGTCTTTTGTGCCAGGCGGACAATGGGCTGACAGAAGAATAATCCGCACATGATCCATCCTCCCTTCATAGGCTGATAATGAACCTGGAAGGGAGGTTTTTTCATGAGAGCTGACCCTTATGATCCTTGTAAGGCTCCCTGTCCGCAAATGAGACAGGACACAGGGCATTTTCTGTTGCAGCGCATTCACGGCAGCGGCACATTACACCGCCGCTCCTTTCGCTATACACTGTCCCTGGAAAACATGGCATGCCATTGTCATGAAACAGTGAACCTGGTTTCCGTCTGTGCAAACGGCACACCCGTCTTTCAGATGCAGCCTGGATGCGACGGACATGTGATCCGCTATCTTGTGCAGATTCCTTTGCTGCTCACCTTCTGCACTGCATCAGGGGAAAAATTCACGGTATCCTCCTGCATTGAGGAAGTGCTTCCCATCCGTCTTCAGTGCCCCATGAGTGAGGCATGGCGTTATCAGCTGCTGATCAGCGCAGCTGTCCGTATGGCCTGCAACTGTCAGAGCTGCTCCGGATGCACCTGCTGCCCGCTGCTGGAGGTGTATGTGGAAGGCCATCTGGTTTCCCCCTGCAAGATGGCCGGTGCCTGTCCGCTGCCCTGCCCGGAAAGCAAACCGTGGTACCCTTCTCCCGGATACTGATGATTTACACTGCGGTAAGAAATGCTTACCGCAGTTTTTATGTTGTACAATAATGGATAATTGTGTTATAATAATTTAAATTCATGACACGAAAGGCGGCGGATATTCTATGCATCGTTTGCTCTGTTCCACAGGAGCGTTGCTGGGCCGTGCCAACGGCAGGGATTTCCGTCTGTTGCCCGATTTTTCCAGGCAGCTGCGCTGTGACGGGCTGGAGCTGATGTTCTACGATTCCTGGTATCAGCAGGAAGAAGCCCTTTTGGATATCCTCCGAACACTTTCATTGCCCATTGTCACATTCCATGCCGAAAAGAACATCTGTCAGGGCCTTTTGAATCCAGACACCAACGCATTGGCATTGGAGCATTTCCGTGCCAATTGCCGTCTGGCCCATGCAGCCGGAGCAGAAAAAATCGTCTTCCACCTGTGGGACGGCTATATGAACCACGATCAGATGTGCAGCATGTTTTCTTTCCTTCCGGAATTGAATAGTATAGCCGAAAATGAAAAGCTGCTGTTCACCGTTGAAAACATCGTGTGTCCCACAAACAGCCCTCTTTTCTACCTGCAGAAGATTCACGAAGCATATCCCGGCATCGCCTTTACCTACGATACAAAAATGGCTGCCTTTCATTTTCAGGAAGATGCGCTCTATGCCCCTGAAACAGAAAGTCTGCTTCCTGCCATCCGCCATTTCCATATCAACGATTATCTGGGGGGATACATGGAATGGCCAAAGTTCAGAACGCTGCACCCGGGTGAAGGCCAGGTTGATTTTGATCATTTATTTTCTTTCCTGCGCAAAATCGGCTACCGGGAAGATTTCACCACCGAAGCCACCTCCTTCAATCAGCAAGGCATTGTGGATATGGACAAACTGAACCGTACCCTCGATTCCCTCAGACAATACATTTCCAAGGAGACTGATAACCATGGACCGTAAAGATGAAATTATCCGCCTGCAAAACAAGCTGCTGCACCAATATGCACAACATGAACTGAAAATGATCGGCCAGGATCTGTGGGGGGCTCCTGCCGATCCCAAGGTAAAGCAGCTGCATGAAAAAGTAGCGGAGATCACCAGGGAAAAAGAAGATGCGCCTGTCAAACCTGCCGACACCGTTGATGCACAAGCCAAAGAGGCACAGGAAGCACAGCCTGCACCCAAGGAAGATATTGAAGCGCTGAAGAAGGAACTGCACAGCTATATTGGTCTCAACGTGATCAAGGAAGAAGTGGAAAGCCTGATCAACTGGATCGAGATCTGTGCACAGCGCAAGGCCTTTGATCTGCCCACCCCCGAGCTTTCCCTGCACATGGTGTTCTCCGGCAATCCCGGCACCGGCAAAACCATGATTGCCCGTCTGATGAGCCGTATCTATCATTCCCTGGGCATTCTCAGCAAGGGCCAGCTGGTGGAAGTGGACCGTTCCGGCCTGGTGGCCGGCTATGTGGGCCAGACCGCCGGTAAAACCACGGAAGTGATCAAAAAAGCCCTGGGCGGTGTTCTGTTCATCGACGAAGCCTATACCCTGATCAACAAATCCGAAAACGACTTTGGCCAGGAAGCAGTGGATACCATCCTCAAAGCCATGGAAGATAATCGGGATGATCTGGTGGTCATTGTGGCCGGTTACACCGAACTAATGGAAGAATTCATTCATTCCAATCCCGGCCTGGAATCCCGCTTCAATCGCTTCATGCATTTCCCCGATTACACCATCGATGAAATGATGGGCATTTTTGATATGCGCTGCGGCCAGAGCGGCTATGCGCTGGCAGAAGAAGCGAAGGATGAATTGAAGACCATTCTGGAAGAGAAATCCAAGGATGTGGGCGGCTTTGGCAACGCCCGCGGTGTGCGCAATCTGTTTGAAAAGGCCATTGCCGAGCAGGCGGACAGGCTTGCCGCATCCGATGAACCGCTGACCAAGGAACTGCTGATGACCCTGACAGAAGCGGATCTGAAAGCCGCTTCGGAAAAAGCTTAACAAAAGGAGGACATCATCGTGACAGAAATTGCCGAAAAGAAAAAACGGTTCAGCAAAAAAGAGTGGAGCTGGATCATGTATGATTGGGCCAACTCCGTCTATGCCACCAACATCATGGCGGCCATTTTCCCCACCATCTTCGTGGCCATTGCCGGTAATGCCGGGGACATCTGGTGGGGTTATGCCACCTCCATCGCCACCTTCATCGTGGCCATTCTGGCCCCGTTCCTTGGTGCCCTGGCCGATTTCAGGGGCATGAAGAAAAAGCTGTTCACCGTCTTCATGCTGGCCGGTGTTGTGTTCACCGCTCTCATCGCCGCCACCAACGACTGGCGCATCATGCTGGTGGGATACGTCATCAGCCGTATCGGCTTTGCCGCATCCAACCTTTTCTACGATTCCTTCCTCACCGATGTTACCGATAACGAACGGATGGATAAGGTTTCCTCCTGGGGCTATGCCATGGGTTACATCGGCGGCAGTACCATTCCCTTTATCATTTCCATTGTGATGCTGCTGGTGCTGGGCTACGGCAGTGTCTTTGCCCAGAAATTCTCTGTGGTGATCACCAGTGTGTGGTGGATCGTTTTCTCCATTCCCTTCCTGAAGAATGTTCAGCAGGAACACTATGTGGAAAAAGCACAGGGTTCCTTCATTACCAACACCTTCCGTAATACCTGGAACACCGCCAAGGAAATCTTCAAACGCAAGGGCCTGTTCCTCTTCATTTTAGCCTACTTCTGCTACATTGACGGTGTGGGCACCATCATCAACATCTCCACCGCTTACGGCAGCGCCCTGGGCCTTGGCAGCGTGGGCATGATCCTGGCTCTTCTCATCACCCAGATCGTGGCCATGCCCTGCTCCATCGTGTTCCCCAGGATCGCCAGGAAAATCACTGCACGCAAAGCCCTCATGGGCGCCATCATCGTGTATACGTTCATCTGCGTGGTTGGCTTCTATATGGGCTTCTCCCTGGAACCCCATCAGGAAAAATATGAACAGACCCTGGAAACCGAATATACCCAGAAGCTCAGCCATATCGATGATGAAGTTGCCCTCACGTTGATGGAAGAAAGCAAAACGCTCTTCACCGATATCAAAGGTCATCAGAAGCTGCTGGAAAAATACAATGCCATGTCTGAAGAAGACAAACTGAATCCCCAGGTAAACGAAGTGATCCAGGCGGACATTTCCTTCCTTTCTCATCAGGATGACGTGGTGTATGCCTATCGTAGTGCCCTGTCCAATTCCATCTTCCTGTTCTGGCTGATGGCCATTTTGGTAGGCACGGTCCAGGGCGGTATCCAGGCCGTTTCCCGTTCTTACTTCGGTAAAATGATTCCCAAGGAACGCTCCAACGAATTCTTTGGTTTCTTTGATATCTTTGGCAAGTTCGCCTCTGTGATCGGCCCCTTCCTGTATTCCCTCATTGCCGGGTGGACCGGACGCTCCAGCTACGGTGTGCTTTGCCTGATCGTGCTGTTCATCATCGGCTATCTTCTGCTGCTGTTTGGCAAGAAATACATGGATGCTGAAGAAACCACCGCCTAATATTTTTTCCCGTTAACATTGCCAGGCTGAAATAAACATCAGCCTGGCTTTTCTTTCTGTTCTGGAAATACTGGATTGATTTACCTGCATTCTCTGTGCCAGTTGCTTCTGGCTCTCCTGCAAAACATACCGATGTCTGAGAATATAGCTGTATTCACCCGGCATTCTGTCAAGAATATCCCTTATGAAGAAGCGCAGCTGATATGTTTCTGAAGCAGGGTCAGGAATCGTCGAAAACAGACTTCCGTCTGTATCATAGCAAACCGGCCCTGATCCTTCCATCAAAAGCGCCATTTCTGCAGGTTTCACACCTGCTTTTTCTGCCATTTCCACAATCGTTGGCTCCCGTCCATATTGCTTCATCATTTCATCTCTGAAGCACATTGCCCTGCGAAGCTGCTTTTCTGTCCGCCAGCCAAATCGTCTGTCCCTGGTTTTTCGCATCTCTCCCAATATGACCGGTACCGCATAGGTGGAAAATGCGTATCCTTTTTCTGCGTCAAATCCACGTATGGCTTTTATCAGCCCTATACACCCTGCCTGAAAGGCATCCTGTACATCCGCAAACCGTTTTGCCAGCATCTGTACCAGCGGTGCATGCCGCCGCAAGAGCCTTGACAATGCCTTTTCATTGCCGGCTTTTGCCTTCTCAATATCGTCCATTCATTCAGCTGACGATCAGCTTCTTTTCCATCAGCACCTTGGTTCCGTCACCGGGCTGCGAATGCACCTCCACCCGATCCATAAACGTCTGCATCACAGAAAAGCCCATACCGCTTCTTTCCTTTTCAGGCTGTGTCGTAAAGAAGGGCTGCATGGCCATTTCCACATCACCAATTCCGCAGCCCTTGTCGCTGACGATGATCTGCAGCAAGCCATTCCTATGCATTTGGGCTTCCACATCCACCATGCCTTCGGTGCCCTGATAACCATGCACAATGGCATTGGTCACCGCTTCGCTGACGGCCGTTTTGATATCTGCCAATATATCCAGTGTCGGGTTCAATTGAACTGCAAAGGCGCTGACCGCCACTCTGGCAAAACTCTCATTCTCCGGCAAGCTCAAAAAACTGATTTTCATTTTATTGACCGCTTCCATTTTTCCATCCCCCCTCAAACCACTTCAATCAATTGTTCCATGCCGGACAGCCTGAACACCTTTTCCACTTGCCTGTTCATATGCCTGACCATCATTTTCCCGCCTCGCTGGTGTAATTGTCTGTATCTGCCCAGAATCACCCCGATCCCCGATGAATCCATAAATGCCATCTGTTCCATGTCAACAATCAGGCACTTGATTCCCTTGTCCATAATGGCCTGATCCATGATTCTTCTGATTTGCTGTGCATTGCAATGATCCAGTTCCCCTTCCAGGAAAACCGTCACTGTGCTCTTTTCTCTTTCCACGCGCATTTTCTGTCCCTCCCTTTGGTTGTGCATTACAAATTCAAAATGTGTACATTCTTATCCTGCCTCGAAATTTGTCTGTTTATACCGTATACCCAATAAATTTCCGACAAAAAAACACATTCTGTGCACTGAATTATTAATGACATACAACAGAAAATATTGTATAATGAAGCGGACAGAAATCAGACATTATTTCCACGAAAGGATCTTTTCATGAAAAAATCTCTTCGTTTTCACTTTTCTGCCACCCAGAAAATCATCCTCAGTTTTCTGGTTGTGGTATTGATCGGTAGCGTGCTTTTGTCCCTTCCCTTCACCTTGCAGCCCGGAATTGACATTCGCTATGTCGACGCACTTTTTACCGCCACCACCGCCACCTGCGTCACCGGGCTCACCACCGTTCCCATTTATGCCACCTGGAACACATTGGGCCATGTGATTATCCTGTTGCTTATTCAGATAGGCGGCCTTGGCGTGATCGCCGTGCTGTCTTTCCTGATGATGAGCCTGAAAAAGAAGCTGGGGCTCAATGATCGGGTCATCCTGCAAAACGCCTTTAACCTGAACACTTTGTCCGGCCTGGTACGGTTTCTGAAAAAAGTGTTTCTGGGCACGCTGATTGTAGAGATGACCGGTGCTTTGATGTACATGACGGTGTTTGTTCCCGCCTATGGCGCCAAAGGCATCTGGTATGCTGTTTTCACCAGTGTTTCCGCCTTCTGTAACGCCGGTATCGATCTGCTGGGCCCGGACAGTCTGTCCGCCTATGTACTGAACCCCGTTGTGAATTTCACCACTGCCTTTCTGATTATCATTGGCGGGCTTGGGTTCATTGTCTGGTGGGATGTAATTGAGGTATGCAAAAGATATCACCGCAAAGGCGTCTTTGCTCTCCGTCGCCTGACACTGCATTCCAAGCTGGCCCTGTCTGCCACCGGCATCCTGCTCCTTGCCGGCACGGTACTCATCCTTATGTTCGACTTCCATAATCCCGATACGCTGGGGCCATACAATTTTCCTGAAAAGCTGATGATCAGCTTTTTCCAATCCACCACCACCCGCACCGCCGGCTTTTTCACCATCCCCCAGCAGCATTTTTCCAGCGGTTCTGCCTTTGTGTCGCTGCTTTTCATGTTCATCGGCGGCTCACCGGTTGGTACGGCAGGCGGCATCAAAACAGTCACTTTTTTCGTTCTGGCTGCATCCGTGCTGGCCGATATCCGCAACCAGAACCAGATTTCTGTATTCAACCGCGCCATCCCCAGGCAGGCGGTCAGCCGCTCCCTGGCGGTGATGGGCATGTCTTTTTCCATCGTACTCATCTCCACGCTGCTCCTGTCTTTCACCACCGAGGCACCTGCGCTGGACATTTTGTATGAAACAGTCAGCGCCACGGCCACTGTGGGCCTCACCCGAAATCTGACCGGCACGCTTGGTACTGCCGGTAAACTCATCATCACCTGCAACATGTTCCTGGGCAGAATCGGTCCCATTTCCCTGGCGTTTGCATTCCAGATGCGTCATCAGAACAAAAACCTTATTTCCAATCCCGTGGAAGAAATCAGCATCGGCTGATACCGGTCTGAAAGGAGAAAAAATATGAGCATTCACAAAACATATGCAGTTTTCGGTCTGGGCCGCTACGGCAGTGCCGTGGCACTGGAGCTGGTTCAGAGCGGCGCAGAAGTACTGGCCGTCGATGCCGATCCCGATATCGTCAATGCATTTGCGGAAAAAATCCCCCTGTGCAAGTGCGCCGACGTTACCGATCCTGCCGTCATCCGTCAATTGGGCATTTCCAACATTGATGTGGTCATCATTGCCATGGCGCAGGAGCTGGAAGCCAGCGTCATGGCCGTCATGCTTTGCAAGGAAGCCGGCGTTCCCAAAGTGATCGCCAAATGCAGCTCCGAAATGCATCGGCAAATTCTGCAAAAGGTGGGGGCCGATATTGCAGTGCTGCCGGAAAGCGAATCCGGCACACGCATGGCCAGAAATCTTCTTTCCTCCGGCTTTCTGGATATTTTTGAACTGTCTAGCGATGTGGCTATGGTGGAAGTGGAGGTAAAAGATGAATGGGTTGGCAAAACCATCCGGGAACTGAACCTGCGCAGACGCTTTGATATGAACATCGTGGCTGTTTGTCAGGGTGAAAACGTCAATATTTCCATCGATCCTGAAATGTCGCTTGGCAAGGATATGCGTCTGGTGGTTATTGCCCATACCGATCGTCTCAGCCGCCTGAGCTGATTTTTGCCTCCCGAAAGAGCCGTCCGGCTCTTTTTTCTTTTTGGTTACAGTCATATTAAACGGTTATTTTCTTCTATCCAATTTCTTTCTTTCATCATTGGCAATTTTGCACAAATGCACGATGCAGTTTTTGCATATATACAAGCATTATTTGCATAGAACTCATTTCATTTTGCAATTATAATAATCATATCAGGTAACTATAACAAATCTTGTTTCTCAATAGCCAATTGAAAGGATGTTGCTCTGTGACCACAACTCGTCTGCGCCGTCCGGGTACAAACTTGGGCCGTTCCATACTTCGTGACTGGCGTCTGTATGTAATGCTCATTCTTCCGCTTGCTTTCTACATTATCTTCTGCTACAAGCCCATGCTGGGTGTCGGCATCGCCTTTACCCGCTACAATCCCGTTGGCGGCATGTGGAAGAGCAAGTGGATCGGGCTGGACAACTTCAAGTTCGTCATGAAAATGCCCGACTTTCCCATTGCCCTTGGCAACACCCTGCTGCTGAACTTCATGGGCCTGATTGCCGGTTTCCCCATTCCCATCATTCTGGCCATCATGCTCAATGAAATCCGCTCCACCCGCGTCAAGAAAGTCTCTCAGACGCTGCTGTATCTGCCCCACTTCCTGTCCTGGGTCATCATCGGCGGTATGGTACTGCAGATCTTCGCCCCTACCACCGGTGTTGTCAATGCCACGCTGCTCAAATGGGGCTGGATCGACAAAAACATCCCCTTCCTCACCGAAGGCTGGCCCTGGCGCATCACCTACACCGTAGTCGGTGTATGGCAGTCCATGGGCTGGGGCACTATCCTGTATCTGTCCGCCATCACCGGCATCAACATGGAACTGTTTGAAGCCGCCAAGATCGACGGTGCCAACAAGCTCCAGCAGATCTGGCACGTTACCCTGCCCGGTATCCGCTCCACCATCGTGGTGCTGCTGATCCTGAATGTGGGCCAGATGATGAACATCAGTTTCGACCGTCCCTACATCATGGGTAATACCCGCGTACAGAACTATTGTGACGTGCTCTCCACCTTTGTGTACCGCGCCGGTATCACCAATGCTCAGTTTGCCCGCGCCACTGCCATCGGTCTGTTCCAGTCCGTGGTTGGGCTGATCATGGTTTCTTCCGCCAACTTCGTCACCAAGCGTCTTGGCGAAGACGGTATCTGGTAAGGAGGTGAAAGAAATGACGACAAAAGCTCAGCCTGTTGAAATCATCAATGGTAAGCGCAAGTCCATCTGGACCGGTTATCAGATTGTGCTGGTTATCATCGTTCTGTTTGCCTCTGCGCTGTGTCTGCTGCCTTTCATCAATGTGATCGCCGTTTCCTTCAGCTCCAAGTCCGCCATTCTCCGCGGCGATGTGGGCTTCTGGCCGGTTGAATTCACTTCCATGGCTTATGAAGCCATCTTCAGCGATAAGTCCATGATGCACAGCCTGTGGTACACCGTGCTGATCACCGTGCTTTATACGGCGCTTGCCATGGTGCTCACCATCCTCATGGCCTATCCCCTCACCAAGAAACGCCTCAAGGGTCGCAAGCTCTTCAACCTTCTTGCCCTGTTCACCATGTACTTCTCCGGCGGTACCATTCCGATCTACCTCAACATCAAGGAACTGGGCATGCTCAACACCATGTGGTCCCTGATCATTCCCGGTGCACTGTCCACCTACAACATGATCATCATGAAGAGCTTCTTCGCTTCCCTTCCCGATTCTCTTGAAGAAGCTGCTACCATTGACGGTGCAAACGATTTCCAGATCCTCACCCAGATTTACCTGCCCCTGTCCCTGGCTTCCATTGCTACCCTGACCCTGTTCTATGCGGTAGGTAAATGGAACAGTTTCCAGGACGCTCTCTACTACATCACCGACCGTAATCTGCAGCCCCTGCAGCTGAAGCTGTATAACCTGATCAAGGGTGCTCAGTCCGTTGACGTGACGATGATGGAAGGCGGCGCATCCACTGTTGCCACCAACATTTCCGAATCCATCGAATCGGCCACCATCATCTTCGCCACCCTTCCCATCCTGGTTGTTTATCCCTTCGTACAGCGCTACTTCGTTTCCGGTGTGACCATCGGCGCTATCAAGGGTTAATCAAGATTATTGCCGCATGAATTGCGGTAAAATAAAAAAAGGAGAGAAAAACCATGAAAAAGACTCTGACTCTGGTTCTGGCTCTGGTCATGATGCTGAGCCTGGCTCTGCCCGCTTTCGCCGACGAAGGCTGGGTGGAACTGCGCGTGGAAGCCTATGACCGCACCATCGCTGGCTTCAATCTGGAAGATTGCTGGCAGCTGCGCTATGCTCAGGAACACTTCGGTGATCCCAACAAGATCAAGCTGGTCTTCGTTCCCGTTCCCCGCTGGACCGAAGGCGAAGTGCTCACCACCCAGCTGGGCGGCGGCACCGCTCCCGACCTGTGCATGACCTACAACGGCGACCTGATCAACCAGTACATCGAATTCGACGGTCTGTATCAGCTGGACGCTCTGCTGGAAGAATACGGCCCCAACCTGAAGGCCTTCCTGGGCGATGATCTGCTCAAGTTCGGCCAGCAGGATCGCGATGGCGACGGCACCAAGGAACAGTGGTTCCTGTCCGCCCGTCGTCTGTCCGTTGCCAACGTTGGTAACTTCATCCGTGCTGACTGGCTGAAGGCCCTCAACATGGAAAAGCCCACCGACATCGAATCCTTCACCGCTTACCTGAAGGCCGCTAAGGAAGCTGGCCTGGGCGGCACCCGCACCATCCCCATGCACTTTGACCTGTACGAATCCAACCCCCTGTACAACGTGGTTCGTTTCGCCGATGCTTTCATCGACTTCTCTCAGGTCACCGAAGAAGATTGGTTCGCCTACAGCGGTCTGCATGAAATGCTGCCCGGCTCCAAGGAAGCCTATCGTTGGTTCAACCAGCTGTACCATGAAGGTCTGCTGTACGAAAACTTCGACATCAATGACGATACCGCTACCGACTCTGCCCTGCTGAACGGCTACTTCGGCTTCTTCTCCATGCAGCCCGACCAGCCCTGGCGCACTGACAAGAACTATCAGAAGGAAATGGAAACTGCCGTTGAAGGCGCTGAATGGGTTTCTGTCAACTGCTTCAAGAACGAATCTCTGGGCAAGTACCTGCATGATGAATATGCCGCCAACGGCCTGAGCATCATCATCCCCAAGAACGGCGGCGCCACCACCGAAGAAAAGGCCATTGCTGCTATCAAGTACATGGACTGGATGGCTCAGCCCGAAAACATGTTCGCTATGCAGAACGGTGTTGAAGGCATCAACTACCTCGAAGTGACCGCTGATGGCATCCCCACCAAGGTGCAGTCTGCTGACGCCGTTCCGGACGAAAACAAGATGCATGCCGGCGACATTTGCTTCATCTCCAACGGTCTGTACTACGGCTCCCCCGAAAAGAACGCTGCCGCTATCGCTCTGGGCTTCGATGAAAAGTATCAGGCTAACATCGTCGAATCCTACGTGCATGCCGGCACCGATGCCTGGACCCAGACTTCCTTCTCCATTCCGATCCAGGCTGAAACCGACTACGGCGCCATGATCAAGTCCAAGCAGGGCGAATTCCTGTCCAAGGTCGTTACCTGCGATCCCACTGAATTCGATGCTATCTACGATGCTGCCATTCAGGACATCCTGAACACCGGCGCTTCCGAACTGATCGAAGAACAGCGCGCTGCCTACCAGGCTGGCGAATTCCGCGGCACCTTCCCCGGCGCTAAGTAATTCACAACCTAAAAAATCGCACCGGTCGCAAGACCGGTGCTTTTCATTTGCAACTCATTACATAAAAACGGCTGCTCTTTCAGCAGCCGTTCATTTTTTCATCAGTCCATCATTTCCACGCCAGCCAACATCACAATGCCAATGCCGTGAGTATCATTGAAGCGCCAGGAAAGACCGCGGTAATAATTTCTGGAGAATGAAAAGCCACTCCCCTGACACACACCGTACAGATTGCCATCCTTGTCGACAGCCTGCTGTGTCAGGCCCTTCCAGCCGTTAGCGGCAGCCTCCCCTGCCCTGTTTGCCATAGCTTCAGAATACCAGCCGTTCCTGATCCCCCTGCGGAAGGCACAGATAAACATGGCTGTTGCACTGCTCTCCAGATAGCTGATTTTGTCATCCAGCACCTGATGCCAAAGGCCTGTTTCATCCTGCAGCGCCAGATAACCCTCCGTCAGGCTCCGGAAGAAAGAAATCAGTGCCTCTCTGTCTTTATGTTCTTCCGGCAAAACCTGCAACAGTTCACTCAGCGAAAAAATCACCCAGCCATTGCCGCGGCTCCACGGAATGCCGTTATTGACACCGTGCTTCATGCACATCATGTGAGCCATCACATTCTTTTCCGGCATGAACAAAAGCTTTTTGTAAGACAGCATTTGCCTTGCAGCAAAATCCAGCACTGTCGGGTCTTTTGTCATCTGGCTGTAACGGCACAGGAAGGGCACGGACATATACATATCATCCGCCCAGATGGTGTCATCCCGCCTGCAAAACGCTCCTTCAGCGGTACAGGGCTGCTCCTTCAACATATAGTGACCTATTTTTTCAGCCAGCCGTCTGACGTTCTCATCCTTTCCTTCCGGATCACAGCGCAGCATCAATGCACCGAAGGAGCCGCAGTCATCCAGCGCATCCAGCCAGCAAAGCTGCTGATTCACACCGGCAAAACCGAATTTCTCGGTATCATATTCTGCATAGCGGGAAATATCCGTTACCTGTTTCACATGGGAAAGCACATAGGAAAGCATTTCCTTATCCCCCATCTTTTCCGCTGCATTCTTCATGCCATACAGCGTCACACCAAGGGGATACGTCCATTTTCCGTAGAGATTGCTTTCTACATAAGGCCGAAGGGACATGTTTTGAAGGGCAGGCCGCCAAACGATATCATGTTCCATCACAGTGCCCACCGTCTCAAAGCACACTTTTTCCATAGGTCCTGCTACAAGATAAGGCGTGCAACGTCCGTGCACCGGAACCGGGGGCCGCAGCACGATTCCCTTTGCATCCACCCTTTGTATGCCATTCAGACTGCCAAACAAATGCAGCGTATGCCATCCTGCTTCCAGTTGGCAGGAAGGTTCTTTCTTGTCCACCCATATTTTCACTTGTTCAGGGTTTTCCCATGGCAGATGCTGTGCTTCATCCAAATGGAAAACGGCTGTTGCGGAGAACATGCCTTCTTCGCACAAAGGTGTTTTCTCGTTTTTGGGCTGCCAATTCAGCTTCTCTTCGTTTCCCCAAAGTGCTTCATCATCAGGCATTGGGGTATCCGCACCAAAGAGTGCATACACAAAGCCCGCTTCGCCATTACGTTCCTCAAAAGGCATGATGTAGTTGCACGGTTCCCACTGCGGCATAGCATTCTGCAACGCACAGCAAAACCCCAGTTTTGTCTTTTCAGCCACGATCACAAACCGATTCATGCCCTCATTCAGGTGCACCTGCATCCGGTCGTTTTCCCCGGTTCTCTCCTTGCCGCCGTTTGACTGGAAT
>JAFWYZ010000041.1 GCA_017517465.1 Clostridia bacterium | reverse complement strand
CACTGATGACGGTGGGGCCGTACCAATCCACAATGCAGCGCACAGCGGCGGAATGGGGCGGATCGCTTTCACAGGAGGGACAGGCATCCCCCGTGAAGCCCACCATCAGGGCAGTATGGCCGCCGCTGGAATCCCCCCACACAGCCACCCGATCCGGATGGAAATGGAAATATTCCGGTCGGCTGCGCAGAAAGCGGATGGCGCTTTTCACATCCTCCGCCTGGGCAGGGAAGGGGGAAACCTGGGAAGGACGGTATTCCACCATAGCCACGCAATAGCCCTTTTGGCACATGCGCACCATTTCCGGCAGATGCAGATACAAATCCTGCTTGAACCAGGCACTGCCCTGTATAAATATGATCAGCGGATTATCAGCCCGGCCGTTCCGGGGAGTGAGGAAATGGAGATGCAGGGGCATGCCGCTTTTTTCGGCATAAACGATATTGGGCTTGAAGGCCACCCCAAATCCAAAGGTGTCCTGCCAGCGGACGCAGTGAACACCGTCGGGCAGGGCGGGGTTGTCCGGCACCTGATCCGGAGGCAGAGAATCCAGGAAGGGACGCTTTTCCATCAAAATATTCACTCCTTGTACGAGGATATGCGCGGCTTGTTTTTCTCATTATACCATGAAAAAAGACGTTGCGTCAAACGGCTTTTCCTTTTTGCTCTTGCCTTGGCCATGGAAAAATGGTATCATCATAACAGCGAAATACAGAATAATTCAAAGGAGATGCCTTTATGAAGCAGCAGGTGTTCAATCCTTATCTGCCCAGCTGGGAATATATCCCGGATGGGGAACCCCGGGTGTTTGACGGCAGGCTGTATGTATACGGCAGCCATGATAAATTCAACGGGGATGTGTATTGTCAGAACGATTATGTGTGCTGGTCTGCCCCGGTGGAGGATCTTTCCGACTGGCGATATGAGGGGGTCATTTTCAAAAAGACCCAGGATCCCCGCAACCCCGACGGGGCCCATGCCCTGTGGGCGCCGGATGTGTGCCGGGGCAATGACGGCAAGTATTATCTGTACTACTGCCTGGATTTTTTGAAGGAAATCGGTGTGGCGGTGTGCGATACCCCTGCCGGCGAATACAAATTCCTGGATTTTGTGCGCTATCCCAACGGCGATATTCTGGGTGCCCGGCCGGATGAGATCCGCCAGTTTGATCCCGGTATTTTTATTGACGATGACAAACGGATCTACCTTTTCTCCGGCAATTCCCCCCGATACAAAACCCCGGGTGTGGATAAGGACAGCCTGAAAATGGAACTGGAACAGGATATGATCACCGTCAAAGACGGCCCCTATCATAACCTGCCCATCATCAACGATGCCGACGGCACCGAATACGAAGCCCATCCCTTCTTTGAGGCCAGTTCCGTGCGCAAGATCAACGGCAAGTATTATTTCATCTATTCCTCCTGCTGGATGCATGAGTTGTGCTGGGCAGTGGCGGACAGCCCCCTGGGGGAATACCGCTACGGCGGCGTGCTGGTTTCCAATGCGGATATCGGTGTCAACGGCAATACGGAGGCGCTGAATTACCGGGGCAATACCCATGGCAGCGTGATCAACGCCGGGGGCAAATGGTATGTGTTCTATCATCGGCAGACCAACCGGCATTTCTTCTCCCGCCAGGCCTGTGCAGAAGAGATTTACTTTGACGGCGAACGTTTCCATCAGGCGGAGATCACCTCCTGCGGTCTCAACGGCGGCCCCCTGAAGGATGAAGGCAGGTACGAAGCCCGCATTGCCTGCCATCTGTATTCCAAAAACGGCACCTGCGAAAGCCTGCCGGATCAGCAGAATGAAAACCATCCTGCCTTTACCCAGGAAGGGGAGGACCGGATGGAAAACCCCAATCAGTACATCAACAACATGGTGGACGGCGCCACTGCCGGTTACCGCTATTTCAACTTTACAGATGCCGCAACTCTTTCTGTGGAAGTGAGGGGCAATGGCAAAGGCAATTTTGTGGTGCGGGATGAACGGGGCGGAAAGATTGTTTCCTGTATTCCCGTGGAGCCTTCCGATACTTGGAAAACCTTCTCGGCACCGCTGGTGATCGAAAAGGGCAAGCATCCACTTTACTTCACCTTTGAAGGGGAAGGCAGTATGGACTTTTTCTCTTTCTCCTTTGGCAAATAAGGGGAGTCGATGGAGGACGCTTGTACCCGGACAAGATATTTTGGTAGCAGACAAGAAAAAAGGGAGAGAATCAGTCTCTCCCTTTTTTGTGTTTCTCCGGACAAGGAAGTTACCTTCAGCATTTCCTCATCCTTCAGGCGGT
>JAFWYZ010000040.1 GCA_017517465.1 Clostridia bacterium | reverse complement strand
TGTTTCACACCGCCCAGCCCGTGGGCGGGCGCCTGTGGCGCATCCAACTCGCAAAGTTTCAATCGTTCATTTGCGAAAATTTGTGTGCGCGATGCTCCATTTCACCGGGAAACTGTTTGTGTGAAACAGATTGCCAATTCCGGCTTTGGGTCAAGGGGCGATGCCCCTTGTGGGGGTGGAGGGGGCAAAGCCCCTCCATGGTCTCCCCACGCTCCACCGGGAAACTGTATGAAAGATACAGTTTGTTACTTCCGGAATTGGGTCCAGGGCACTGCCCTGGTGCAGGGGCAATGTCCCTGCCGGGTCCGGGGCACTGCCCTGGTGCAGGGGCGAAGCCCCTCATGGTTCTCCTCTTACACTTTTAGCGTACCGGCGCAGATCATGCGGCCATCTTTGCGGCCAAAGAGCATCACGTTTTCGCCCTTGAAGTTCAGCCGCACCTTCTGGCCCAGTTTGTAAATCACACCGCCGAAGACCACGGCAGTCAGCAGATAATTGCCCACGCGCACGCGCACCGTGGTTTCCATGCCGGTGGGCATGGCGCTGAACACTTCGCCTTCGATGGGCCCATCTTCGCAGATGGAAAGGAATTCCGGCCGGATGCCCAGCACAAAATCGTTGTCATCGGGCTGGTAATCCTTATCCACCCCTTCATCGCTGACGCGGTGGATGGTGTACTGGAAGAGGGTATCCTTGTTTTCCTTGGCCACCTTGCGATCGGGCACGGGCAGGGGAGAAAGGTCCTTCATATCGCCCACCCGGGTAAAGGTAGCTTCATAATTGTCCAGCAGCTTCAGCTTCCATTGATCGCCGTTTCCTTCGCCTCTTGCTTCCATCAGGTTTACGGCGGGGTTGCCCACAAAGTCCGCCACGAAGAGATTATTGGGCCGGTTGTAGACCATCATGGGCTCTTCATACTGCTGCAGAACACCGTTGTCGATCAGGCAGATGCGGCTGGCCAGGGTCATGGCCTCCATCTGGTCATGGGTCACATACACGAAGGTGCTGCCCGTTTCCAGGTGCAGGCGCTGCAGTTCGCTGCGCATTTCCAGGCGCAGCTTGGCATCCAGATTGGACAGGGGTTCGTCCATGAACAGCACCTTGGGCCCGGGGGCCAGGGTACGGGCGATGGCCACGCGCTGCTGCTGACCGCCGGAAAGTTCGGAGGGGTAACGGTCCATGAACATGCCGATTTTCACAATATCGCTGACCCGCTTCACAGCCCGGTCAATTTCCTCTTTGGTCAGCTTCCGTGCCGGCGCCTTGCCCGTTTCATCCCGGCATACTTCGCCTTTTTCGTTCACATGGGCACCGGAATCGTTGATGTTGGACAGGCCAAAGGCGATGTTCTTGTACACGGTCATGTTGGGCCAGAGGGCATAGTTCTGGAACAGGAAGCCCACCCGGCGCTTGTTGGGGGGCACATTGATGCCCAGTTCGCTGTCAAAGACCGGCACACCGTCAATGGTGATGCGGCCTTCGGTGGGGGTTTCCAGGCCTGCGATCATGCGCAGGGTGGTGGTTTTGCCGCAGCCGGAGGGGCCCAGCAGCGTGACAAAAGCGTTATCCTCGATCACCATGCTCAGATCATCCACGGCATAATAGCCGCCCCAGCGTTTGGTGACATGGGTCAGTTCAATTTTAGACATATCTTCTTCCATCCTTCCTTATCAGCCGCCGATGCCGGAGTCGATGCTGGCGCCTGTCAGCTTGTTCACCACAAAGTTACAAAGGAGAATGACCAATATCAGCAGCAGGTTGATACCGCTGGAGAATGCGTACAGGCCCATTTCATCAAAGTAATCCAGCATGGTGGTGATGATGCGGGTCTGGGAGCAGAGCAGCATGAACAGCGTCAGCTCACGCAGGCAGGTCATAAAGGGCAAAAGGTATCCGCTGATGATGCTGCTTTTCTGGATGGGAATGATGATCTTGGTCATGCGTTTCCACCAGGGAACATCCTGAATGATGGCCGCTTCTTCAATTTCACCGCTGAGCTGCAGCATGCTGTTGAGAGCACTTCTGCTGGCAAAGGGGATATATTTCACCGTGCCCGCCAGAATGAGCAGCAGGAAGGTATTGAAAATGCCCATGGAGGAGCCGAAAATAAAGAACGCAACACCCACTGCCAGTGCCGGCATCAGATAGGGCAGGAAAGCCATGTTGTTCACATAGGCTGCCCATTTGCTGCGGCGGTTTTTGCTTACGCAATAGCCCACCAGCAAGCCGATGGTACCGGCAGCCAGTGCACAGCATGCGGACACGATCAGCGTGCCCAGGAAGGCATTCCAGATGGTGGAGTTGAACAAAATGCCCAGCTGGCCGTACATGCCGTTTTCCGCCAGGGGATCGCTGTTGATCCACCATTTGAGGGTCATGTTGCCGGAAATGCCGCTGGTGATGAAGGAATAATCCCCCGGGTTGGGCAGGAAAGTTTCAATGGCAAACATGATGATGGGCAGAATGCCGGTGCACAGGGTAAAGATGATGAAGAAACCAGCCAGAATGTATTTGCCTACCCCAAGATTGACCACGCTGCTCTGGCCGGATTTACCGGTCACGGTGGTAAAGCTTTTTCTGCCGGAGGTGGTTTTCTGGTTCACGATCAGAATCAGAATACCAAAGACCATCATGATCACGGCCAGAATGCTGGCCTGACCGGCACGGGAGGCATTCAGTTCCACATATTTAGTGGAAAGAGTACTCAGGTTCAGGTAATGCGGAATGGGATAAGAGCCCATGGCGCTGGAGAAAACCAGCAGGATGGTGGAGAGAATGGCGGGCTTCACCAGCGGGATGGTCACCTTCAGGAAGGTTTTCCAACGGGGGGTATTGAGAATGGTGGCGGCTTCCTCCAGATTGGCATCCATGTTGCGGAAAATACCACCGATGAGGATGTAGGCAAAGGCCGCATAATGCAGCGACAGTACCATGGCACTGGGGAACAGCCCCTGACACCACCAAAGGGGCATCCGCAGCCCGAAAAGCGATGCCAGCAGCCCGTCGCTTCCGCCGGTAATGAGATTGGAGTCAAACAGGTTTTTCCACACCACAGCCATGGTCCACTGGGGCATGATGTAGGGGAAGATGAAAATGGCACTCAGGTATTTTTTGCATTTCATGTTGGTGCGGGTCACCAGGTATGCAAACACGCCGCCAAACAAAATGGCGCCGATACAGGAAAATACGCTGAGCAGCACGGAATTCAAAAGCGGCGTCCACAGGTTGATCTGGGCCAGCCGCTGCTGGGTTTTGGTGGCAGGGGCAAACAGATTGACCCAGTTGAAGGTGGTGTAGATCTGCCCTTCTTCAACGTTCCGGGCATCCACACTGCCTTCATGTACGGCAAAGGTATCGTTGACAATGGTGAGCATGGGGGCAATGGTGGACACCGTCAGCACAATGCCCAGCACCAGCAATATCACGTTCTGGGGCTTGCTGAAATAGGTGCGAAGCCTGCCAAGCAGTTTCCGCCATGTATTCCCTTTTGCAGCGATGGCAGTCATAGCACACGCTCCTTACTTTGATTGAAAAAGGGGCGGTACAGGGGCAGAGCCCTTGTACCGCCCGATGAGACTATTGCTTCAGTTCAGGTTCTGTTTCTTACTTGGAACCCACGATCATGTCGATCCAGTCACCCAGGTCGAAAGCCACGGAAGCGCAGTAGGCGGGATCTTCCACCACCAGGCGGCCGCCGTCAGCAGAGATCCACCATTCGTAGCCGCGGTCGTTCTTGGCATCGTAGGTGTTCACGCCGTCCACATAGCCGTCCTTGCTGTGGTCCCACATGCAGATGGGGTTGGCGCTGTAGCCGCCCATGTCCTTACCCCATGCGGCAAAGCCGTCATAGGTGGTGACCATGTAGGAGATGAAAGCGCAGGCAGTCCAGGGCAGGGGGCTGGTCTTGGGGATCATCAGGTAATGCTTGTAGGCATAGCCGCCGATGCCCTGATAGCCGTCCTGGTAGGCAGCGATGGTGATGTTGTTCACAGAAGCTTCAGCGGATTCTTCCACGCTGCGCAGCTTGGAATACACCAGCAGACCGCTCTGATCCACAGCGGAGGTGGTGACCAGGGTGTTGCAGATGGGGCCGTCGTCGGTCTGTTCGTTGTAGCCCAGGCACCACAGATAGATGTAGGCCAGGCCGTAAGCGGCATTTTCGCCTTCCAGGCCCAGGGCTTCGGCTTCCAGCGCCATTTCTTCAATGGTGGGAGCGAAAGCAGCCTTCTTTTCTTCGGGCAGCGCATCATAGGCTTCCTTCAGATAGGCGGCGTAGGTGGGATGGGTGAGCATGTACAGGAAGTTCTTGCCCACCAATTCGCTGTTGACACCCATGTACAGGGGAGCCACGCCTTCTGCCACGAAATCCCAGCAGTTGGTGAATTCGGCTTCGCCCAGGTTGTTGAACATGAACACCTTGTTCAGGGTCTGCAGGGCCAGGGGGTTGGTGTTGTTTTCGGTGGCCACGCCTTCGCCTTCAATCCATTCCTTGGGAATGAAGTTGAGCAGGTTGCCGGTATCGATCATCTTGCTCTTGATCTGGTTGCCGTCCTGGATGAGGGTCATGGAGTACACATGCTTGGCACCCTTGATGTCGGCATTGAGGGTGGTGAAGATGGAGTTATTCTTGGGCTGGCTCCAGTCGATGGTGCCGGTGTAGCTGGGGTCAATGCCCTGCAGCATGGCCACGAAGGAGGCGCCGGCGGTCTTGCCGCGGCTGGAGTTGCCGATGCCGTAGAGCACCTGGCCGTTGGATTCTTCAATGGCCTTCTTGAACAGTTCTTCGTTGGTCATGGTCTGGGCCTGGGCAATGACTTCTTCCACCGTCATTTCGCCTTCGGCCAGCACGGGGCACAGAGACAGCGTCATGATGAGCGCCATCAGCAAAGCGATGAGCTTTTTCATAGATATGAACTTCCTTTCTGCCGGTTCTCTTGACCGGTTCTTTTGTCTTTATTATACA
>JAFWYZ010000005.1 GCA_017517465.1 Clostridia bacterium | reverse complement strand
GCGGGCAATTCTTTGGAGATGAACTGCCAGTATTTTTCGCCGTATGCCATATCGGTATAGAAGCTGAGATCCCCGGCAGGCATGACAACGGCAATGCCTTTTTCGGAAGCATAACGGTCAATGCTGGTACGGCGCAGCCAGATGGTATGGTCATCGCTCATGCCGTGGAGGAGATAGAGGGTTTGGCAGGTAGCGGAAGCTTTGCCGTCCATACCGATCAGCTTTTCAGCGTTTTCGGGCAGAATGACAAAAAAGTCCACTTCCATTTCCAGTGTATGGGAATAGGCAGTCATTTCAATCAATGCCAAGCGGATCATCCTTTCAGTTTTGCTTTCCTGTATTATAGCATTGCTCTATGTTGAATGCAATAAAAGTAAAAAGGAAAGAGAATTTTTGTCATTATGCTATTTGCTTCTGGCAAGACAAAGCAAAATATGATATGATATAAATAGACAAAGGAAAAATATGCCGGAGGTAATCGATATGAAGAAAATGCCCGTGGGATATCAGCTGTATTCTGCCCGTGAAATGGTGGCCCAGGATCTGAAGAGCGTGCTTGTTTCCCTGAAACAAATGGGCTATGACGGTGTGGAATTCGCAGGTTTTTTCCACTATACCGCCAAGGAAATTGCAGATATGCTGAAGGAAACGGGGCTGAAGGCGGTATCCAGCCATGTGCCCCTTGCAAGCATTGAAAGTGATATGTTCGGTACCATTGCCTTCCACAAGGCCATTGGCTGTGAAAACATCGTGGTGCCCTATCTGGAGGAAGAACGCCGCCCCGGAAAGCCCGCCTTTGCCAAAGTGATGCAGAGCATTTACACCTTCGGCCAGCTGTGCAAGCTTGCCGGCATTCGCCTTCTGTATCATAATCACGATTTTGAATTTGTGGAATTTTCCGGCATGTATGGCCTGGATTTCATGTACGATGCCATTCCTGCCGATATTCTGCAGACGGAAATCGACGTATGCTGGGTGAAGTATTCCGGTGTATGTCCTGCCGAATACATTCGCAAATATACGGGACGTGCGCCCATCGTGCACCTGAAGGACTTTGTGGGCAAGAAAGGCGAGGGAACTCCTTACGGGCTGATTGGCCAGGCCAAGGAAGCGGATGCGGTTGCATTTGAATTCCGTCCCTTCGGTCACGGCTGTCAGGATCCTGAAGCTGTGGTGGAAGCGGGTATTGATGCCGGTGCAGAATGGTTCATCATCGAGCAGGATCAGTGGTACCAGCGCACGCCCATGGAAGCGGCTCAGATGAGCATGGATACGCTGAAGAAAATTGGGCTGAAATAAAACCTGTAAGAGCGGCACTGTGATTGCTGTGCTGCTTTTTGTTTGCTGTTCATGTTGATTTATGGTAGAATCCAAAGAAAGGAGGGGTGCGTATGGATCGATTGGCCAATCGGTACCATCCCATGACCGGCACACCGTTCCAGGCCGATGAAACCTATCGTGAATATGCGCCCTGTGATGCACTGAAGCCGTATATCCGCTGTTTCTGGGGAACGGAAACACCTGTATATCCACGGGATATACAGCCTGAATGCGGTATTGTGATACCGGATACCTGCATGGATATCATTTTCGATATGAACTTTACCCGGGACGCTTTCTTTGCCACCTTCTGCGGCCTGGATGATATTTCTCAGATCACATGGGGACAGAAGGAAGCAGAAAAAACCGCCACCTTCGGTATCCGTTTTTATGCATGGACGGCTGTTTTGTTTGCAGATGGGGATATGCGGCATACACAAAATGCCAGGATGTCCTGCGCCGCCTTTTCAGGGGCCATAGAGCGCGCTTTGAAACCGTATATGACTGAGTTTGACAATATCCATAACACGATCCAACGGGCTGAAAAGGTACTGCTCGGGCTTTTGCGGAAGGACAGGGCGGATCACAATGTGCTCAATGCCATTGACATGATGCTGATGACCCACGGAAGGGCAAGGATCGGGGATCTCACCGGCTATACAGGCATCACGCAAAGAACGCTGGAAAGGGACTTTGAAAGAATGCTGGGGTTGTCTCCAAAACGCTTTTCATCCCTTCTTCGATATCAGATGGTATGGCAGGAAATAGCGAGCGGACACTTTCACATGCTGGATGCCGTGGAAAAGTACGGCTACACCGATCAGGCACATCTGCTGCATGATTTCAGAAAAAGGCACTTGATGAACCCGGGAGAGGCTGTGCGCTTTGCCGTGGAACACAAATAAGATTGTCGCATTTTTACAATACAGATTTCAGAAAGCATGGTAATCTGAAGAGGAGGAGGTTGAAGCAAATGAATACATTTGAAAAAGCAAGAAGATTTATGTATCGCAGCGCCAGGCCGGTGGAGCTGGCCAGATGGCAGTATCATTTTGAAAACGGAAGCAAAGAGAATGTGCTGGAGGCGCTGGCAGCGTTTCAGAATGAAGACGGTGGCTTTGGCCATGGATTGGAAGCGGACAGCTTCAATCCCTGTTCTTCGCCCATTACCACCTGGAATGCCTGCTGCATTCTGAAAGAAATCGGCTGGCAGGATGCAGCCCATCCCATGGTACAGGGAATTCTGAAGTATCTTGAAAGCGGCAAGGATTACAGCGAGAAACATCGGCAGTGGATGAATACCATTCCTTCCAATAACGATTATCCCCATGCCGTCTGGTGGGGCTTCAATGGGGAAAGTGATTATAAGTATAATCCGACGGCCATGCTGTGCGGATTTATTCTTCGGTATGCCAATGAAGGAGGGGAACTGTATCAGAAAGCGGTTCTGATCGCCAAAGAGGCAACGCAATGGTTTATGGATCAGGTGCCCCAGGTGGACCGGCATGAAACAGCCTGCTTTGTCACCTTATATGAATATTTGCAGGAAAAGAATCTGCAGCTTGTGGATATGGCAGGCATCGCCGAGGCACTGAAGCAGCAGGTGAATGCCAACATTACCCGTGATACAGAAAAATGGAAAACGGAATACGTGGACAAGCCCTCCGGATTTTTCATTGTGCCCGGCAGTATGTTTTATGAAGATAACCGGGAAATTGCCGCATATGAATGTGAGTTTATCCGGGAAAGCCAGCTGCAGGATGGTTCCTTCAATGTAAACTGGCAGTGGTGGAATGAATACAAGGAATTTGAAGCGGCCAGGGTGATCTGGAAAGGTGTGATCACACTGGAAAATATGCGGTATCTGAAAGCTTTTGAGTAAAACAAACGGCTTCCCGAATGAAACGGGGAGCCGATTTTTTTATGTATCTTTTTGTGTATTTTCCGCTGCTTCTCTTTCTTCATCAAGCCGGTCAAACACGTTGTAATCCATTTTTTCTATTTCTTCACGCAAAAATTTGTGGATGACCCGCATCTCATCGTCGCTGCGTCTGGGCAGGGCATTGGCGAGGCTGTCCACCAGCAGCATATCCAGGCCGGTATGCAGAACGTTGGCAATGGCAACCAACGTTTCCACGCTGGGGATGCGTAAGCCGCGTTCGATATTGCTGTAATAAGAGGGAGCCACATTGATGGAAACGGCTACCTCTTTTTGCGTTTTGCCAAGCAACTGCCTGCGGGAACGAATCCGCTGTCCCAGGCTTTCATAGTCGATCATCCGGTACACCTGCCTCAAGGAAGTGAATGACATAATTATATACAAAATGAGGAAAAATGTAAAGTTGTGCAGAAAATTGTCGAAAATAGCAGGGAAACATTTCAAAAAAATTTTTCAAAAGTTATATACAATTGAAAAACATTGTGCTATAATGCCACTTGAGACCAAGCCTTTTAGATCTATTTCAGGTGTTCCCCTTCTGCTCATCGTCCATCCGACAGATGCCAAGAAGCCCAATGGAAACTACCGGAACGTAACATCTCTCGGTTTGGCAAAAGAATTTATTGGAGGAAAACACCATGTATCAGGACAAGACTCTCACTTGCCGTGAATGCGGTCAGGAATTCACCTTCACCGCTTCCGAACAGGCCTTCTACGCCGAAAAGGGCTTCCAGAACGAACCTGGCCGCTGCCCCGCTTGCCGTGCTGCCCGTCGTGCCAACGGCAACACCAACCGCGGCGAACGCCAGATGTACGAAGTGATCTGCGATGGTTGCGGCTGCACCACCCAGGTTCCCTTCCAGCCCCGTGGCGATAAGCCCGTGTACTGCCGCGAATGCTTCGCCAAGAACCGTCAGTACTAAGATTGGCTAACAACTGTGCTGCTGAAACATGCAGCACAGTTTTTTATTTGCAAAAAAAGAAAGGAATGCAGACAAAATGATGCATTCTCTTGAAGAAAGAGACAGAATATGGTATAATTCATGAAACCACTTCCGAAAGGACGGACAAGCAAATGAATAAGAATTATACCGCCAATATGCAGGCAACGGAAGCATTCCGCAACAATATGGCGTTTTGTATCGGTACCGGCCGGATGGGCCTGGCCCTTCAGGAAGAATATCAGCAGCAGATGCGGCTGGTGCAGGATGAAATCGGTTTTTCCCATATCCGCGGCCATGGCCTGTTCTGTGACGATGTGGGCATTTACTGGCCTGTGACCGACTGGAAGGGCAATGTGCTGGAAGATGGGTACTATAACTTTACCTATCTGGACCGCATTATGGACAATTATCTGAAGGTGGGCCTGAAGCCGTTCCTGGAGCTGGGATTCATGCCTTCCAAAATGGCCAGCGGAACCCAGACCCTTTTCTACTGGAAGGCAAATACCACCCCGCCCAAGGATTACGATAAATGGGCTGCGCTGATCAAGGCGCTTTTGAACCATCTTTGTGAGCGCTACGGTGCAGATGAGGTGGTCACATGGCCGGTGGAAGTGTGGAACGAACCCAACCTGCCCGGTTTCTGGGAAAACGCGGATCTTCAGGAATATCTGAAGCTGTATGATGTATCTGTTGCGGCTGTAAAGGAAGTGCTGCCCCAGATGCGGGTGGGCGGCCCTGCGGTATGCGGCGGCAGCCGCTGCATGGAATTTATCACCACGTTCCTGGATCATTGCCGGGACAACAAAGTGCCGGTGGACTTTGTGACCAGGCATATCTACATGGGCCAGGAGCCTCGGCGGGATAAGCGGTATCTGTATCACGAAATGTGCAGGCCCGAAAAGAGCATCAAGGAAGCAGAAGAAACCCGGCAGGTGATTGATTCTTATCCTGAATTCAAGGGCTTTGAACTGCATATTACCGAATACAATACGTCCTATAATCCCTTCTGTCCCACCCATGACACGGTATATAATGCGGCTTTGATTGCCGGTCTGCTGGCCAAGCTGGGAGATACTTGTGCTTCTTATTCATATTGGACGTTTGGCGATGTATTTGAAGAGGGCGGTGTGCCTGAACGCATTTTCCACGGCGGCTTTGGCCTTGTGGCCAACGGCCTGGTGCGCAAGCCCACGTACTGGACATTTGAATTTTTCAAGAAGCTGGAAGGCAGCCTGATCCTGCGCCAGGAAGATTGCCTGTTTGTGAAGACGGACAAGGGCCATATCCGCGGTGTGATGTGGAACTTTGAAAACGAAGAAATCAACATGAAGGTTGAGCTGCCCGGGCTAAAAGGCAAATGGGGGATGGTAAGCCGGAAAGTGGACATGGACAACGGCAATCCCTTGAAGATCTGGCATGAAATGGGCGAACCGGCATCGCTGACCGAAACCCAGCTGAAGCTTCTGCGTCAGAGCGATATGCCCCATACATCAGCCTGCAGCCTGGAAGGGGAGAATGGCATCTGTGTAGAAAAAACGATGATGGCCAATGCCGTGGTGTATGTGGAGCTGACTCCCTTCAAGGAAGAAACCACCCCCGGATACCGCTATCCCGGTATTTGTGAATGATCCCTGAAAAGGAGAGAAGCACATGAAAATTCGTAAATCGGCAGAAGATTATTTGGAAATGATCCTGATGATCAGGGAACAGAAGGGCTGTGTGCGCAGCATTGATGTGGCGCAGGCGCTGAATGTTTCCAAGCCTTCCGTCAGCGTGGCCATGAAAAAGCTGCGGGAAAGCGGCTATATTACGTTCGACAAGGGGAACTATATCCTGCTGTCTGTTGCAGGGGAGCAGGTTGCCCGGCACATGTATGAACGGCATAAGGTGCTTTCGGCGATGCTGATTCGTCTGGGCGTTTCGGAGGAAGTGGCCAAGGAAGATGCATGCAAGATCGAGCATGATATTTCTGACGAAACGTTTGAAGCAATATGCCGGCATATTCAGAATAACTGACAAAAAAAGCAGCACAGACGATGTGCTGCTTTTTCGGAGGAAAAATGTATAAAGACGGAAAATGGGCAAAGGAAATATTAAATCAGCAAAGGAAAGATGGGTCCTTTGGCTGGTTTCATTCTCTTTCTTCTTCATCAGGTACCCCTTTGACTACTGAAATGGCATTGAGAAGATTGGAACGAATGGGATATGGCAAAGAAGATACCTGCATTCAACAAGCGCTTTCTTATATGCATGCCTGCCTGATTGGTGAGATTAAAATACCGGATAGAGAAGAAAAAGTACAGGATTGGCCAGTGTTTTGCAGAATGATTCTGGCTGCATGGATATGCCGCTTTACGGATGAAGACAGTGATGCAAACCGAATCGCAGAGCAATGGACGCAGGTGATCACTGAGTCCTTCAGAAATGGACGGTATGACGATCAGGTAATGCAGAAAGCCTATTGCGATACGTTTCATACATCGTCAAAATCGGGCCGATTGATCCGATATTCCAATTTTTATCCGATTTCATTGATGGCGGGGCGGCTGGATGTGAAAACGGAAGAAAGAATGCTGGATGATTTAATACAAAGAGTGGATGGAATTTACTATGTGTATGATCACCGGATCATGCAGCTGCCTGCCGTTTTTCAAAGCCGTGATGCAAGCCGGTATCTGGCGGCATTAGAGTTGCTTGCACGATATCCTGGTGCGCGGGGGAAGCTGCAATTTGCTGTTGATTGGCTGAACGAAATGAAAAATGAAAGCGGTCATTGGGACATGGGAACTGCAGTCAATGACAAAGTTTACTTTCCGCTTTCGGATGATTGGCGAAAGAAGGAAAATAGAATAAAGGATTGTACACTGAGAATTGAACATCTGCTGAACAAACTGCAATAAAAAACCGTCGGGGGTTTCCCGACGGTTTTCATTTTGTTAATCGATGGTGTAGTTATCGAAGTAGCCCTGAATAAACACGATGGGGGTGCCCTTGTCGCCGGAGCCGCTGGTCAGGTCGCAGAGGGAACCGATCAGGTCCGTCAGGCGGCGGGGGGTGGTGCCTTCAGAGGCCATCTGGCCAACCAGATCCTGATCCTTTTCCTGGATCTTTTCTTTGATAGCTTCCTTCAGCGCATCGCCGGAAAGGTTGCCAAATTCGTTATCGGCCAGGTACTTCAGCTTCAGTTCGTTGGGTGTCCCTTCCAGGCCCTTGGTGTAAGCGAGAGCCACCACCGGGTCAGCCAGTTCCCAGATCTTGCCGACGGGATCCTTGAAAGCGCCGTCGCCGTAAACCATGACTTCGAT
>JAFWYZ010000039.1 GCA_017517465.1 Clostridia bacterium | reverse complement strand
TCCCAGGTGCGCCAGCTGTGCAACAAAGTGCTGTGGCTGGACAAAGGAAAGCAGGTCGATTTCGGCGAAACCAAAGCGGTGTGCGACCGCTACGAAGCCTTCCTGAAAGAAAAAAAATAAGCGGCCTGTACCCGCAAAAAACATCACCCCATTTGTTCAGCAGTGTTGTTTCCTGCATAACAAATGGGGCGTTTTTATATCCCGGCAAAGCTGTCGGCGCCGGGAAGCGTCACTTTCCTCCCAGCAGTTTGTTCCAGGGGCTGCGGTACACTTCAATGGCCTTGGCGGGGCACATTTCCTGGCAGCAATAGCAGCGGATGCACTTTTTGTAATCATACCTGGCCTTCTGGCCGTTTCCGGCATGCACCGCCTTTTCCGGCACAGGGCAGCTCTGCTCACAGATGCCGCAGGCAACGCACTTTTTCATGTCCGCCCTGGGCCTGTGCTGCAAAAAGGGCAGCAGGGGCATGAACTTTGCCAGCAGATGCTTTTTCATCACTCCGCGGAACACGTCAAAATCAGGGTTGCCATATTTCCGCTGCACTTCTTCCATGGACAGCACACCGTCAGGGGTAACAATTTCAATCTCATCCGCTTCCATCACACCCAGCCCGGCTTTGGCACCGCTGACACAGGTGGGCACCATGTGGGCATCCAGATGCACCAGCGCCGCATACACGCTGTCCAGGGCCACAGGGTCCAGAGAAAAGAGCAGCACATTCATGGCCACCGGTGTACCGGAGGTGGGGCCGTTGCCCTCCATGGCCATGATGCCATCCATGATGTGCAGCCGGGGCTTCACGCAGCGGTGCAAGTCCGCCAGCATATCGGCAAAGGCTTCACTGCTGGGGAAATGGGCATGGCCGGTGGCCTTGTTGACACCGGTAATGCAGCCGTACATATTTTTCACCGCACCGGTGATCCGCTCCAGCGCATGGGTTTTCATTTTGCAGATGTTGATCAGCGCATCGGTTTCCTGCACCGCCTTGCACAGGTAAAAGCTTTTGCAGGCTTTGCCCTCCGGAAAATGCACCACGCTGCCGCTATTGAATTCCCCGGCAGGCACGCCCCATTTTTTTGCTTCCGCTGCAATACCGCAGGCCTCTGCCGCCTTTTCCGGGGTGGTGGTAGGATGCCCGGGGCTGTCACCATAGGAAACATGGGCATAGCCCTTTTCCTTGAGCACCTTGCACACCGCAGAGAACACGGAAAAATGGGTGGTGACCGCCTTTTGCGGCAAGGCTTTGCCCAGAAGATTGGGCTTGAGCAGCACTTTTTCTTCCTTGCCGATGATGCTTTCCACGCCGCCCAGCATTTCCAGCCCCCGGGCCACCGCTGCGTCCACGCTCTGCTGTTCATAATGATCCAGAGGGATCAAAACCACAGGATGCTTTGCCATAAATCAATACCCTTTCAGATCTGACATGAAAAAACCCAAGTGCCGTTTGACACTTGGGTAATGGTGGCTCCGATCTGACTCGAACAGATGACACTCCGGGTATGAACCGAATGCTCTAGCCAACTGAGCTACGGAGCCAAATGGTTGCGGGGGAGGGACTTGAACCCTCGACCTCCGGGTTATGAGCCCGACGAGCTACCAAACTGCTCTACCCCGCGACGAATGCGCTGCGTTCGACGCACGATAAATAATACAACATCCCGGCGCATTTGTCAACCCTTTTTTTCTGTTTTTTGAATGAAATTTTTATTTGCCCACGCAGAACCGGCTGAACACGTCATCCAGCAGCTTTTCATCCACCTGATCCCCGGTAATGCGGCCCAGAATATGCAGCGCTTCGTTCAGCTCCACCGCCGCCACATCCACCGCTTCGCCCATGTCACAGGCCTGGGCTGCCCGTCTCAATGCTGCCGCTGCTTCCCGGGCCAGGGCCATGTGCCGCTCCTGGGTCAGTTCGCTTTCCCCGGCTCCGGCGCCATATGCCACGATCTTTTCCTCCAGCTGCGCAATGCCTTCCCCCCGGGCAGCAGATACCGTCACGGCATTTTCAAATGCATCCTGCTGCAGCACCCGGGGCAGATCCCCCTTATTCAGGGCAATAATGCGGGGCATGTCCTTTGTTTCTTCCAGCAGTTCCACATCCTGCTGCTGCAGAGGCTGGGACGCATCCAGCACCACCAGGGCCACGTCCGCCCCGGCCACGGCCTTCCGTGCCCGCTCCACGCCCATCTGCTCGATCACATCCGTATTCTGGCGCAGCCCGGCCGTATCCACAAACCGCACCTTCAGCCCGGACAGATGCATGTCCGACCGCAGAATATCCCGGGTGGTGCCGGGGATATCGGTGACGATGGCCACTTCCTGGCGGGACAGGGCATTGAGCAGGCTGGATTTGCCCACATTGGGCCGGCCGCACAGCACCACTTCCAGGCCGCTGCCGGCAATGCGCGCCCCCCGCTCGTCGCAGGCATTTTCCAATTCCTGCGCCAGGGCAAGGGCACCTTCCGTCATTTCCCCAGCCACTTCCTCAAACGTGATCTCTTCCGGATAATCAATGGCAGCAGCCACCCCGGCCATCAGCGCCAGCAGCTTTTCCTGGGCTTTCTGGATAAAGGTGGATACCCCGCCGCCCAGCTGCCTGACCGCCGCCCTGGCCGCCCGGCTGCCTTCGGCGGAAATGAGGGCCATCACCGCTTCTGCCCGGCTCAGGTCAATACGCCCGTTCAGAAAGGCGCGCCTGGTAAATTCTCCGGCAGAGGCAGGGCGCACCCCCAGGGCATACAATGCCTTCAGCACGCTGGATGCCACAAAGCTGCCGCCGTGCAGGTGGATTTCCGCCACGTCCTCCCTTGTATAGCTGCGGGGGGCACGCATCAATACCGCCATGCATTCATCCAGCGTTTGCCCGTTTTCCACCAGATGGCCGTAATACATCCTGTGGCTTTCAAAAACGCAAACAGGGCGAAAAAGCGTCTGCAAACAATGCTCCGCCTTTTCGCCGCTGATACGCACAATGGCAATACCGCCTTCCCCCGGCGCCGTCGCCAGGGCAGCAATGGTGTCCTTTTCGTACATGGTGCATTCCCCCGGTCCATTCTTCTCCCTGATTATACCATTGTTTTGCCCATCCCACAACACATACGGGCAATTTCAACGGCAAAGGAAATGACGCAGGAGAGACTGCTTTTTATTCTGCCAATTCTTCCGCCAGCAGGTCAATCTGCTGCAGGCTCTGTTCATTCAGCGCAGCCATGATCTTCACCGTGTTTTCGGCAAAGGTGAGGTTCTTGCTGTTTTCCAGCATGCCCTTCATGATCCTTGCCGCCTGGGGAGCCCAGGAGCCGTTTTCGATGAAGGCCACCTTCCGGTTCTGGAAGCCGCGCTCCGTCAGGTGATGGATGAAGGTACGCATGAAGGGGAAGATGTCCCCGTTGTAGGTGGTGGTGGCCAGCACCAGCTTGCCATAGCGGAACGCATCCTCCACCGCTTCTGCCATATCATCCCGGGCCAGGTCGGAAAGGGCTGCTTTCACACCCTTTTCCTCCAGCTTCTTTGCCAGACGCAATGCCGCATCCCTGGTGTGGCCGTACACGGAGGTATAGGCAATGGCCACGCCCTCCGTTTCCACACCGTAGGAAGACCAGATATCATACAGCCGGAAATATTCATCCAGCGGCTGCTGCAGCACCGGGCCGTGCAGGGCGCAGATGGTGTTGATTTCCAGGGCAGCCGCCTTTTTCAGCACCTGCTGCACCTGAGCACCATACTTGCCCACAATGCCGATGTAATAGCGCCGGGCTTCGCAGGCCCATTCCTCTTCCACATCCAAAGCGCCGAACTTGCCGAACGCATCGGCGGAAAAGAGCACCTTATCCTTTTCATCCCAGCTCATCATCACTTCGGGCCAGTGCACCATGGGTGCCAGCACGAAATGCAGGGTGTGCTTGCCAAGGGGCAGGGCATCCCCTTCTTTTACGATGATGCGCCGGTCTTCATATTCCCGGCCAAAGTACATTTTCATCATGGGGAATGCCCGGGCAGAAGCCACCACCCGGGCCTTGGGATAGGTTTCCAGGAACAGGGCCACATTGGCGGAATGATCCGGTTCCATGTGATGCACCACCAGATAATCCGGCTGTCTTCCTGCCAGTACCTGCTCCACTTTTTTCAGCCATTCCTCTCCGAAATGCTGATCCACCGCATCCATCACGGCGATCTTTTCATCCAGAATGACGTAAGAATTGTAGGCCATGCCGTTGGGCACGATGTACTGGCCTTCGAACAGGTCAATGTCATGGTCATTGACACCTACGTAGCGGATATCTTCGGTGATACGCACGGTTTCATTCTCCCTTGTAATTGCTTTTATGCTTCGCTGAACTGATCCTTGCCCACGCCGCACATGGGGCATTCAAAATCTTCGGGCAGGTCTTCGAACTTGGTTCCGGGGGCAATGCCTGCTTCCGGATAGCCCAGTTCTTCGTCATATTCCCAGCCGCACACGTCGCATACATACTTCATAATTTTATCGCACCTTTCACTTTTTTTCAATGGCAGCCTGTCCGGCTGACACACATAATATACCGCGTAAAAGGCTTTTTGAAACACAAAGACTGCTGCAAATTTTTGCTACAGCTGCTTTTGTGTTTATCAGCCGTTCTTGGTATCGCAGTAGATACAGCGGTACACTTTCTTTTCCTTGTCGGTCAGGCGGAACACATGGTCCAGCTCCTGCTCGGTGGAGGTGATGCAGCGGGGATTTTTGCACTTCACCACGTTGCACAGGGTCTGGGGCATATCGATGTCCTTCTTTTCCACCAGCTTGTTGTCCCGGATAATGTTCACCGTGGCACCGGGATCCACAAAGCCGATCACGTCAAAGTTCAGGGGCATATCGGCATCGATCTTGATGATGTCCTTCTTGCCCATCTTGCGGCTGGGGGCATACTGGATGATGGCAATGGGGCATTCCAGGCCTTCCAGCCCCAGCAGGCGGTACAGCTCCATGCCCTTGCCGGCGGTAATATGGTCGATCACATAGCCTGTCCGGATGCTGCCGATATTCATGCTTCCACCCCCAACAGTTTCATCATCAGCGCCATGCGAATGAATTTTCCGTACCGGGCCTGCTTGAAGTAACAGGCACGGGGGTCCTTATCCACGGCGGTGGTAATTTCATTCACGCGGGGCAGGGGATGCAAAACGCACAGGTCTTCCTTGCCCAGCTTCATCTTTTCGGTATCCAGAATGTAGCTGTCCTTCAGGCGCAGGTAATCTTCTTCATTGAAGAAGCGTTCCCGCTGGACCCTGGTCATGTACAGGATATCCATCTGTCCGATGGCGTCATCCAGGGAGGTGAACTGTTCGTAGGGGATTTTCTTGTCCTTGATGTATTCCTGCTTCACAAAGCTGGGCAGCTTCAATTCTTCCGGGCTCACCAGCACAAACTTCACCCCGGGGTACCGGCTCATGGCGCCGATGAGGGAGTGCACGGTACGGCCGAACTTGAGGTCGCCGCACAGGCCGATGGTCAGGTTGTCAAAATGCCCTTTTTCGTGACGGATGGTCATCAGGTCGGTGAGGGTCTGGGTGGGGTGGAAATGGCCGCCGTCACCGGCATTGATGATGGGCACGGTGGCATGGGAAGAGGCCACGATGGGTGCGCCTTCCTTGGGATGGCGCATGGCAATGATGTCCGCATAGCCGGAAACCACTTCGATGGTATCCGCCACGCTTTCCCCCTTGGCAGCGGAGGAAGAGGAGGCCTCCGAAAAGCCCAGCACCTTGCCGCCCAGGCTCAGCATGGCGCTTTCAAAGGACAGCCTGGTGCGGGTGGAAGGCTCGAAAAAGAGGGTGGCCAGGATCTTGTGGTTGCAGCAATCCTGATATTTTACCGGATTGGCCAGAATATCATCGGCCAGGTCAATCATTTCGTTGATCTCTTCCACGGAAAGATCCAGAATGTTGATCAGATGTTTCATGCTTTTGCTCCGTTCACCGCCAGATAATTCCGGATGCGGGCCACATTTTCAGCGTTCTTTTCATCTTCTTCCAGGTATTCGATGATGTCATACACATCCACCACGGCATAGACGGGGAAACCAAATTCCGCTTCCACTTCGCTCATGGCGCTCTTTTCGGTCTTGCCCTTTTCCTTGCGGTCCACCATGATGAAGGTGGCAGCCACTTTCACATCTTCCAGATTGGAAAGGATGGCCATGCTTTCGCGGATGGCGGTGCCGGCGGTGATCACGTCTTCCACGATGACCACTTCTTCACCGCTTTTAGGCACATAACCCACGAACACGCCGCCTTCACCGTGATCCTTCACTTCCTTGCGGTTGAAGAAGAAGGGCACGTCCAGGCCTTCCTTGCTCAGGGCCACCGCGGAAGAAACAGCAATGGAAATGCCCTTGTAGGCAGGGCCGTACAGCACGGTACGCTTCTTGCCCACCTTTTCCAGATAAGCCCGGGCATAGAATTCGCCAAGCTTAGCGATCTGGTCACCGGTTTTGATATCACCGGCATTGATGAAATAGGGAATCTTGCGGCCGGATTTGGCAGTGAAATCGCCGAACTTCAAAACGCCTGCGCCCTCAAGAAATTCGATAAACTCATGCTTGTAAGCTTCCATGGAACAGTCTCCTTTCAGGTAATGCAGAATTCAGAATTTTTGTTGCTTTTTCATTCGTATCCGAAACGTTTCGCCTTACAGTACGGAAATACCGTAATCCAGAATCACATTGCCCTGTTCATCGGGGCTGGTGAACCGGGGGCATTGATACCGTTCAAAGCACCAGCTGTCTTCCCGGCGGATGTGCCCCTGTTCTTTCAAAGCATTCAGGCACATTTCATGGGTTTTTATGGTGTAGAATTCTCCGCTGTTTTCCTTGGCATACAGGAAGCATACTGCAAAATCCGTTTCTTCCATCTCCACACTTTCAAACCCATCCGCCACCGCCGTACCCATCGGGAAAAACATGCCGATCCAGTATTCGGGCGAGCCGTTCACAATGCGTACGGCACCGATGAAGGCATCCTCGTTCATGGGATGGCGCGGATTCGCTTCCAGTTTGGAAAACCAGTCGTTTGCCCACCATTCTCCCCAGTTGGGGCCGCTTGCATACCGCTTGCCAATGAGCAGCATGCCGGGGCAGTGTTCTTTCTTGATTTCAAGAAGCTGAACAGCCATTCGCTTTTCCCCTTTTCCTCCACCGGCACACAAGCCGGCTATATCCTTTTGATATATCCGGAACAGCTTTCTTGGAGGGGGCCCGGGGGAACCGTTCTTTGGCTTCAAAGAACGGTTCCCCCGGAATAAATCCCACCCTTATCCCAGGAATTCCTTCACGCAGCGTTCGTAGGCA
This sequence comes from Clostridia bacterium, assembly GCA_017517465.1. Lineage (GTDB taxonomy): Bacteria > Bacillota > Clostridia > Christensenellales > Aristaeellaceae > RUG563. The sequence goes on along the minus strand of JAFWYZ010000039.1, from coordinate 1,801 downwards.
GCCACGGGATCGGCTGCAGCGGTGATGGGGCGGCCCACCACGATGTAGTCGCTGGCGGCCTTGGCCTTTTCGGGAGTCATGATGCGTACCTGGTCACCCACATCGCCGTCGGCAAAGCGGATACCGGGGGTGATGGTGAGGAAATCGTCGCCGCAGGCTTCCTTGACAAGCTTCGCTTCCAGGGGGCTGCACACCACACCGGGGAGCCCTGCTGCCTTGGCATTCTGGGCATACTTTTTCACGGTGTCTTCCATAGTGGCATTGATGAGCAATTCCTGCTGCATGCGTTCTTCGGAGGTGGAGGTAAGCTGGGTGACGGCCAGCAGCACGCCGCAGGTGCCGTCTTCCTTGGTGAGGCCTTCCTTGGCGGCTTCCATCATGGCGATGGTGCCGGCAGCATGCAGGTTGGTCATGTCCACATCCAGTTTGCTCAGCACCTTCATGGCCTTCTTTACGGTGTTGGGAATATCATGCAGCTTCAGGTCCAGGAAGATCTTGTGGCCCCGGGCCTTGATTTCCCGAACGATTTCGGGGCCTTCGGAATAGTACAGCTCCATGCCGATCTTCACGAAGGGCTTGCGGCCGGTGAACCGGTCCAGGAAAGACAGGGTCTTTTCCTTATTTTCAAAGTCGAGGGCAATGATGACATCCTTAGCCATTTTTGTTCGCCTCCTTCAAAGTAAGTGATTTTTTATATGTCCATGCGCCGATCAGGCCAAGGCCTGCGGGGCACAGTACGCGGATCCATTCCAGCAGCAGGCTGCCGGAGCCCAATAGTTTCAGGGCGGTCAATACCAGATACAGCACAGCCCCTGCCAAAGCACCCGTCACCAGCCCGGGAAACCAGCCGGGCCGCTGATCCTCCGGGTGCGTGCGCAGCCACTTGAACAGCAGGATCACACCCACATGTCCGCAAAGCAGCTTCAGGATAAGCGCCACCCACCGATTCAGGGGCACAAAGGACTGCAAAAGCTGCAGAGGGATCAGGCATACGGTAAACGCAGCCAGCCCCAGAATCAGCTTCACCGCCAGCGGGCTTTTCAGAAAATCCTTCTTCATTGCCGTCATACCCGCCGGATATCGCTGAGGTTTTCAATGCCCAGCTTTTCCATTTCCACAGGCAGCTGTTCAATGATCTCCTTGCAGGCAAAGGGGTTCACCAGGTTCATGGCGCCCACCTGCACCGCAGTGGCACCGGCCATCATCATTTCGATCACGTCCCGGGCAGACTGCACACCGCCCATGCCGATCACGGGGATCTTCACCGCACCGGATACCTGATACACCATCCGCACCGCCACCGGGAAGATGGCCGGGCCGGAAAAGCCGCCCATGGTATTGGCGATGACGGGCTTGCGGCGCTTGAGATCGATGCGCATGCCAAGCAGGGTGTTGATGAGGGAAATGCCGTCGGCCCCGGCATCTTCACAGGCCTTGGCGATGGACACAATGTCCGTCACGTTGGGGCTGAGCTTGATGATAACAGGCTTGGTGGTGACTTTCTTGACCGCTTTGGTCACTCCCGCAGCAGCCTCCGGGCTGGTGCCAAAGGACATGCCGCCGCCGTGCACGTTGGGGCAGCTGACGTTCACTTCCAGCCAGCCCACCTGCTCTTCTTCGTCCAGCAGCCGGCAGGTTTCCACATACTGCTCCACAGAAAAGCCGCTGACGTTGGCCATGACGGGCTTGTGGAAGCACTTGGCAAGGCGGGGCAGTTCTTCGGAGATGACCTTGTCCACGCCGGGATTCTGCAGACCCACGGCGTTGATCATGCCGCTGGTACACTCAGCGATCCGGGGGG
>JAFWYZ010000038.1 GCA_017517465.1 Clostridia bacterium | reverse complement strand
GCAAATACTGCATTTTCCCTGTACCGGCTTGCGTATGGCGAGGCGGAATGTTACAATGAAGTGAGTTCATACAAAGGAGAATGAAGATGGAGAAGCTGGTGTATCTTTTTTATCCCATGGCACTGTTGCTGCTGCTGTTTGGCAGCAAATGGTACGGCCGGAAGCAGTGGAACGAGGAGGCCTTTTCCCTTGGCCAGAGCAAGGCGTGGCAGGGTTTTTTTGCAGCCATGATCATGCTGCACCATGTGGGGCAGAAAACCTGTGCCAGCTGGCTGGACCGCCGCTGGCCCCGGATGCCCGGGCTGGAATTGTTTGTGCCCATCGGGTATTATTTTGTGGCATTCTTTTTGCTGTGCTCCGGTTTTGGGCTGTATAAGAGCTGGAAGAAGAAAGAGAATTATCTGCAGGACTTTGTGAAAAAGCGTGTGCTGCCCCTGGTGATCACCTTTTTTGTAACGGACTGGGTGTTTATTCTGGTGCGGCTGGCGCTGGGGGAAAAGATGGACCTGACGAAGGTGATCTATTACATCACCGGCATTCAGCAGCCCAACCCCAATGCCTGGTTTGTGATTGCGCTGCCCATTTTCTATCTGATGTTTTACCTGTGCTTCCGGCTGATCAGAAGAGAGGGCTGGGCACTGTCCGGCACCTGTTTGCTGGTGCTTTTATGGGTGCTGATCGGGTGTGCCACGGACCACAATGATTACTGGTTCCGCGGGGAATGGTGGTATAATTCTGCGCTGTTTTTCCCGCTTGGCCTGCTGTTTGCCAAGTGGGAAGGGAAGATCGTACCGCACCTGAAGAAGTATTACCTTCTGTATCTGGTGGGCACGGCGGCGGCCGTATGGGGCCTGTACCGGTGCAGCGTGCTGGCGGAAGGGCAGTTTGGCTATTACTGCGAATGGCTGCCCAGCATCTGGGGGCGTATTGGCCGCAGGTTTGTGACGGCCATGGCCCAGCACGGCGCTGCCGGGGCCTTTGTGCTGTTTGTCTATCTGGTGGGGCTGAAGGTGAAAATCGGCAACCGGGCCTTGAAGTTCATGAGTGCCATCACGTTGGAATTTTATCTGGTGCACGGGCTGTTTGTGGAGCTGTTTGCCTTCAAAACGCTGGATAGCTTTAAGCCCCTGTATTACATCAACAATGCATTTTTCTACGGCATGGCGGTGCTGGTATGCGCCATTCCCTTCTCCCTGCTTTTGCGCAAGCTGGTGCACCCCAAGGCAAAGTTTTTTCCCGAGGTAAAATAAGATGAAAACCCTTTATGTGTCCGACCTGGATGGCACGCTGCTGCGCAGTGATCAGAAAACATCCGCCTATACCAATCGGGTGATCAATACCCTGGTGGAAAAGGGCATGTGCTTTTCCTATGCCACGGCCCGTTCCATCCACACGGCCAAAAAGGCTACCCGGGGCATGGAAGCGGCTTTCCCCCTGATCGTGTACAATGGGGCGTTCATTGTGGATAACAAAACGGAAGAGATTCTGTACAGCCACTTTTTTGCAGCGGATGAAGCCCGGGAGATCCTGGATGCGCTGCTGGAAAAGGGTGTGCAGCCTATTGTGTACGGCTTTTACAACGGGGCGGAGCAGATGCGCTACCTGCGGGACAAGCTGCACCCGGAAGGCGCTGCGTTTATGGACACCCGGAAGGGGGATCTGAGGGATACACCGGTGCAAAGCGAACAGGCACTGGGGGAGGGGCAGGTGTTTTATTTCACCTGCATTGATGAAGCGGACAGACTGGCCCCTTTGCATGAACGGTTTTCGGAAAAATTCCGCTGTGTGTACGCAAAGGACATCTATTCCGATGCCCAGTGGCTGGAGATCATGCCCCAAGAGGCCACCAAAGCCCATGCCATTGGCAAGCTGAAGGAAATGCTGGGCTGTGACAAGGTGGTGTCCTTTGGGGATGGTGTGAACGATACGGACATGTTCCGCATATCGGATGAATGCTATGCGGTGGAAAGCGCTGTGCCGGAATTGAAGACCATGGCCACAGCGGTGATCGCCGGCAATGATGCGGATGGTGTGGCCCGCTTTTTGGCGGACAGGCTGGAGGTATAAATGAAGACGATTTTTGTGTACCTTTATCCGGAAATGGCGGATTTTGAAGTGGTGATCGCCCTGCACCGGCTGAGAAATGCCGGCGGGTTTGAGATCGTGACGATTTCGGAAAGCCTGGACAAGGTGCAAAGCCAGTCCGGCCTGTGGTATGTGCCGGACAGGCGGATCGCCGATGCCAGGGCGGAGGACGCGGCCGGGCTGATCATACCCGGTGGGCCCATCAACAATGAGCAGAATGCCATCCTGCCTCTGATCCGGGAAATGGACAGCCAGGGCAAGCTGCTTGCGGCCATCTGTTTCGGGCCGCAGTTTCTGGGCAGAGCCGGGGTACTGGACCGGCACGGGTATACCACCTCCTGCAGCGAAGAGACCATTTTGCAGCTGGGGGTGCAGGATCCCTTTCCCCGTCAGCATTTCCGGCAGGCCCGGGTGGTGCAGGATGGGCATGTGATCACATCCCAGGGCCATGCGCCGGTGGATTTTGCGGCGCAGGTATGCCGGTATTTCGGGGTGTACAGGGATGCGGCCCAGGAGTACAGCCAGCTTTTCAACATTTGTGACACGGGGGAAGGGAATCGGCATGCGTAAGGTATTTCTGGAAGAAGAAAAGCGCCCCTGCTTTCCGGAGGAGATCCGGAGGATGGTGCAGGGCAGTGCCCTGTACGATTCCAGCTGCGGGGACACGGCCCGGGTGTATTATGCGGATAACGGGCTGTATATAAAAACCGCGGCGGCAGGGACCCTTGCCCACGAAGCACAGATGGGGCAGGTGTTCCATGCCCATGGGCTGGGGCCCCAGGTGCTGTGCTATCAGGCTGGGGAGCAGGACTGGCTGGTGACCCGGGAAGCAAAGGGCCAGGATTTGACCCATCATACCCATCAGCCCCGGCTTTTGTGCGGACAGATGGGAGAAAAGCTGCGGCTTTTGCATGATATTTCCGGGGAAGGGTTGCCGCAAAGCCCTTCCATCCGTGCATACCGGCAGGGAAACGGAGTGGGGGAACGGTTTGAGCGCTATGTGCTGATGGACGGCTTTCCCATTGCTTCCCGGCAGGAGGCGGTGCAGCTGGCAGCGGCATACCGGACACGGCTGAAAGTGGATGTGCTGATCCATGGGGATGCCTGTTTGCCCAACATGATGCTGGAAAATGGCCGCATCACATCTTTTATTGACTTTTCCTGCGCCGGGGCAGGGGAGCGGCACATCGATTTGTTCTGGGCCGTCTGGAGCCTGGCATTCAACCTGAAAACGGAACAATATACCCGGGAGTTTCTGGCTGCATACGGACAGCAGGACGTGGACCGGGACATGATCCGGGCCGTTTCGGCCATGGAAGCGCTTGGCTGAGGAGGAAGCATGGAAAGAAACATGGTGAGCCTGTTTCTGCAAAACGGGGACGGTGAACTGCTGCTTTTGCACCGGGAAGGCGGCCGGGTGGCAAACGGGCTTTGGGTGGCCGGCTGCGGCGGACACATGGAGCCGGAGGAGATGGGCGATGCCAGGCACGCTGTGCTCCGGGAAATGCAAGAGGAGCTGAATCTTTCGGCAGATGCGCTGGAGGGGCTTTCCCTTCGCTATATCACCCTGCGCAATACGGGGGAGGAAATTCGGCAGAATTTTTATTTCTTTGCCCGGCTGAAGGAGCCGAACAGCCCCCTGTCATCCAATGAAGGGCAGCTGAAGTGGTGCAGGGAAGAGGAGATTTTGCAGCTGCCCATGCCGGTGACGGCGCATCATGTGATGGAACATTATTTTTCCGTTGGCCGGCACACGAGCACCCTCTACGGCGGCGTGGGGGACGAAAACGGGATGCAGTTTATGCCCATGGAAACGAACGGAAGGTGAAAACAGATGCTTTTCAGGAAAGCCGGGACGGAGGACGCGGCGGCCATTGTCCGCATTTTTGAGGAGACCTACACCTGCGAAGAAAGAGGCGAAACCAGCATCGGCTGGGTGCGGGGCGTGTATCCCACGGAAAAAACGGCGCAGGATGCCATTCAAAGGGACGATTTGTTCGTGCTGGAGGAGAAGGGAAGCATCCTTGGCTGTGCCATCATCAATCAATAGCAGGCGGAGGTGTACGCCGGAGCACCCTGGCGGCAGGAAGCAAAGGACGAAGACGTGATGGTGCTGCTGGAAAAATATCTGGGATAATATCGGGCTGTGCTGCTGCACGGCCTTTTATTATTGACAAAATCAACCATTTTGTGATACATTGGATGCAAGGAAAATATGATACGAATGAGGTGATCTTGTGGGCTTTGACATTAGCACATTGCTGGACTGGAAATTCATCGTGCCGGTACTGGTGATCCTGTTTCTGTTGATTTTCTTCACCAATTATCGGAAGGTGCCGCCGAATATTGCCCTGGTGATTTCCGGCTGCGTTCGCCGGCGTTACAAGGTGAAGGATGAAGAAGGCAAGGTTGTGGTAAAGAAGTTCGGTTATCGCATCGTGCGCGGCGGCGCTACGATGGTGATCCCCTTTTTCGAACGTGTGGATAAACTGAACCTGGGCATCATGCAGGTGGATATCCGCACCACCCAGCCTGTGCCTTCCCAGGAATACATTTCCGTGATGGTGGACGGTGTGGCGAATATCAAAATCGGTTCTGACGATGTTTCCATCGCCACCGCTGCGGAACAGTTCCTCAACTGGAAGCAGGAAGATATTGCCGCCATTGCCCAGCAGGTGCTGGAAGGCAATATGCGTGAAATTATCGGCCGCATGACCATTTCGGACCTGGTGCAGAACCGGGACAAATTTGCCACCGAAACCAGCCGCGCCGCTGCTGCAGATATGGCAAACATGGGTCTGGAAATTATCAACATCACCATCCAGAATTTCTCCGATAAGGACGGCGTGGTGGAAACCATGGCCACCAAGAATATCGTGGAAAAAGAGCGGGATGCCACCATTGCCAAGGCGGAAGCGGAACAGCTGGGGCACAAGGCTACCGTGGAGGCGGAAGCACTGAAGGCGGAGCAGAAAAAGGATCTGGAGCTGAAGCAGGCGGAATATAAAATTCAGGCCGACCGTGCCCAGGCGGATGCCGATATTGCCTACAAGGTGCAGCAGGAAATTGCCCGTAAGAGCTTTGAAGAAGAGAGGGCACGGGCGGAAATGATCCGTTTGCAGAAACAGACGGAACTGGAAAAGCAGCAGGTGGAAATTCAGCGCCAGAAGCTGACTGTGGAGGTGCGTGAAATAGCGGAGGCAGAGCGTGACGCACGCATTGCCCGTGCCGAAGCCGAAAAGGCCGAAAAACAGGCCCAGGCAGACGCCCAGTATTACGCTGCCCAGAAGGAGGCGGAAGCCATCCTGCTCAAGGGTAAGGCGGAGGCGGAAGCGATTCAGCTGAAAGCGGAAGCCATGAAGCATTACGGACAGGCGGCTATGCTGGAAATGGTGGTGGATAAGATGCCTGAAGTGGCCCGGGCCATTGGCGAGCCCCTGGCACAGACGGAAAAGATTCTTATGTTCGGTGACGGTGCCGCTACCAACCTGGTGAAGGATACCACCGGCTCCATGCTGCAGACGTTTGAAGCCATGAAGGATGCCGTGGGGGTGGATATTCCCCAAATGCTGCGGGATGTGACCACCGGCGGGCTGGTGGGCCGCAGTGCTGAAAAGGCAGAAAAATTGCCTGAAGAAGACGAATAAAACAGGTATGTGAACAGCCGCTCCGGGAAATTCCCGGGGCGGCCATTTTTTGACAGGAAGGCGGCGCATGGAAAAAGGAAAGGGTGACCTGCTGCCCTGAAAGTGGCGAAAACGTGGCAAAGGAATGGGCTGGATGGGGAATGGGTGGCAATGGCATCCGGAAAATGGAGAAAGAATGGCAATGCAGGGGGCAAAAGGGAAAGCAATGGGAGCGGGTGGGGCGAAATGGGGATGAAAAGGTACAAAAAAGGCTGCCGTGCGCATTGCACAGCAGCCTTTGTATTTTTCTTTGAAAAGGAATTACACAGCACCCTGAGCCATCATGGCATCGGCAACCTTCAGGAAGCCGGAGATGTTGGCGCCGGCGATGAGATCGCCTTCCATGCCGTATTCCTTGGCGGCATTGAAGGAAGCTTCGTAGATACCCTTCATGATCTGCTGCAGCTTGGCATCCACTTCTTCAGCGGTCCAGCTGTAGTGCATGGCGTTCTGGCTCATTTCCAGACCGGACACGGCCACACCGCCGGCATTGACGGCCTTGGAGGGAGCGACCACCACACCGTTTTCACGCAGGTATTCCACAGCGTCCAGGGTGGTGGGCATGTTGGAAACTTCCACATAGAACTTGGTGCCGTTGGCCACGATGTTCTTGGCATCGTCGATGCGCACTTCGTTCTGGGTGGCGCAGGGCATAGCCACGTCCACTTTCACTTCCCAGGGCTTCTTGCCGGCGAAGAAAGGCACGCCGAACTTGTCAGCATAGTCCTGCACCTTGTCGCGGCAGGAAGCACGCATTTCCACCAGGAAGTTGATCTTTTCGGGGGTGTTGATGCCGTCTTCGTCGTAGATGTAGCCGTCGGGGCCGGAGATGGTGACCACCTTGCCGCCCAGCTCGGTCACCTTCAGGCAGGTGCCCCAGGCCACGTTGCCGAAACCGGACACGGCAAAGGTCTTGCCCTTGATGTCTTCGCCGAAGGACTTGAGCATTTCAACGGTGTAATACACAGCGCCGAAACCGGTGGCTTCGGGACGGATGAGGGAACCGCCGAAAGAGAGGCCCTTGCCGGTGAGCACGCCGGTGAATTCGTTGCGCAGGCGCTTGTACTGGCCGAACATGTAGCCCACTTCACGGGCACCCACACCGATGTCGCCGGCGGGCACGTCGGTATCAGCACCGATGTACTTGGAAAGTTCGGTCATGAAGGACTGGCAGAAGCGCATCACTTCGGCATCGCTCTTGCCGCGGGGGTCAAAGTCGGCGCCGCCCTTACCGCCGCCCATGGGCAGGCCGGTGAGGGAGTTCTTCAGGGTCTGTTCCAGGCCCAGGAACTTCATGATGCTCTGGTTGACAGAGGGATGGAAGCGCAGGCCGCCCTTGTAGGGGCCGATGGCGCTGTTAAACTGCACACGGTAGCCGCGGTTGATCTGGGTCTGGCCATTATCGTCGATCCACGGTACGCGGAAGGTGATGATGCGTTCGGGTTCCACGAAGCGTTCCAGCAGCGCAGCCTTTTCATACTTGGCTTCATTGCGGCTGATGACGGGCTCCAGGGTGGTGAGGATTTCGGTGGCAGCCTGAAGGAATTCGGGCTCATTGGCATAGCGGACCTTCAGGTCATTGAGAACACGAGATGCATAATTGCTCATTTTCGATCGCCTCTTTCATCAAAGATAACGGGGAAATTATACTGTATTTCTGCATACATTGACAAGAGTTTTACTGTTTTTTCACTGTTCACTTTTCCAGTTCTGCCAAAATGGGGGCCAGATACTTTTCATCCGTCCAGTCCGCCGTCTGTCCGGCAGAGCCCATCAGGCCCTCCGCCATGGATTCCATGGCCGGGTCCTTTTGCTTCTGCATCATTTTTTTGCCCATGTTGATCAGGAAGCGGTGGAAGGGCTTCATTTTGCTGTCATCCCAGGCACCGCGGCAGTAGAACAGGGGCAGGGCAGCCAGCTCGTCCTTGAACTGGGCATCCTGCAAGGTGGCAATGTATTTTTCGTCATATTCGGTGGCGCCTACGGCAAAGACCAGCACCTTCTTGCCCTGCAGCTTGGAATAGTGCTTTTTCAGGAAATTCAGCCCGGCTATGAAACCGGCATACAGCCCGCCGCCCAGGATGACGGTGTCATAGGCCTGCACGTCCTTCAGGGTGGCCTTTTTGGTTTCCATCAGGGCAAAGCCGGTTTTTTCCTGCAGCCAGTGGGCATATTTCTTCGTGGCGCCGTAGGAGGATTTGTAGAGGATGATGCCGTTTTTCATTGTATTTCACCTAAACCTTTCAGATTATTTTCCATTTGCATGATGGTGCGGATGGTGGTTTGCATTTCTTCCGGGGAAATGCCGCCAAACAGCTGCTGCATGACCTGCGTGCTTACCTCGTCGTTCTCCTTACAGAAGGCAAGGCATTTTTCTGTCAGGTGCACCCGCTGCTTTCGCTTGTCTTTTGCATCGGCTTTCAGCAGCACAAAGCCCTTCTTTTCCAGCTTCAGCAGGATCTGCTTCAGGTTCTGGTGGCTGGTGCCCATGACCCCGGCAAGCTCCTTGAGGCCCGGAGGCTGACGGCACATGCTGATACAGATGACGGCAAAGAACTGCTTCCAGCTCATTTCGCCGATCAGCTTATCCGCCGCAGCCTGGAACCGGTTATCAAAGGCGCTCAGCAGCCCCAGCAGGAAATAGGGGGATTCAATGCCTTCAAAGGATATGTTTTCATGGTGCATGACTTGCTCAAAATCCATAAAAAACCCTCCGGAAACAAAAAAGGTAATACGTTACCTTATAAAAGATAACATATTACCGAATGACTGTCAAGGGGGGGATCAGAATATTTCTTTGTTCAGGGCAGCGCGGCCAGTGGTGTGGGCGGCATTCATTTCTTCGTACAGGCTGCGGCAGAAATCCTCGGCGGCCTGCCTGCGGGCCCCCGCCAATTGACGGGCCTTTTCGGTGTAGAAGCGGTCATAGATGTTTTTCAGCTTGAACTGGTATTCATGGAAGAAGGAGGGCGGGGCATTGCCGGTGCCGTCTGAAACGGAGCCATCCTCCGTCAGGGTGTACAGCGGTTCTTTGGCATCGGCCCGGTAGAGCAGGGTGCGGGCAATGCCGATGGCCCCGGCCACGTCCAGCTTATCTGCATCGAAGAGAATCCGGGCTTCCATGGTGGCAGGGGGAGAGGCCTTGCGGAAGCGGTGGGTGTAAATGCAGTCGCGCACATGGGCGGCAAAACCGGGGGCAAAGCCGTTTGCCAGCAGGAACGCTTCTGCCTTTTCGGCCCCCAGCTCTGCATGGCAGAGGGCAGGGTTCTCCATCTGATCTTTTCTGGCAATATCGTGCAAAAGACAGGCGGCGATCAGCACGTCCCTGTTCACGTTTTCATTTTCTGCGATCTCCATGGCCGTGTACAGCACCCGGTACACGTGGTCCTTGTCATGGGCAGCGTCCTGCATGCAGGAGAGCATGTAATTTTCCAGCAGGGTGAAGGTTTCTTTCTTCATATGATTATTCCTTCATTCTAATAGTTATGTATCGGAGCAGACGGGGAACCATGCGGGGCTTCACCCCTGCACCCTTTCTCCGGAAATGACAATTTGTATCAAACAAACAGTTTCCCGGTGATGCTTGAGGAGACCTGCGGGGCTTTGCCCCTGCACCCCACAAGGGGCATCGCCCCTTGACCCAAAGCCGGAATTGGCAATCTGTTTCACACAAACAGTTTCCCGGTGAAATGGAGAATCGCGCACACACATTTTCGCAAATGAACGATTGAAACTTTGCGAGTTGGATGCGACCCTGCCGCCACCACGGGCTGGCGGCGTTCCGCCGCCGGCCGGATGCAAAGCATCCGGGGAAAACGATAGAAAATAGCCGGTGGGAAAGCAAGCTTTCCCGGCCGGCATTTTCTTCGTTTTCATTGTGCCCGTGGGCTCTCTTTCCGTTATCTGAAGTTTCATGCGGAAAGAAGTTTGTACAATCAGTTTTCTCAATCGCAGAACGGGTGCAGGGCGGATCGCCCTGCTGCCGGGGGTACGGGGGCCGCATAGGCCCCTGCCCCATCGTTCCCCCAAGCAACATGCGGAAAGAAGAATGGAAAAGCAGACTTCTGCATCGCAGAATGGGTGCAGGGGGAATCCCCCTGCTGCGGGGGCATGGGGGCTGCATAAGCCCCTGTATCATATCATCCTCAGCTCAGCCTGGAAATTTTCTGGCCCTTGGCGGTATCTTCCACCATATAGCCCAGAGCCTTGAGGGCATCGCGCAGCTCGTCGCTCTTTGCCCAGTTCTTTTCCTTGCGGGCGGTGGCGCGGGCATCGGCCAGCTGCTGCACTTCTTCCGGCAGTTCCATCACATAGGGCTTCACCAGAATGCCCAGCACATCGCACAGGGACTGGAGGGTGGAGAGGGTTTTTTCCAGGGCTTCCTTGCTGCTGTTTTCGTTGAGCACCACATTGGCTTCCTTCACGATTTCAAACAGCGCGCCCATGGCATCGGCGGTGTTCATATCGTCGTCCATGGCGGCATCGAAGCGGGCGGTGCTTTCCTGGAGCTTCGCCATCAGCTGCTGTTCGGCTTCGTTCATGTCTTTCTGGGCTGCGCTGTCCATCAGGAACGCCATCCGGTCACGGGCGGTATAGAGCCGCTGCAGGGAAGCGTGGGCCTGGGCGATCATATCCCGGCTGAAGTTGACGGGGCTGCGGTAATGAGCGGAGAGCATGAACATGCGCACGTCTTCGGGGGCATATTCCTTCAGGATATCACGGACGGTGAAGAAATTGCCGGCGGACTTGCTCATCTTTTCGTTGTCGATATTGATGAAGCCGTTGTGCATCCAGTAGTTGGCGAAGGGCTTACCGGTGGCGCATTCAGACTGGGCCACTTCGTTTTCGTGGTGGGGGAAGAGAAGGTCCTTGCCGCCGCAGTGGATATCGAAGGTTTCACCCAGGTATTTCATGCTCATGGCGCTGCATTCAATGTGCCAGCCGGGACGGCCCATGCCCCAGGGGCTGTTCCAGGCAGGTTCGCCGGGCTTCTGAGCCTTCCACAGGGCAAAGTCGGCAGGGTTATGCTTCACGTCATCCACGTCAATGCGGGCACCGGCTTCCAGATCGTCCATGTTCTGGCCGGAGAGCTTGCCGTAAGAAGTGTCCTTCTTCACATCGAAGTACACATCGCCGTTCACTTCATAGGCGAAGCCCTTGTTCTGCAGGTTCTTCACCAGCTTGATGATATCGCCGATGTGCTCGGTGGCCCGGGGATGCACGGTGGCCTTGCGGATGCCAAGGGCAGCAGCGTCCTGGTAGTATTCCTGAATAAACCGGTCCCCCAGTTCCTTCACGGTGATGCCTTCCTGGTTGGCGCGGCGGATCATTTTATCGTCGATGTCGGTGAAGTTCTGCACAAACTTCACTTCATAGCCCCGGTGTTCCAGATAGCGGCGCAGCACGTCAAACACAATGAAGGGACGGGCATTGCCAATGTGGAAATAATCGTACACCGTGGGGCCGCAGGCGTAAATGCCCACCTTGCCGGGCTGCAGGGTGACCAGTTCTTCCTTCTTCCGGGTCTTGCTATTGTAAATCAACATGTTGTTTTCCTCCTGTTTATACGTTTATGCGGGAGGAGGTTCTTTGGGGGCCAAAGAACCCCCTTCCGCACCCTCCCAAGAAAGCCGGTAATTTATCCTTACATAATCAGTTGTTGTTTTCTGTGTTTTTATCTGCTTCCGATTCCTTTGGGGCTTGTGCTGCATTCTGACAGCCGCCCATTTCCCTGCCCGGACAGTCCTCCACCGGGCAGCCGGTACAGCCCACTTTGATGGCATGCTCCGTCAGCACCTTTTCCAGCTGGCTCAGCCGCTTATACAGCTGCTGCATTTTATCCAGCATGGGGTCGGGCAGGTCGCCGTGGTTCAGGTCAATGTCCGGACGTTTGGCGGGGCCGCGCACAATACGGCCGGGATTGCCCACCACCGTACACTGGTCCGGCACGTCTTTTAGCACAATGGCCCCGGCACCCACCTTCACATGGTTACCCAGCGTAATGGGCCCCAGCACCTTGGCCCCGGCGCCCACCACCACATCGTTGCCCAATGTGGGGTGACGTTTGCCGGTATCCTTGCCGGTACCGCCCAGGGTGACCCCCTGATAGAGGGTGACGTTATTGCCAAGGATGGCGGTTTCGCCGATCACCACACCGGCACCGTGGTCGATGAACAATCCTTCGCCGATGGTGGCACCGGGGTGGATTTCGATGCCGGTTTTTTTCTTGGTTCGGCTGGAAATCCACCGGGCCAGGAAATACCAGCCCTTCTTATAGGCCTTATGGGCCCTTCTGTGGCGCCGCACCGCCTTGAACCCGGGATAACAGAAGAATACCTCTGCCCGGGAATGCACGGCCGGGTCACGTTTCAAGACGGCATCCAAATCCCTTTTCAGGGTATCAAACATGCACATTCCTCCTAAAAAAATAACGCACGTTCCCTTCAGAGAACGGCGCAAGCCATTTCAATCCACTCTTACTGTTTATGGATATCGCCTTAACGCGGCGCACACGGCCATGCCTACTATCCGGTTCGGCACAGCGGCTCCCGGGGGCACTGCCTGGGGCAACGAAGCGCGCTTGCAGCCGGTGACGCACTCTCTCTTCCATTGCCGGGATCAGGCTTTTTTCCCGTTCCTTGCCTGTTTCCTATTATATGCACCAAACACAAATTGTCAACCCATTTTGGGATGTTCTAAAATTGTGCTTTCCTTATTTTGTGTCTTGATGATTGTATGCAATTTCTTTATAATGAAGCGGTATTTGTTGTTCACGAAAGGATTTGTGTGTATTATGCCTAATTTTTCCGTTGCCGATTCCGTATTTGAAAGTGCTGCCGCGCAGTTTCCCACTCCTTTCCATCTTTATGACGAAAAGGGCATCCGGGAAACCGCCCGCAGCATGAATGAGGCTTTTTCCTGGGCTCCCCATTTCCGGGAATATTTTGCCGTGAAGGCGCTGCCCAATCCCCACATTCTGCGGATCCTGAAGGAAGAAAATTGCGGTGTGGACTGCTCCAGCGAATGCGAGCTTTTGCTGGCGGAAAAGGTGGGCTTTTCCGGGGATCATATCATGTTCAGCGCCAATGCCATGCCCCCGGCTGAATTTGCCCACGCAAGGGCTCTGAATGCCATTGTGAACCTGGATGACATCACCGACATCGAAACCCTGCGGGACAACGGCGGCATTCCGGAAGAAATTTGCCTGCGGTTCAATCCCGGCGGCAATTTCCATCTGGACAATGCCATCATGGGCAATCCCGGCGATGCCAAGTACGGCTGGACCCCGGAGCAGCTGCTGCCCGGCATGGAAAAGCTGAAAGTCCTGGGCGCAAAGAAGTTTGGCCTGCATGCGTTCCTGGTGAGCAACACCACCGAAAAGAGCTATTATCCCAAGCTGGCTGCCCTGCTGTTTGAAACGGGCAAGAAGATGGAAGCGGAAACCGGCCTGGAATTCTCCTTTGTGAACCTGTCCGGCGGCATTGGCATTCCCTACCGTCCCGAGCAGGAAAAGGCCAACATCCACTACATCGGCCAGATGGTGAAGGAAGAATATTTCCGCATTCTGGGTGAAGGCAGCAAGGTGAAAATCAAGACGGAGCTGGGCCGTTTCATGACCGGCCCCAACGGCTGGCTGGTGACCCGGGTGATCCACGAAAAGAACATCCACAAGCATTACATCGGCGTGGATGCCTGTGCGTCCAACCTGATGCGGCCTGCCATGTACGGCGCTTACCACCACATCCATCTGTGCGGCAAGCGGGACCTGGTGCCGGACACGCTGTATGATGTGACCGGGTGCCTGTGCGAAAACAACGATAAATTTGCCATCGACCGGATGCTGCCCAAGGTGGAGATGGGTGATCTGATGGTGATCCACGATACCGGTGCCCACGGCCATTGCATGGGCTATCAGTACAACGGCCGTCTTCGCAGCGCGGAGATCCTTTTGCAGGAGGATGGTTCCTTCCGCATGATCCGCCGGGCGGAAACACCTGCCGATTATTTTGCCACGCTGGTGGACTGATACCGCTTTTTTCCTTGCTTTTTCCCTGAAAGCAGGGTAAAATACAACCGAATGATTCGTATCAGGCAGAGTAGCTGCCGGCGCGTTAAGTGTTCATGAACGGGGAGTTGTCATGAAACGAAATCCGGGCAATCCCGGATGCGGTGCCGACGGCGCATCCCGCTGCTTTGGTTCTATGGCAAACTGCCTCTTGCGAGTCGAAATTGATTTTGATGAACAGGAGGCTTTTTGTATGCAAAAAACGAGCGCTTTGGAAAGCTGGAAGGAATCCCTGCAGATGAACCCCTACAAGCTGTGCCTGATGGGCGTGCTGGTGGCGCTGCAGATCGTTCTGGCCCGTATCACGGCCATTCCGGTGGGCAGCTGGCTGCGCATCGGCTTTGGCTTTTTGCCGGTGGGCATTGCCGGCTATCTGCTGGGCCCGGTGTGGGGCATGGCGGTGGCCGCCATCGGGGATATTCTGGGCACCTTGGTGTTCACGCCGCCCATCATCTGGGGGCTGGTGCTGGCCAATGCCCTGAACGGCCTGATTTTCGGGCTGTTTCTGTATCCCCGCAAGCTTGCCTGGTGGCGCTGCATTGTGAGCCTGGTGCTCATTTCCGTTTTCTGCAATTTCCTTCTCAATACCCATTTCCTGGGCCAGGCGGGCTGGGTGGCCTTGTCTGACGGCAGCGAATGGCCTGCCTTTTTCCGCGCGCTGGTGATGCCCCTGTATCCGGAAGGGGCCATGGTGCCCAACTGGGTGAGCGTGTGCAACCGCTTCATCAAGCAGCTGGTGGCCTGCCCGGTGAACATCGTGATGCTGTATCTGGTGCTGCGGGTAGTGGAAAAAATGCCAAAGAGTGTGCTGCGCCTGAAGTAAAGGGAGGTTTTCCTTGATGGAAATCAACCGCAAAGAAATTCTCAAGAAGCTGGCTTCCATGTATCCCCACATGGAGCCGGCTTTGGTTTATCACAATCCTTTTGAATTGCTGGTGGCCACCATTCTGGCTGCCCAGTGCACCGACGCCCGGGTGAACCTGGTAACCCCGGCTCTCTTCCGGGATTACCCGGATGCCTTTGCCATGGCCGCGGCCACGCCGGAGGAGATATACCCGTACGTGAAAAGCTGCGGTTTTTCCGCCAAGGCAAAGAATATTGTGCTGGCCAGCAAAAAAATTGTCTCTGATCATGCAGGAATTGTCCCCTCTGATATGGAAGATTTAGTGGCGCTGCCCGGTGTGGGCAGGAAGACCGCCAATGTGGTGCGGGCCTTTGCCTTCGGCTTGCCGGCCATTCCGGTGGATACCCATGTGCTCAGGGTATCCAACAGGCTGGGGCTGGCTTCGGCCCTGACCCCGGAAGAAACGGAGCGGCAGTTGATGGCCGTCATTCCCATGGAGGAATGGAGCGATGCCCATCACTGGATGCTGTACCACGGCCGCTATGTGTGCCATTCCCAGAAGCCGGAATGTGAAACGTGCGAATTGAAAGCGCTGTGTCTGGCGGCCAACACCGAAATGATCAATCCCAAACTGGATGCCCGGAAAAAACGGAAGGAGACAAAACCATGATCCATCCCCGCTATGAACAGGAACTGCAAAAGCAGGAAGCCCTTATCACCCGGAAAAATGTGGTGTCTGACGATTACAACGGCATTTACGACCGGTATGTGTATCCTGTGCTGACCCGGGAACACATCCCGCTTTTCTGGAAGTATGACCTGAATCAGGAAACCAACCCTCATTTCATGGAGCGGCTGGGGGTGAATGCCGCCTTCAATGCCGGCGCCGTTTATCTGAACGGCAAGTATTATGTGGTGGCCCGTCTGGAAGGCAGCGACCGCAAATCCTTCTTTGCCGTGGCAGAAAGCGATAACGGTGTGGACAATTTCCGGTTCTGGGATTATCCCATTCTGCTGCCCGACACCTGTCCCGAAGAAACCAATGTGTACGACATGCGCCTCACCCAGCACGAAGACGGCTGGATCTATGGCGTGTTCTGCTCTGAAAGCAAGGACCCCGAAAATGCGGACCTGTCCGCTGCGGTGGCTGCTGCCGGGATCGTGCGCACCAAGGACCTGAAAACCTGGGAGCGGCTGCCCAACCTGGTCACCCTGCGCTCCCCCCAGCAGCGCAACGTGTGCCTGCATCCTACCTTCGTGGACGGCAAATATGCTTTCTATACCCGCCCCATGGACGGCTTCATTGAAACCGGCAGCGGCAGCGGCATTGGCTTTGGCCTGTGCGAAGACATCACCCATGCCGTGATCGACGAAGAAGTGATGACCTCCATCCGCAAATACCACACCATCACCGAAGCCAAGAACGGCGCCGGTGCCACCCCCATCAAAACCGAAGTGGGCTGGCTGCACATTGCCCACGGTGTGCGCAATACCGCCGCAGGCCTGCGCTACGTGATTTACTGCTTCATGACGGACCTGGAAAAGCCCTGGGTGGTGACCCACGAGCCCGGCGGATTCCTCATCGGCCCCAAGGGCCAGGAACGGGTGGGCGACGTTTCCAACGTTACCTTCACCAACGGCGCTGCGGTGGATGAAAACGGCCGCCTGCTGATTTACTACGCTTCCTCCGATACCCGGCTGCATGTGGCTGAAACCACGGTGGAAAAGCTGGTGGACTATTGCATCAATACCCCCGTCGATCCCCTGCGCAGCGTGGACTGTGTGAAGCAGCGGTGCGAACTGATCAAAAAGAACCTGGAGCTGCTGAAAAAATAAAGTACTTTTCCCGGAGTGAAATGCTCCGGGATTTTTTTGTTGAAAAAAATTTTCGAAACTATGTTGACAGACGACATATGTCGTGGTACGATATATATCGTCGGACGACACATTGATCAAGGAGGCTTTGCCATGAAGAAATCAGAACCCCTGTCTGAAAGCTATTATTACATTCTGCTTTGCCTGTCCAAGGGGGCCAATCACGGCTACGGCATCATGCAGATGGCGGAAAAGCTGAGTGATGGGGAAGTGAAGATCGGTTCGGGCACCATGTACGGTGCCACAAGCAACATGATGAAAAAGGGCTGGATCGAAGAAACCTTTGCCCAGGAGCCGGGGCAGGAGCGGAGAAGGCTCTACACCCTGACGGATGCAGGGAAGGCAACACTGGAAAACGAGATCGGGCGGCTGAAGCGGATGCTGGCCCATGTGGAATGAGGGAAGAAAGATGAAAGAAACGAAACGCACCTGGAATTTATACTCTGCCTGGAACTGGCAGCAGGAAATTGACGATCTGAATGCCCAGAGCGATGCGGGATGGCAGCTGATGCATGGGGGATTGTTTGGCAGCCGCTTCAAGTATCAGCCCCATGTCCGGTACCGCTATCAGCTGGATTTTCCAGGCAAGATCGATGAAATGCCCCGGTATCTGGAAATTTTCCGGGAGCAGGGCTGGGAATTTGTGAACAAAACCGTCAACGGCTGGTATTATTTCCGCAAGCCCTATGATCCTTCCGCCGATGCTCTCGAATATGAGATCAACACCGACCGCACTTCCCTGGATGCCATGGCCGGGCGGTGGGTGAAGCTGGGAACGGTCTTTTCGGTGATCATGGGCATCATGCTGCTTTTGTATGCGGTTATGCTGGTGCTGCATCCCACGCTGGCGATGGCCTCTCTTCTCCTGGCGCTGCTGCCCATGTTCATCATGATGGTGCGGGGCATTGTGCTGATCAACAGAGAAGATAAAAAACGCACCATCCGCCATGACGGCAAATGGATCGGGGCGTGTGTGCTGGCCTTTGCGGTGTTCTATGCCGGGTTTGTTTTGCTGGCAGCCAACAGGGTCAATACCTACTGGCAGCGCAACGGCGAAGACATGGATGCGGTTGCTGCAGAATTGAGTGAAGAAACGGTATGGGCGACGGTGGACATCCGCTATCCGGATTTCTATTACCTGTCCCTGGATGTGAAGGCGGATGCGCCTGTGACCGTCACGCTGACGGATGAAAACATGGAGCCGGTGCACGTTTTCACCGGGGAAGTGAAAAAGGAAGAAGATGTGCGGCTGTGGCTGAAAAAGGGAGAATATCAGGTGCATCTGTCCGATTTTACCGGAGGAGCCCAGCAAGTGGGATTTGAACTGGACTGACCCTGAAATGCGATCCGCAAATTCCGCATCGGTTCAGCAAAAAATGCATGCCTGTTCGACGCAGAACGGGCATGTGTTTTTTTATACTCTTTTTCAGGGAGGGGCGGTGCATGAAGGTACAGGGGGAAGCGTATTTTTGTATCATGGCATACATCCATTTTCTGTGCCTGGCGGCGGCAAAAAACCGCCTGCAGCTGCCGCTTGCCCCCAGCCGTGCCTTGCTTTCCTGTGTGTT
This sequence comes from Clostridia bacterium, assembly GCA_017517465.1. Lineage (GTDB taxonomy): Bacteria > Bacillota > Clostridia > Christensenellales > Aristaeellaceae > RUG563. The sequence continues at coordinate 1,518 of JAFWYZ010000038.1, read as the reverse complement.
TTCGTCGGTGTATTCTCTGCTGGCCCTGCTGCCGGGGCTGCCGTTTTATCATCCGCTGCTGATGGTTTCCTGTGTGTTTTGCAGCGGTATTCTGGCCTTTGGCAGGCATGGCCCGGCGGCTTTTATGCCCCAGCTGACTGCCGGACTTTTGTTTGCCGGCACATGTGCCTTTTTGCAGCAGCAGGGGCTGGGGGCGGTGCCGTGCATGGCGGCATGCACCGGGCTTTGCCTCATGTTTCATCCGCCTGAAAGTGCGGAAAAGACGGTGCTGCGGCTCACCTGGCGGGGCAAATCCTGCCGCATTCCTGTACTGCGGGACACCGGAAACACCCTGCATCACCCGGCGCTGAAGCTGCCGGTGATCGTTTGCGGAGAAAACCAATTGCGGCCTTTGCTGCCGGAGGGGTTCATCGCAGCCCCGGAGCAGCTGCGTCCCGGATTTATGCTCATTTCAGCCGGCACTGTCAACGGCCGTGCGCTGCTGCCCTGCTTTGTGCCCGATGGGATCCGGGACCTGCGCAGCGGCCGGGAAATATGTGCCTGTGTTGCCGTCAGCCCAACGGCACTGAAAGCGGGTCTGCTGCCCGGATGCATTCAAGTGAAGGAGGAAAGAACATGGAAAAGAACCGTCTTTTCACAAAAGGAGATACCCCCATCCGTCAATGGATGATGCTGTTTTTTTCTCACCTGCACCCTCAGAATGTGCATTACATCGGCGGTGCCGATCCGCTGCCCCAGCCCCTCACCGCAGAAGAGGAGCGCCAGCTGGTCACCCGGCTGCATCAGGATGACGGCACGGTGCGCTCCATCCTCATCGAAAGAAACCTGCGGCTGGTGGTGTTCATTGCCAGGAAATTTGACAATACCTGTGTGGGGCTGGAGGACCTGATCTCCATCGGTACCATTGGGCTGATCAAGGCGGTGAATACCTTTGACCCGGCCAAGAAAATCAAGCTGGCCACCTATGCCTCCCGGTGCATCGAAAATGAGGTGCTGATGTTCCTGCGCCACACCAGCAAGCTGCGCCACGAAGTATCGCTGGATGAACCGCTGCGCACCGATTGGGACGGAAATGAGCTGCTGCTTTCCGATGTGCTGGGCACGGAACACGATCTGGTGTCCCGGGGCATTGAGGAGGATGCGGAAAAGCAGCTGCTCTGGGGGGCGCTGTCCCATCTGTCCCCACGGGAACAGAGGATCATGCACATGCGCTTTGGCATGGCCGGCTATCAGGAAATGACTCAGAAGGAGGTGGCGGATCAGCTGGGCATCAGCCAGTCCTACATCTCCCGGCTGGAAAAGCGCATCCTGAACCGGCTGCACACCGAAATGCTGAAGGTTTCGTCGTGACAAACAACAGTGGGGCCCTCTGCACCAGGAGCATTGCCCCTGAACCTGTTTTGAGATGCAGAAGTCTGCTTTTCCAGACGTCTTTCCGTAGGGTAAGTGAGGAACGGCGGAGCAGGGGACTGCGCGTCCCCCGTACCCCCACGGCAGGGCCATCGGCCCTGCACCCAT
>JAFWYZ010000004.1 GCA_017517465.1 Clostridia bacterium | reverse complement strand
TTTCAATCAGCGTTTCCCGCATTTTAACCGCATCTTCGGTTTTGTAGCCCATGGATAAAAACTGATTTCCGCTGTTTTCAGCATCGGGTCTGTCGATGATTTCGATTGACATACCGCCTTCGCCATCACCTAAAAATACAATATGTCTGCCCATGCCATTCATTTCGTGCTGAATGGTGAGACCGATGATTTCCTGATAGAATTTTAACTCTTCAGCAAAATGTTTTGTCTGAATTGTAATGTGCATCATTTTCATAGTTCATGTTCTCCTTCAAATTGAAATTTGTCTAAATATATATTGCTAAAAATGATGTTATTTTTCCATGTGTATATTCACCCTCAATCAATCCAAATTCAGGGTCAAAAAATTTGTTATCATATAGTAATGTCCAATGGGTGTAACCCCTATCTGTATGTACGGTTAGAATAGAACACGGATAAGGTGTTGGATTTTTCTTTGAAATGCGAGTATTTCTTTCAGCGTGCTTTACACCATAATAATCTAAGATTTCAATTAACTGGCCTATGCTTGTTGGTCCACATGTTTTCATATCCTTGATTACTTCTTCAATACTTTTGCTTGTAATCATTGAAATACATGCTTGTCCGCAAGTTTCGGAAGTTGGCTGTAATACTAACTGCATAGTTCCATACCCCCGTCAAATTCAAGTTTATCGCTTTCATTCTATCACGCAGAACAAGAAATCACAAGCCAGCTAAGGTTTGCGGTTTCGCTTTTTCGTATGATGTAATGTAAAGGATAACTCCTTCCTTTCCACCACTCTTACTGCAAAGGCTCGTTTTTTTATGTTTATTTTTTCTGCAGCATGGGCCGGGCAAACTTCACATTGAAGAACTCAATGAGGGGGCCCATGAAGAAGGCGGTGATGATGGTACCGATGCCGGCAATGGTGGGAACGTCCTTCCATGCACCGCCGGCCATCAGGAAGAACACCACCCCCAGCACCACACACACGATATCCGTGGCAATGCGGCAATACTGGAACTTGGCCACCTTCCATTTTTCAGAAAGCACAATGGCCACGGCATCGTAGGTGGAAACACCCAGGTTGGCCGTCATATACAGGGCAGAGCCGAAGCAGATGATCACAATGCCCACCGTCAGGCAAATGAGCCGCACCAGCATGGAAGGGGCCACGATCAGCTCGGAAAGCAGCTTGAAGGTGAAGTCGGTGATATAGCCCAGCAGGAACAGGTTGATAAAGGTGGCCAGGCCGATTTTGCTCCGGTCGGTCAGCAGGCTGAAGGTGAGCAGCAGCAGGTTTACGATCACATACAGGGTGCCGAAATCGATGGGGATCAGCCTGTCCAGCCCGGCCATCAGGGACTGGAAAGGATCCACGCCCAGCGCAGCAATCTTGAAAATGCCCACGCTGACGGCGCAGACGATCACACCGCACAGGCTCATCAGGATGCGCCGCTTTTCACGCCGGCAATAGGACAGGGCTTTTTCTTTCAATACGTTGATCTCTGCCACGGGAAGTACCTCCGAATGCTTTCATTGACCGACACAGTGTAGCATAGAAAAAGGGAATAAGCAATTCCAAAAAGAAACAAAGCGAAGACAAAACAGCTTCGCTTTGAAAAGAAGGGGCTTATCCAAAGATCCAGGGACGAATCAGCCTGACGATAAAGGAGAAAATGCCGGGCACATGGCTGCTTAACAGTTCATCTACGATATGTACTTCTGTTTCGTGGACGGCACCGATGCATTGATACAAACTACCCACAGCTTCTGTCTGTCCCAGTGCGATCATGCCCCGGGCAACATCGCCCACCGCCAGATACCGGGCAGTGGCCACTGCACCGAAGGAAAAACAGCCAACACACAGGGCACCTGTGGCAACCAGCCCCATGCAAACGGCGCCCAATGCCCACAGTCCCAGGGCAAAGGAACCGAAGGCCATGCCGCCGATGGCAAAGCATCCGCCGGAAAAAAGCCCCAGGGAAAGCACGCCGAAGGAGAAAATGCCCCGGGAGAAGAGCCCAAGGCTGAATACCCCCCTGGCCTTCAGCCCCAGGGCAAAAAAGCCGTGGGCATTGCGGCCGATGTGGTACAGGGGCATGCCGAACACCATTTTTTCGCTTTTCTTTTCGGGCAGGTTTGTGCGGACGGTGAAAAGCGGAAAGCCGCCGGTTTCTGCGGGCTGCTCAGCCGGAGGCTGCACGGCGCCGGTGCGGTCGGTGATCTCATCATTGAGAAGGTAATCCATGGAGCAGGAAAACAGTTTCCCCATTTTGATCAGCCGATCCGTTTCCGGATAAGCCAGATTGGATTCCCATTTGCTGATGGATTGCCGGGATACCTGCAAAAGCTCTGCCAGCTGCTCCTGGGTGTAATTGTTTTCTTTTCTGAGCTGGGATAGTTTTTCGCCGAAGGTCATTTTCTTTTCTTCCTTTCCTGACAGGATGAATTCAGGGTAACAGACGATGCGGCAACAGGCCATATATTTGTCCGTTCTTTTTGTAAACTTTGGGTTGCATAGGCATTTTCGGCTTATTATAGCACAGAAAAAGGTAAAAAATTGCATTTTGCCGGTGCTTTTTGTATAATAAAAACATCAGAGGATGGGAGGAAAGATGAATGGCCGTTACGTTCAGAAATTTCCGTCTGCTTTGTGATCACCAGGCGGTGTATGATTTTTTATGTGATATTTATTCGCCGGATCATGCAAACGGTGTGATGCCGCCTTTTGTGGAGTATGCCCTTTGCTCGGACTGGATGGATGCATCCCTTTGCCATCGCTGGGGCATCTGGGAAGAAGGGGAAAAGATGGTGGGCTTTTGCTTTACCGAAAATCCCCGGACGGATGTGTATTTCTGTCTGCGGCCCGGATATGAAAATCTGGCAGAAGAGATGGTGAAATACGCGGACGAATCCCTGGGCGAAGGAGATGAAAAGCGCAGGCTGGTGATTTTTGAAGCCCAGCAGCTTTTCCTGCAGCAGGCGGAAAAAGCAGGGTATTACAAGGAATTCGGCTATACCGAATACGGTTATTTTTATGATGTGCCCTTTGAACGGAAACTGCCTCAGGGGTATCGCTTCACCGCTCCCGGAGAAGTGGATGCGGCCAAGGCGGATGAATGCTGCTGGAAGGGCTTTGACCATGAGGCAGAGGAAGGCCCCTGGGATGGGGATATTGAAAGCGCGCTGCATCTGGCAACGGCCCCCCATTTCACCCCGGATTGTGCCATGGCGGTGGTGGATGAACAGGGGAACTATGCCTGCTACGGCGGCATGTGGTGGACGGAGCGGAACCGCCTTGCCTATCTGGAGCCCCTTTGCACCGTGCCGGAACACCGGAAAAAGGGACTGGCAGCGGCGCTGCTGTCCGAAATGGCCCGGCGGATGGGGGAAAAAGGTGCCACAGTGATGACCGGCGGCGGGGATATTTTCTATCAGAAAATCGGCTTCAAGCCTCTTTGTACCTGGAGCTTCTGGAAAAAGAGAAAACAGGAATAAAAAATACCTGCGGTTTCGTGGCGGGAGGGTTGTTAAGGAACAATTTATCCTGCAACGAACAAACGAGCATCCGTGTTTGGATGCTCGTTTGTTTATGCAGTCCTCAAACGCAATGCACAGGAACGGTGCGTATAATTGCGCCCTCCTGTTTGTTCAATCAACAGGAGGTTATTCTTCCTTAGTTAATATGTGCCAAATATCGTTTCCTATAAAGCCACATTTTCGGTATAGTATTTCAGGAGAGTTTGCATTGATTACTTTTCCAGAAACTGTTGCAAATTCTGCCATACTTGCCATTCGTTTCAGTAGTTCGTTCACAATAAACTGACCAATTTTTCGGCCCCTATAAGCAGGAACGACCTGTATCCATTCTATAATACCCTCATGCAGCGCCTTGTCAAAATCTGCAATACCGCAGCCAGCTATACAAGAGTTTATATTATCGATAGCCATAATCCACAGTTCCGGACAAAATGCCTCTGTTTGGGTATATCCTTTGAGCTGCTCAAAGGTGACTGATAAATCAGTATAGGATTGATTGATGATATCAACCAACAGCGGGATATCATCCTGTTTAGCGGAAACAATGGATATGCCATTCACTGGTGCGATATGTATATCTGTCAGTGAGTGAAACAATCTAAAATATGGCTCATCACAATATTCTTTATACTTATCTTCGGAATACGCAGTATCATGTACAATACACATATTCTGAGGAATTTTTATGCGCTTGTTTTTCCAATAAGGAATAGACAAAACCCCACAGGGATTTTCTTTGTACGCTTCAATTGTAATCATTTTTCCGCCTCCTTTCTTCGCATAACCGCGTCAAAACAGTAGCCATGTGTAATGCGAAGGCTAAATTTTTCCTTTCCATCCCCCTCACTGCCGCAGGCTTTTTTTGTTACACATCGTCTCTTGTGATGTTTTTCAGCCAGGTCATTTTCTTATAGTGCCACAGGTTCACGGGCAGCTTCACAAATTCGTCCAGATAGAGGATGAAGTATACCCACATTTCCGGCAGCTTCAGCACGAACGCGCAGAACAGCCCCATGGGCACCGCGTATCCCCACATGGCAATCAGGTCGCAAAAGAGGCCGTATTTCACATCGCCGCCGGAGCGGAAAATGCCGCAGATAAGCATGGTATTGAGGCTCATGCCCAGGGTGTAATAGGCATTGATGAACAGCATCAGGGGCAATTCCTGCTTTACCACATCGGTGACGGTGACATAGAGATGCATGAAATTCATCACCAGCGGGCTGCACAGCAGGATCAATCCGCCGCCGATCACGGCCGTCCATACCGCCATGCCGATGAAGCGTTTGGCATAGACTCTGGCTTCCTTCAGCTTGTTATCGCCCATGGCCTGGCCCAGAATGATCCCTGCAGCGGATGCGGTGCCAAAGCATACCACGGTGCCGAAGTTGCGCACCACATTGGCCACGGAATTGGCGGCCACGATGTCGGTGCTCATATGCCCCAGAATGGCGGAATACACGCTGATGGCCAGGCCCCAGATCATGTCGTTTCCGGCGGCAGGGACAGCCATCCGGATAAAATCCCGGGTCAGCTGGCCGGCTTTTTGAAGCAGATATTTTACCTTCAGCCGGATAATGTTGCACCTGAATCCGTCCACCAGGCAAATGGCCACTTCGATCACACGGGTGATGGTGGTGGCCAGGGCCACGCCCATGATGCCCAGTTCCGGGAAAGGCCCCCAGCCGAAAATGAAACAGGCATTGAGCACCACGTTCATCACAACGGCCATTGAATGCACAACGGCGCTCATTTTCACCCGGCCCACACTGCGCATAACGCTCAGGTATACCTGGGCAAAGGCCCCCAGCACATAGGAGGCGGCCACCGTCTGCAGGTAAATGACACCGTTGTCAATGACGGCCTGATCCTTGGTGAAAAGGCTCATGATACCGGCAGGGAACAGGGCAGCAGCCAGGGTGAAAATCAGGCCGATAATAACAGCAAACCGTAAACTGAGCCCCAGCACGCGCTCCACCGTTTTTTTGTCGCCTTTTCCCCAGTATTGGGCGGCCATAACGGCGGCAGCGGAGGACATGCCAAACATCAGGTTGCTGACGGAAAAGGCCACATTTCCGGCCAGAGAAGAGGCGGCCAGCGCCTGCTGATTGACAAAGGAAAGCATAATGATATCCGCAGAACTGACAGCAGCGTCCATAAAGTTCTGTAGGGCAATGGGCAGGGTGATTTTCAGTGCGTTTTTATAAAACGCTTTCTTTTCAGCCGGGGAGCCCAGCTCCGGCATCAGGGTGACTTCGGACATGTTCAAACTCCTTTGTAAGGGCATTCAAAAACAGTATATTCGCTGTGTTTTTGTTTTTCCCTTCCATAATTTCAAAAAGCAAGCTGCTTTTTCAGCAACTTGCTTTTATTTGTCATGCTTTTTATTCTGCCCTGTAAATCGCCATGGTGAGGGCACCGTCTTTTGCGCTGGCATCCACACGCACGGGATAGGGGAAGCGGTTGCGGTAG
>JAFWYZ010000037.1 GCA_017517465.1 Clostridia bacterium | reverse complement strand
GGCAGCATGGCCAGCAAATGGGCATCCACCGTAAAGCCGCAAATAAAAGCACACAGCGCCGGCAGCCACATCATCAGCCCCAGGCCCAGCGTCAGGCCCAGCCAGGCTTTGGTGACCACATTCTTCTTTGGCAGCATAAAAAAGCTGATCGCCACCCCTGCCCCTTCAAACAGCAAAAAATAAATCAACGCCAGCATGTTCTGCCTCCGTTTTTACACATAATCACTTTATTATAATCCATCCAGGAAAAAAACGCAATTTCTGCACCGGAAAATTTCGAATTGTTTACACAAATGCGGAAATATGCTATAATTTCATCCGGAAAAATTTTGGAAAGCAGGTGCTCTGCCCATGCGCTGCGGATGCCCCCAATGCGGAAGCTATATGATCCATGCCGATAACGACCATGCCTGTGTTTGCCCCGAATGTCTGTACCGCTGCTATGCCTGCCAGGGCACCGGCACGGCCCTGACCCGGGAAGCGGTGCTGAGCATGAAACGGATGAACGAAATAAAAACAACGGAAGAACGCATGCAGGAAGCACGCAGGCAGGATACATGACCATGCTGAAAAAGAACGATCAGATCACCGTGGAAATAGAGCGCTTCGGCGCAGAATGCGGCATTGCCCATCTGGATGGCATGACGCTTTTTGTGCTGGGTGCATTGCCGGGGGAAAAGGTATTGGCCCGGGTGCAGAAGGTGGAAAAAAAGTATGCCTTCCTCAAAACCCTGGAGGTATTGCAGGCCCATCCGGATCGCATCTCCCCCGCCTGCCCTTATTATGAGAAATGCGGCGGCTGTGTATGCCAGCATATGGCCTACAGCCTGTCTTTGCAGATGAAAAGGGAAAAAGTGCAGGATGCCCTGCGCCGCATCGGCGGGCTGGATGTGGACGTGCCAATGCCCTTTGGCATGGAAAAACCCTTCCATTACCGCAATAAAACCGCCCTGCCTGTGGGGGAAAAGGACGGAAACGTGCAGATCGGCTTTTATGCCCCCCGCAGCCACCGGATCGTGGATGTGGACGAATGCCTGATCTCCAGGCAGGAAAGCAATCTGGTGCTGCAGACCGTGCGCAGCTGGATGGAAAAATTTCATATCCCCCCTTACAACGAACTCACCCATAAAGGCCTTGTGCGCCATGTGATGAGCCGGGTATCCAAAGCAGGAGACGTGATGGCCGTCATCGTGGCCACCGCCGCTTCCCTGCCCCACAGCCGTGAATTGATCGCCATGCTGCGGGCGCAGGTGCCGGGCATCAGGAGCGTATACCTGAACGTCAACAAGCGTAACGACAATGTGATCCTGGGCCTGGAAAACCATCTTCTTTTCGGTGAAGAACGCATGCAGGACACCCTGCTTGGCCTTTCCTTCTCCGTCTCCCCCCTGTCCTTTTTCCAGGTGAACCCGGTACAGACGGAAGTGCTCTATCAGACCGGCCTGGATTTTGCCGATCTCAAGGGCCACGAAACCGTGGCAGATTTGTACTGCGGCGCCGGCACCATTTCCCTGCTGCTGGCCCGGAAGGCAAAGCAGGTCATCGGCATCGAAATCGTTCCCCAGGCCATTGAGGATGCCCGGAAAAATGCCCTGGCCAACGGCATCGAAAACGTACAGTTCCATGCCGCTGCAGCGGAAGAGATGCTGCCCAGGCTGGTGCAGCAGGGGCTGAAGATGGATGTGGTGATGCTGGATCCGCCCAGAAAAGGCTGCGAAGAAAAGGTGCTGGAAAGCATCTGCATCTGCGGCCCCGAAAAGGTGGTCTATATCAGCTGCGACGTGGCCACCCAGGCCCGGGATGCCAAATACCTGTGCGCCCACGGCTACAAGGCTGTCAAATGCCAGAGCGTGGATATGTTCTGCCTCACCGGCCATATTGAAAACGTGCTGCTGTTTGTGAAGGAGATGGAATAACATGGGCCATTTCAATTCCGTTGAAGAAGCAAGGGAATATTTCAGGAACGACCTGTTTGCCATGCAGGCAGGGGTTTGGCTGGATGAAATGTGGGACGGGGGCTGCGTATGCTCCATGCCGGTGCAGGATATGCACAAAAATGCAGCCGGCGGTGTGATGGGCGGCGCCATCTTTACTCTGGCAGATTTCGCCTTCGCCGTGGCCAGCAACCATCATACCCACCATACCACCGTGCCCAGCAGGTGAGTATCAATTTCCTCTCCGGCACAAAGGGCACCCGGCTGTTTGCCCGGGCCCAGTGCAAAAAAGACGGCAAAACCACCTGCGTCTATAACATCGATGTGACAGACGATCTGGGAAGGGCCATTGCCCAGTTTGTGGGCACCGGCTACAAACTGTAAATAAGAAGGACTGCAAAACAGCTTGCAGTCCTTTTATTCTGCTTATTTCAGGTACTTGGCCATCATGAAGCCGGTTTGTCCGTTCACGATCACATGGGCCCATTCTCCGGTAAAGCCCATCAGAATTACCTTCGTTCCGTTGTCATAAAGCCCCAGCGATGCGGAATCGGTGCTCTGTGCCGAGCGCAGGTGCAAATTGCCCACAGGATTTGTGTTATGCACCTTCATCACCGGCATGGCGGAAGCCGGATCCTTCTCCGCTTCATAATTCAGGAAGGAATTATCCATATATCCCTGCAGGCCGCATACCGATACCTTCACCCATTCCTCACCCTTGTCGTTTTTCTCAATGGCCCCGTTGATCACCACCTGCACCCCGTTGTAATACTTGCCCAGAGAGCGGCTGTTTTTATCGGGAGCAACGCGCAGGTTCAGCCGGTGGGCAGGGTTGGGATTATTGACAGCGGCAGTATAGTCATTCAGCTTCAGGGGCCACTGTGCCTTATCATGGTAGCCCACAGGGCCGGTGAACACAAAGGGCTTTTCGGTTGCCTCAGGATAGGACGGCGCCGGGGTAACGGTGGGCGGTAAAATGGAAGAAGCGCCAATGGACACGTCACTCAGCTCCACTTCCCATTCCATGCCGCCATAGCTCACAATGGCCTGCTGGTCCTTCAGCCCAAGCACCGTCATTTTCGCATTCCAGGGGGCTGTGGCGGTTACCGTGCTTCCCTCAAATATCTCCAGCCGGGCACCGCTTTGGTTTTTCACATAGGCATCCTGCACATAAGGGGTGACCGGTGTGGTCGGCAGAACCAGCTGGTTCATCTGCACATAGCCCTTTTCTCCGGCCATGTACACATAGCCCCATTCCCCCTTCGTGTGGGTCAAAATACCCACGGTGCCGTTGTAAAAACGGGCCTTCACAGAGGAAGAAGCGGCAGGCTCTGTGTACATCACCAGCATGTTGGCGGAAGCAGGGCCGCAGGCTATCCGGTACGCATCACCGGCAACAGACACAAAGCCCCTTTCTTCCGGGCTCATGGAAACGTTTCCGTCTGCCAGAGATGGCACGGCCATGGCCACCGCCAGTATCATTGTCAGAAAAAGAACGATCCATTTTTTCATTTTTGTTCATCCTCCTTTATTGGGGTCTCCATCTATGGGACGAATCAAAAATGGAAATCATTGCATGTTTTCCCCGAATTTACAAGTGTAAACAAAAAAGCGATGCGTCTTTTCCGCACCGCTTTGCTTTTTATTCTGCCATCTTGTCCAGTGTATCGCCGGTGAGCCGGTAGAGGGTCCAGTCCGCCATGGGGCAGGCACCGAGGGAGAGGTAAAAATCGATGCTGGGCTGATTCCAGTCCAGGCAGCACCATTCCATCCTGCCGCAGCCCCTCTCCTTTGCAATCCGGGCCAATTGCCGCAAAAGCCCCTTGCCAGCGCCTTTCCCCCGATACTCCGGCAGCACAAACAGATCCTCCAGGTACAGCCCGGCACGGCCCAGAAAAGTGGAGAAATTGTGGAAGAACAGGGCAAAGCCCACTTCTTTTCCATCCAGCATGGCAAAAATCACTTCCGCATGCTTTTTCTCAAAAATCCACTCCTCCAGCAGTGCCTGCGTTGCCACCACCTGGTCTTCCATCTTTTCATATATGGCCAGCTGCCGGATAAAGTGAAGCACCAGCCCGGCATCCTGCTTTTTTGCAAAACGATACGTTATATTTCCCACAACTGCCACGCTCCTTTTCTCCTCCATTATACCCCTTGTCTGCCTCCGATGAAAGGCATTGTTTGTTTCTCGGCTGTTTTTATTGCATCCTTTTTCCCTGCATGGTATAATCAGCCATACCAACTGCATTTTGTTTCATCAAATCATCAACGGGGTATACATTATGCGTGTATTATTGGGCACCACCAACCCTTCCAAGGTGGAAAGGTTCAAAAAGCTGCTTGCCGGATGCGATGTGGAATTTCTCACACCGAAGGATCTGAATATACAGGATGAGCCCATCGAACAGGGCCAGACCCCTGAAGCCAATGCCCGGATCAAGGCCCGGTTTTACGGCCGCTATTTCGATACCGTCATCTGCAACGATTCCGGGCTGTATTTCGATGAGATTCATTTCTATGACCCCCGCCAGCCCGGGCTGAATATCCGTACCCCCATGGGCGCGGATCACCGGCTGGACGATGAAGAAATGATCGCCTATTACAGCAAACTGGTAAAAGAAATGGGCGGCAAGGTGCATGCCTTTTATGTGGACGGCATGGCTGTGTACCACAAAGGCAAGTTTTATTCCTTCATGGATGCAGAATTATCCATGCAGATCGGCGCCTTTTACATGGTGGATACCCCCTCTCCCCTGCGGCATCCCGGCTGGCCGCTGGACAGTTTGTCCCTGCGGCTGGAGGACGGTGCGTATTTTGTGGACAAGCGCCGGGAAACTCCGCAGAAAACGGAGGACAATATCATGCTGGGGGCATACCGGGACAGGCTGAGCGCATTCCTCAAAAGCGCATTGGGGCTGGAGGAATCCCTCCGGCTGGTCAAGGCCGGCCCCGAATATCGCCATCTTCTCTGCGACATGATGGACGAATGGACCGGGGCCGAGGATGACATTACCCCCTGGGCCATCGTGCGCAGCGATTATCACCATTTTGACACCTGGCTTCAAAGCCTGGAGGTGAAGCAGCCCACCGAAAAAGCCGTACCGGACAGCACCTTCTTCTGTCTGGATGCGGCCAGAAACCGGATGGTGGGCGCAGTGAACATCCGCCATTTTCTGAATGAGCTGCTGCTGAAAAACGGCGGTCATATCGGGGACGGGGTGCGCCCCTCCGAACGCGGCAGGGGCATCGGCACCAAAATGATCGGTCTGGCGCTGGAAGAATGCAGAAAGCTGGGCATTGAAAAGGTGCTGATGGTGTGCGATAAGGATAACCCATCTTCCGCCCGCACCATCCAGAAAAACGGCGGTATTTTGGAAAATGAAATCACGGTGGACGGTATCATCGAACAGCGATACTGGATCACCCTGTAAAAACGAACAGGAGGTATTCCTATGAAAAAATCAGTTTCTCTTTTGCTGGCGCTGATGCTTGCCCTGGCCTGTGCCCTTCCTGCTTTTGCCGAAAGCACAGCCACCCAGTTTCCTGCCCTGGGGATGGAAATCACCCTGCCTGAAAATGCAGCGGATATGGGGCTGGATGTGATTGCCCGGGAAGACCTGATGAACCTGACCTTCCAGGACGAAGAAACTTTCACCGCCCTTTTGCTGGTGGAGCGCATGGACAATGCCCTGTATGAACAGCTGATGGCGGATGAAACCGTCAGCCAGAGCATGACCGATGCCGGCATGCAGGTGCTGGGCCAGCAGGATACATACACCTACATCGGTTTTGCCGCATCCAATTATGAAGATGTGGCGGATTATTTCACCCTGGTACTGGGGGTGGATTACAACGCCTTTTCCGCTGATACCAAAGCCGCCATTGCCGCTGCCCTGCCCCATGTGGAAGCAGCCGCTTCCAGCCTTTCCATGATCCCCATCGTGAAGGAAGAAAAGCGCGTGGGTGCTTTTACCACCACTGATCTGGACGGCAATGAAGTCACCGAAAGCATCTTTTCCGGCTACGACCTGACGGTCATCAACGTCTGGGGCACCTTCTGCGGCCCCTGCATCGGCGAAATGCCGGAGCTGGCTCAGTGGCACAAGGAACTGCCGGAAAACGTACAGCTGATCGGCCTTGTGTCCGACGTAAACGAAGGTGGGGATGTATCCGCTGCTCAAAAAATCCTCAGCGATACCTGTGTGGAGTTTGTGAACCTGCTTTCCTCCAACAGTCTCATCCCCCTGCTTTCCATGAGCCAGTATGTGCCCACCACCTATTTTGTGGACAGCGAAGGCAAAATGGTGGCCGATCCCATTGTGGGCGCCGATGTGAATGGCTACAAGCAGTTTGTTGAGGAATATCTGAAATGAACCGGCGCCATGTAATCGGGTTCATGCTGTTTTTGTGTGCCATTGCCTTTCTGGTGATGGGCTTCATGCGCAAGGAGCATCATGCCGTGTTCAGCCAGGCCACCACCATCTGCACCGAATGCGTGGGGCTGCAGCCGGGCTATCAGGCCCCTGCCCCCACCGCCGTGCCCACTCAGCAGCCCGTTTTCCGGCTGCCCTTGGGGGTGGGAAAATGAAGATCACTCAGAATATCCGCCGCAAATGCATCCAGATTGCCGCCTTCGGCCTGAGCAATCTTCATGCCGGCAATTTCCTCACCGGCAAGCTGTACACCGGCAAATGGAAATATTTCTGCAATCCCGGGCTGCACTGTTATTCCTGTCCGGCGGCCACCACCGCCTGCCCCATCGGGGCTCTGCAGACGGTGATGGGCTCGGTAAAATTCGATTTCAGCTTCTATGTGGTGGGCTTTTTGCTGGCCATCGGTGTGGTGCTGGGCCGGTTCATATGCGGTTTTCTGTGCCCCTTCGGGCTGATCCAGGAAGTGTTCCACAAAATCCCGCTGAAAAAGCTGCGCCTGCCCAAATGGATGAAGTATATCAAGTACGCTATTCTGGCGGTGATGCTTCTCTATCCCGTTGTTGTCACCAATTACGGCCTTGGCGATCCTGCCTTCTGCAAATACATCTGCCCTTCCGGCACCCTCACCGGCGCCGTGCCCCTGTTGCTTGCCGATGAAGCGCTGCACACCGCCATGGGCCCCATGTTCATCTGGAAGGCTTCCCTTCTGGTCATCATCCTGGTATGCTGCATGATGATCTACCGCTTCTTCTGCCGGGTGCTGTGTCCCCTGGGGGCCATCTACGGCCTTTTGAACCGTTACAGCTTTTACCGGCTGAAAATCGACGAAAACAAATGCATCCACTGCGGCAAATGCAAAAAAGTATGCCTGATGGATGTGGATCCCACCCAAACCCCGGACAGCCCCGAATGCATCCGCTGCGGCGCCTGTGCCCAGGCCTGCCCCACCGGTGCCATCCGCATGGGCTTTGGCATCCGGAAGAAAGAAAAATCCCCTTCCGCATCCTGCACCGGCAGCTGCGCCTCCTGCAAAGGCTGCCCCTCCAAAGACAAATAAACGCACATAAAAAGAGCTTCCCTGACCGGGAAGCCCTTTTTTTCCTATGCGATTGTCGGTCAGCGATTCCGCCACTGTTCCAGCGTATAGGTTTCGCCGTTGTAGATGATGCTGCCCACAGTGGCACCGTCATCAATAACGATGGTAGAGGCGTCAGCACCGTCATAGGTAATGGTACCCACGGCAGCACCGCTCTTCACAGTAAGAGCGGGCTTATAGTTACCAGGTGTAAACAGGTTGATGGTTTCAACTGTGGTTTTGTCACCAATGGTGAGCATACCCAGATTACTTGCGGTGATAGCAGTAGAATCAATTTTTCCCACTTTGGCATCATTGATGCTCAGATGTCCCTGATTGGCAACATAAATGTTATCATATTCGCCGCGATTAATGACCGTATTCGTTGCATTGGCAAAGGCAACATCATAGGGAGCAAATCCATCCACCAGGGAGGTGGTGCCGGTCATGACACAATCGTTCATCTCGGCATTTTTTGCATAATGACCAAAGGCTACAGCAACATTCATGCCACTCATGTTCACATGATACGTCGCCACAAGATCCTTAACGTTCACATTGTTAATGACATAATTCCCCTTGTACTGATTTTTATTGTTCACCCGATATGTATCATAGTCACCAATTTCCACAAAACCGGTACCCGTCACATTCAGGTTTTCAATCACAGCACTTTCACCAATAGGAGGAACAAGGCCAAGATAGCTGTATGCCATGTTGTTATTCACAATGTTATCGCTGCCATCCAACACCACCGTAGCACCTTTGGCATCCAGTTCAATGGCTCCATCGGCCAAGTAGATCAATTCACCGTCCAGATCCTTCACGGCATAGATCTTTTCCGTCTTGCCTTCCTTCAGCAGGCGGTACAATTCTTCCGCAGTGGAAACCATGGTCAGCTTGGTGGGGGCATCGTTGGGCTCCACGCCCAGCCAGGGATGGTTTTCTACAGTGATATCACCAAAGGCAGCGTCCAGCGCGGTTTCGGCATCCTTGAAGCCCTGCGCCTGCACAGCCTGGGACACCACCAGAATGTCGTATTCTTCGCCGTACTTGGCCACTACATCATTGTTGGCCTTCTTGTTCATGTACACCTGCTTCAGGCTGGGAATGGTGGTTTCACCGGGAGCCAGAGGCTTGAGGTAGGTGTATTCGTAGAGGGTGAAATCCCTGCCGTCAATTTTGGCCACACCAATATAATTCATGGTGATTTCATCTTTCACATTGGAGCCGTTGCTCACCGTGTGGATGTAAGCACCTTCGGGGCCGTATTCCAAATCCCCTTCAAAAGCGATGATGGTGCGTACATAGGCTTCGGAAGCGCCGGTGTTTTTCACCGTGACAAACTTGTCCACCACGTTTTCGTTGTTTTCTACCACTTTCCATGCTTGATCTGCTTCGGAAGCAGCATCCCACGGAATGGAAGAGCCGTCAAAAACGGCAGGATACAGGGGCTTGTACTGAGAGAATTCCTTCAGGTTGCCCTCTGCGGTGGGCAGCTTTTCGCTGTCGATGCGTTCCTGTTCGATCTGGTCAATGTACACATTGCCAAGGGTCATCACGTTCACGTCTTCGTCGGTATCCTGCAGGTAAGCCATGGTGGAGCCAACGCCGATGGCTACAGCCAGCACCAGACTGAGCAGCATGATCAGGGTGGATTTTTTCATTGTTGCTTCCTTTCTTGCGGCAATTTTGCATATCCCTTTTCCATGTACACAAAAAAAGGATACACACAAACCGCATTTCCTTGTGTGTACCCATATTTTACCATACCATATTTTGTTCATTCAATAGGTAAATTGTACCAAAATTGTACTCATTTTTTTACACTCTTTCATATTTTCTGCCGTTATTTGTCACAATCGGCTTCGGCTATCAGGCTTTGCTTTCGCAACGGCTCATCATCAGGGCCATCACTGCCGCCAGCGCAAACGCAGCAAAGCCAAACACAAAGGGCATTTTGGGGTTCAGTTCATAAATGAATCCTGCCAGAGCAGAGCCGAAAATGCTGCCGAAGGATTTCACCGCATTGAATGCCCCCATCACCAGATTGCTCTGAGGCCCGGCCCCCAGCACCGCTGCCCGGTTCTGCATCAGGGGCACGGAAACAAAATAGAAGGCAAAAAACAGAACGTTCACCAGAATGAAGGGCAGCATGCTTTCAAAGAAGATCACGCCGATCATGGCCGCCGTGCATACCCCCATTACCCCTGCAATATAGGGGGATACTTTTTTCTGCCGCAGAATCCACATGCACAGCGTGGCATTGGCCGCCAGGGAAATGATGCCCAGCGCTGCCTTGATGATGCCGTTATAGCCCGAAGTCAGCATAAACTGATCCCGCAGATAATAATTGAAGCACTGTTCAAAGGCAATATAACCCAGGTTCCCCAGCCCATAGGCCAGGAACAGGTACATCAGTGCCCGGGTCATAAAGCCGCGGCACTGCCAGATCACCGCAAAAGGATTGCTTTCCCTGACCAGCTTTTTGCCGGAAATCTTTTCCGTCTGCTGCTTGTCTTCCCTGCAGCCGATGAACAAAAGCACAGCGGTCACCAGCAGCACAACTGCCTGCAGCCACACCGAATACCAGGCATTCACCTCTCCTACCATGCCGCCCACAAAATACCCGAAGGATGCGGATACGGAATTGATCGTTGCATTGATGGCCAGGTTCCGCCCCCGCTTCTTTGGATCAGAGCAATTGACGGTATAGGTGAGGAAGGCGGTATAGCATCCGCCCACAAAAAT
>JAFWYZ010000036.1 GCA_017517465.1 Clostridia bacterium | reverse complement strand
CCTCACACTCCAGCTCCACACAGGTTTCCTCATATACATGGGCATCGCCACAGCACAGAGCAGTCGAACTGCCACCAACTGAACAATATCCCGGACGCCGGTTGCCAGAGATTTCAGATCAGCTTTGAGCATAGGATGGCACGGCCTGTTCGCTCTCCATCGCATCCAGAAGCAGAACCTGTTCTTCCTGCGTCAGGTAGGAAAGCTCAACCGCAGGTGTGACGCCGATTTCCTTGTTATCCACCTTCGTCATCAGCTCTGGGATCAGCTCTGTCAGACGGATGAAACGGCGTACCTGGTCGCGGCTCATGCCAGCTTCATCGGCAACTTTCTCGGCTGACAACTTCTGTGCATTTTGCACAGAAGTTAAATCGGAACGGGAACCTTGCCGTTTGATGGCGTCCAGCTTCATTTTCAGGGCGTATGCCCGCTCGCTGGGGAGCAGGGTTTCACGCTGAATGTTGCTGTCCACCATGATGATGGTAGCGGCGTCATCGTCCAGATCACGGACGATCACCGGCATGGTTTCAAGCCCCAGCAGCTGACAGGCGAAATGGCGACGATGCCCGGATACCAGTTCGTAGCCGCCGTCCTCCCGTGGGCGGGCAATGGCCGGGACAAGCACACCGTATTCCCTGATGCTTTCGGCTGTGTCCTGCATCTTATCGTCGTTGACCACCCGGAAGGGGTGATTTACGAAGGGATGAAGATCGGTCAGGGGGATTTGCTCCACCTTTTCCCGTTCCGTGTCAGATGTGAACAGCTCATCGACTGAGGCCAGCTTGACGTGTCGCGCGCTGCTTTTCAATCTGCATCACCTCCTGCGTCAGGGCGCGGTAAGCGGTCGCTACCTTGCCATTGGGGTCATGTGTGAAGATGCTTTTGCCTTCTGCGCTGATCTCTGCCGCACGGACAGAATGGGGAATCTCGGTGTCAAACACCTTGAGCTTCCTTCCGTAGCTCTCACGCATCAGGGAAGCAATCTCGCGGGCGTATACGGTGCGATTGTCCATCATCGTCAGCAGGATGCCGTCGATCTTCAACTTCGGGTTGATGTCACGCCGAACCTGATCAATGGACTTCGCCAGTTCTTCCAGTCCTCGCGCCGATAAATAATGCGGCTGGACAGGTATCAGGACCCGATCAGCCGCAGTCAGGGAATTTATCGTCAGGAGAGCCAGCGAGGGCATACAGTCCAGCAGAATGTGGTCATACTGCTTTTTCAGGGGTTTGAGCACCTTTCGAAGAACAGTTTCACGGCTCATTGCGCTGATCAGCCGTAGCTCCATGCTGGCAAGGTCAATGCTGGCAGGAAGCAGGTCGATGCCTTCGGGGTGATGCAGAATCCCTTCACCGGGAGGCATTGCCTCGTCGTTGAGTGCCTTCACCATATAAGTGGAGAGCGTGGTGGGAAGCTGGTCAGGCTGAGCGTAGCCAAGGCTGATCGTCAGGCTGGCCTGCGGATCGCAGTCAACCAGCAGCACTTTCTTGCCTTCCTGGGCAAGACCAATTCCCAGATTGGCTGCGGTGGTGGTTTTACCAACGCCGCCCTTCTGATTGGCTATTGCGATGACAGACGCATTCACTCTGATTCACCTCCCTCAAAACGCCGGGGGCAACAATCACCACCCGCAACGGCTGGGTGCGCAGGGTCGATACCTCATCGACGGAGTAGGGGCAGTAGCGATACACGCAGGTCTGAACGGGGTCAAACGGTCGATGCAGCCGACATGACCGGCACTCAGGAAGAATGCCGTCTGCGCCGCTGTCATACTGATCGTTCTCCGGTTCTTCCATCAGGAGCCTCATTGCGTCAAAACCGCCTCGGATTGCCATGGGAATCATTCCTTTCTGTTACGGATTTTGAGCAGCAAAAGCAGCCCCCGCTATGCAGTACGCATAACGGGGGACTGGAATGGAAATGTTCAGTTATCTTGCAAAGAAGTATCCATCTGCTTGAACGTAATGAGAATGTGCTGCTTGGCTGTTTCGTTGATGGCGAAGCAGCGGTCAGCAGTAAGGTATTGGAGCAGGATTTCCTTGGGAATCAGGTATGCCCGTCTGATCAGAAAATGCTCAATCTTGTTCTTGCTGCACCACCTGACGATGGTTTCACGATGATAACCTGTCAGATTTGCCACATCAGGAACCGTCATGACGTCGGGGTACTGTTCAATCAGACAGCGCAGAGCCTTAACCAGCCTTGCACACATGACAGGAGTGTGGTTGCGCGGTTTGTTTTCTCTGATGCCATTAGGTTTGTACCAGCCGAGGGGAGCCAAGTATGCGTGAGGGTCGCTTTGACGCTTTCTCAGAAATTCGATCACATCCACAGTGCGTATGGTATACCGCCGTGTCTTCTTGCCAGTATCAACGCATGGGATCACACCGTTCATCAGGTAATGCTGGGCAGTTTTCTTTGAGACGCCACAGATCTTGTACAGTTGCTCTTTTGTTATGGTTTCAGGGTAGGCTTCAAGGATCTTCTGGAAGTCGTGTTCACTGTATTGCATGCTATCACCCATCTTGAAGTAATCGGTAACAGCAGGTGGATGACCATGCTACATGAACTCATTTTGCTCTCCAGTTTGCTCTCCAATTTGCTCTCCAAATCGCATTTTGCTCTCCATTTGGTCTCCAAATCACAGGTTTTTGGACCGATTTTCGCACGGTTCGAATTGCCTGTAATCTCAATGGTTTGAACCACTTTGGAGGCCAGAACAACGGTAAATCCAAGGGGTCTGGAAATCCGTTTATCTTCTTCCAACTTCCACTAACTTCCGTGAGGTGCGGTGAAAGGTTAATGACTCGAAATGCGTTGGGCTGTAACAGGTCCCGTGGGTTCGAATCCCACCGTCTCCGCCAGAACAAGCCGGCAAAACAAAGATTTTGCCGGTTTTTTCTTTTTGGAAAGTCTCATGCAAAAACCTTCCGGTTTTCGGCACTTTTTGCATTCCGATGTTGTTTTCAGAAACGCATTTCATCATTCATGTACGTTTTCATTCACTCCCCGGCAACAAAAAAGCCGCAAACCAAAGGGTTCACGGCATGCATATCTGTTTCAGTTTTCCTCCAGCCCGGCAGCTACCTTTTCCATCACCTTCACAGCCTGGGCCAGCAGCTTTTCAGGGCTCAGCTTCTGATCCCGGAAGAGAATAGAGGGTTCCTTGGTGGCGGAAAGCAGCAGCCGCTTATCCGCCTTTTCAAGGGCACCGTACAGTTTCAAGGGGTCCGGCGCAGCAGAAGGGATCATCCGCATGATCAGGGTGCCTGCCATATAGTTCACCCGATGCACGCCCATTTCGCTGAGAATGCCCCGCAGATGGGCAATCTCGATCAGGTTCATCACGCTGTCCGGAAGATCGCCGAAGCGGTCGATCATCTCTTCGATCACATCCTCACGGTCGCTGCGGTTGCGGATGAGGGCAATGCGCTTGTACACTTCCATCCGCTGGCCTTCACCGCGCACATATTCCACCGGCAGGTACGCATCGATTTTCAGTTCCACCTGGCAATCCACCCGGCGCTTCACCGGTTCACCCTGCTCGCCCCTGGCTTCCATCACCGCTTCTTCAATCAGCCGGCAATACATATCATAGCCCACCACAGCCACATTGCCGCTCTGCTCCGGGCCAAAGATGTTGCCTGCGCCCCGGATTTCCAGGTCCCGCATGGCAATGCGGAAACCAGAGCCGAAGGCGGTGAATTCCCGGATGGCCGCCAGACGCTGCTGAGCTGTTTCGGACAGGCTCTTGTCCGGACGCACGGTAAAATAGGCATAGGCGATCCGGGTGGAGCGCCCCACCCGTCCCCGCAGCTGATACAGCTGGCTGAGGCCGAATCTGTCCGCATCAAAAATGATGATGGTATTGGCAGCGGAAACATCCAGCCCGTTTTCAATGATGGTGGAGCAAAGCAGCACGTCAAACTTGTGTTCAAAGAAATCGTGCATCACGTCTTCCAGCACGCTTTCCTTCATCTGCCCATGGCCCACGCCAATGCGCGCTTCCGGAACCAGTGCCCGCAGTC
Source organism: Clostridia bacterium (assembly GCA_017517465.1). Lineage (GTDB taxonomy): Bacteria > Bacillota > Clostridia > Christensenellales > Aristaeellaceae > RUG563. Next base: position 14,358 of record JAFWYZ010000036.1, on the reverse strand, counting down.
GTGCTGCAAAAGCATCAATATGCCGCACCTGGTTGTACAGAAAATACACCTGTCCGCCCCGGTTCAATTCCCGCATGATGGCATCCCGGATCACCGCATCGTTATAGTCCAGCACGTAGGTCTGCACCGGATAGCGTTCCTCCGGCGGGGTTTCCAGAAGGCTCATGTCCCGCACACCCATCATGCTCATGTGCAACGTGCGGGGAATGGGCGTTGCAGACAAGGTCAGCACGTCCACCTTGTTCTTCATGTTCTTGATGGCTTCCTTGTGGGCCACACCAAAGCGCTGTTCTTCGTCCACCACAAGCAGCCCCAGATCCTTGAACTGCACATCCTTGGACAGCAGCCGGTGGGTACCCACCACGATATCGCATTTGCCCTGACGCACTTCCTGCAGGGTCTGCTTTTGTTCCTTGGCGCTGCGGAAACGGGAAAGGGCCCGGATCTCCACCGGGAATTCGCTGAAGCGCTTGAGCATGGTGTAATAGTGCTGCTGCACCAGAATGGTGGTGGGGGCCAGGAAAGCCACCTGCTTTCCGTCCATCACCGCTTTCATCACCGCACGGAGGGCCACTTCCGTCTTGCCGTAGCCCACGTCACCGCACACCAGCCGGTCCATATTGCTTTGGGATTCCATATCCCGGCTGATATCCGCCACCGCTTTTTCCTGGTCCGGTGTCAGCTGATAGGGGAACGCATCCTCAAACTGCCGCTGCCAGGGGGTATCGGGGCCAAAGGCATGGCCGGGGTTATTCTGCCTGGCAGCATAGAGCTGCACCAGGTCAAAGGCCAGTTTTTTCAGGCCTTTTTTTACTTTTGTTTTTTGCCTTTCCCAGTCGTTACCGCTGAGGGAATTGAGGGTGGGCGCCTTATCCTGGCCGCCGATGAATTTCTGCACCCGGTCAAACTGATCGGTGGGCACATACAATTTATCCGTGCCCTGATACTGGATCAGCAGGTAATCCCGCCAGGTGCCTTCGGTCTGGATACGGGTGGTGCCCTGGAAAATGCCCACGCCGTGGGCCTCGTGCACCACATAGTCCCCCACCTTCAGATCGGTAAAGGCCTCTATTTTTTCACCGGCGGTCTTGCGGCTTCTGGTCTTTTTATACCCGGCACCGAAAATATCGCTGTCGGCAATCACAAATACCTTTTCCTCCGCCATCATAAAGCCGCAGGAAAGGGTGGCGGGATACACCATGCCCCCGTCTTTTTCCATTTTTACATATTCGCCCAGCTCGGCAAGGCCATCCATCAGGCGCTGGCCGCGGCTTTCACCGCCGGAAAGGAGGATCACCTCTCCCCCATCCCTGCGCCAGCTGTTCAGATCGTTGGCCAGTTCCTTGAACCGGGAAATATACTTGGGAGCATTCACACCGGCAAACTGAATCAGCCTGTCCGGCTTCATATCCCCCATACCGCGCAGGAAATTCTGCAGGGTATACACGCAGAAGGCCTGCATTTCCTCCGCAGCATCTTCCCAGCTTTTCAGCAGGCTTTCCTGCTCCGGCACCGCTTCCTGCCGCTCCAGGGACAGCTTGAAATCTTCCCTGAAGCCAGCCAGCCTGTCTTCGCACCGGCTCTTCACCCGCTCCGGTTCATCCAGCACCACGATGGGGTTTTTCAGATAATCCCACAGCCCGGCGCAGGGCAGCTTCAAGGCTCCTGCCCACAGGGAAAGAGAGGGGCTCTGCAGGTTTTCCTCCAGCCGATCCGCATCCTGATACAGCCTGGAAATGCCGGTATCATACACCCGGAAAGCAGGCACATAGTTTTCCTCTTCGCTTGTTTCTTCCTGTTCATCCGGCATGGGGGGCAGCGTTTTGTCCAATCCCGTACCTTCCAGTTTGCCTTGCTGACGCCGTACCATTTCCCGGATCTTTTCGGCATATTCCTTTTCCAGCAGCCATTCCACCGCCGGGTAAAAAACCGCTTCCTCCGCCTGTTCCAGGCTGCGCTGGGAAATAGGATCAAAAAAGCGGATAGAATCCACTTCATTGTCAAAGAATTCAATACGGGTGGCACCGTTCTCCGCCGGAGAAAATACGTCCACAATAAAGCCGCGCAGGGCACACTGCCCACGGCCTTCCACCATGTCCACCCGCTCATAGCCCATCCTGACCAGCTTCTCCATCAGCACCATGGGCTGCATCACATCTCCCACACGAAGGGAAACGGCATATTCTTCATACATATCCGGCTGCTGGAAGCGCATCAGCAGGGCATCCGCAGGCACGCACAGCACCCGGGTTTCCCCGCGGTAGGCGCTTTGCAGGACAGATAACCGGCGGAAAGCTACATCCCGGCTGGCGGTGCCCCGGGTGAAGTTCATTTCCCCGGCAGGCATATAGGCCGCGCCGCCCCCAAGCCATGTGCTGATATCGTCAGCCGCCCGCATGGCCTGGCTGTCGCTGGGGGCCACGTACAGAATGGGTCTTTCCGTCTGCCGGGCCAGGGCCGCGGTCAGAAATGCCCGCTGGCCTTCCGCCATATCGTACAGGCAGGTGATGCCCTTTTCAGGCGCTTCAAAAGCCTCCCGGACACGTGGGGAGGCTGTCAGTTTTTTCAATAATTTATTCAGCATTGCGTTTATTGTAGCGGTTCATGGCAAGGTCGATTCCGTGCTCCGCCCAGCACAGGGCCGCATCCACAGCCAGTTTGTAAGCATCAAAGGCAATTTTTCTTTCTTCTTCATTGCGGTAGGTGCCCAGCACCCAGTCCACCAGATCCCACTCAGGCGGCGGTGCGCCAACCCCCACCCGCACCCGGGGAAAATCCCCCGTGCCGGTGCACTGCACAATGTGCCGCAGCCCGTTGTGAGTGCCGGGACCGCCTTTGGCCCGCAGCCGCACTTGCCCCTGGGGCAGATCAATATCATCCACGATCAGCAGCACATCCTTGGCCTCGATCTTGTAAAACTGCATCACATCCAGCACCGAAAAGCCGCTGTGGTTCATAAACGTCTGGGGCTTCACCAGCAGCACCTTTTCACCGGCCACCACCATATCCCCGATCAGCGCCCGGCACTTGATCTTTTTTACCTGCACATTCATCTTTTCAGCCAGCAGCTCAATCACATCAAAGCCCACGTTATGCCGTGTGCGTGCATATTCACTGCCGGGATTGCCAAGACCGATGATTGCTTTCATTTCTTTTCTGTCCTTCTCTTTCTGTGCCGTCGTTCCCTGATGGGTTATCTTGTTTATTATACCACATTTTGCTGAATGATTACAACATTATTTCGAAAAAGATGCTGCTTTCTTGCAATTTTTCAAGCTTCCCAAAACAACGCAGGAAAAACAGAAATAAACCGAAATACACCTTTACATTCCGGGCAAAATGTGGTATACTATAGGGGTGGGTCAGTTTTTGCCCGCTGGGCAAAGTTTGACCATAAAGGAGGGCTGCTCATGCAGGACGAACTGAAAGTTCTCTCCATCATCGCACCCGATCTGCTGGCCGATATCGGCAGGCGTGCCCAGGTGCTCTCCGGCATCGAAAGCATGCAGCCCGTAGGCCGCCGTGCACTGGCTGCCCGGCTGAACCTGCCCGAAAGGGAGGTGCGCGCCGCCGCCGCCATCCTGAAAGATCAGGGGCTCATCACCATGGACGCTGCCGGCATGCAGTTGACGGAGCGGGCCGTGGAAGTGCTGCCCGGTGCCCGGGAATTGAGCCGTGCCATGGCCGGCCTTTCCAGATTGGAGCAAACCCTCTCCCGTCTTCTGAATGTCCCCCACGTGGTGGTGGTTTCCGGCAATGCCGATCAGGATGCCCAGGCCCTGCGCGATGTAGGCCGCGCCGCCGCCCACCGTATCCACAAGCTGCTTCAGCACGGTACCATCATGGCTGTTGCCGGGGGCAGCACCATGCGTGAAGTGGCCCGGGGCATGCAAAGCGGCATGAACATGGATGTAATGGTGCTTCCTGCCCGTGGCGGTATGGGTTCCAGCGTGGAAACCCAGGCCAACACCATCGCCGCCGAAATGGCCGGCAGGCTGGGCGGCCGCCATCAGAGCATCCACCTGCCCGACAACCTGGATATTGCTGCCCTGCAGGAAATGATGAAGGTGCCCGAAATTGCGGAGGCCCTGTCCCTGCTGCAAAACAGCGGGCTCATCGTCCACGGGGTAGGCCGGGCCGATATCATGGCCCAGCAGCGCCGTCTGAATCCCGACATTCTGGAAAATCTGCGGCGCAAAAAGGCCGTCGGCGAAGCTTTCGGAGACTTTTTCGACTTCAACGGCCAGACCGTCTGGCAGGCCGGTACCGTCTCCGCCGCCCTGGCGCATCAGAACCCCCACTGCAAAATGGTGGCCGTTGCTGCCGGCGAAAAAAAGGCGGAAGCCATCATCGCTTCCACCAGACACGATGCCCACGATACCCTCATCACCGACGAAGGTGCCGCAAGGCGGATGATCGCCCTGCTGGAAGAACCCCTTTCCTGATACCTGAGCCGAAACGGCTTTGGCATATAAAAAAAGATAAAATTTGAAGGAGTGCCCGTCATGAACAAGAAGACCATCGAAGACGTCAATGTAAAAGGCAAGCGCGTTCTGGTTCGTGTAGACTTCAACGTTCCCATGGATGCCGATAAGAACATCACCGATGAAAACCGCATCGTTGGTGCCCTGCCCACCATCAAGTACCTGCTCAGCAATGGTGCCAAGGTGGTTCTGTGCAGCCATATGGGCAAGCCCCACAATGTTTTCAATGAAACCATCAAGCTGAACAAGAAGGAAAAGGCCAAGATCGAAGCTCTGCCCGCCGAAGAACAGGAAGCCGCCACCGCTGCTGCCCTGGAAAAGGCCAAGGGTGACATCACCAAGCTGAGCCTGGCCCCCGTTGCCAAGCGTCTTTCCGAACACCTGGGCCAGGAAGTGTACATGGCCAAGGACGTTATCGGCGAAGAAACCAAGAAGAAGGCCGCCTCCCTGAAGGAAGGCGAAGTGATGCTGCTGGAAAACCTGCGCTTCCATGCCGAAGAAGAAAAGAACGATCCCGCTTTCGCCAAGGAACTGTCCGCTTACGGCGAAATCTATGTGAACGATGCTTTCGGTACCGCTCACCGCGCCCATGCCTCCACTGAAGGTGTGGCCCACTACCTGCCCGCCGTTTGCGGTTACCTGATCGAAAAGGAACTGCGCATCATGGGCGGCGCTCTGGAAAATCCCGAACGTCCCTTCCTGGCCATCCTGGGCGGCGCCAAGGTTTCCGACAAGATCGGTGTGATCAACAACCTGCTGGAAAAGGTTGACGTGCTGATCATCGGCGGCGGCATGGCTTACACCTTCCAGAAGGCCATGGGCGGCCACATCGGCAACTCCCTGTGCGAAGATGACAAGATGGAACTGGCCAAGGAACTGCTGGCCAAAGCCGCTTACAAGGGCAAGCGCATCGTGCTGCCCGTGGACAACGAAGCCGGCAACGCTTTCAGCAATGACTGCCTGCACATCACCGTCCATTCTCAGGAAATCCCCGAAGGCTTCGAAGGCATGGACATCGGCCCCGTTACCCGGGAACTGTTCGTGAACGAAGTTCGTCGTGCCCGCACCATCATCTGGAACGGCCCCATGGGCGTTTCCGAATTCCCCGTGTTCGCCGAAGGTACCCGCGCTGTGGCTGAAGCTGTGGCCAACAACCCCGGCACCACCATCATCGGCGGCGGCGACAGCGCTGCTGCTATCCAGAAGCTGGGCTTCGCTGACAAGGTGTCCCATGTGTCCACCGGCGGCGGCGCTTCCCTGGAATTCCTGGAAGGCATCGAACTGCCCGGCGTTGCTGCGCTGAACAACAAGTAATTCATTTTGATATATCGGGAGGGGGATTCTTTGGAAGGCCAAAGAATCCCCCTCCCGTACCCACCCCAAGAAAGCCAATCCGGAAAGGATATTGTGTGAATACGCCAAAGTCCTGTTCCGTGTAACAAGAAAAATAATCACGGGGAAAGCAGAAGTTGAAGGCAATCCTCTCCCATCCCGAATAGGTTTTCGGAAAGGGGTGCAGGGGGAAACCGCTTTTGACTTCAAAAGCGGTTTCCCCCTGCTATTTACAAGGAGGTTCCCCTATGCGTACTCCCATCATTGCCGGCAACTGGAAAATGAACAAGACCCCTGCCGAAGCCAAGGCCCTGGTGAACGAGCTGAAGCCCCTGGTGGCTGATGCCAATGCCACGGTTGTGGTATGCGTTCCCTTTGTGGACCTGTGCCCCGTGCTGAAGGCCGTGGAAGGCACCAACATCCACGTGGGTGCCCAGAACGTGCATTTCAAGGAATCCGGTGCTTACACCGGCGAAATCTCCGCCGCCATGCTGAAGGAACTGGGTGTTGAATATGTGGTGATCGGCCACAGCGAACGCCGCCAGTACTTCGGTGAAACCGATGCTACCGTGAACCTGCGCACCATCGCCGCCGTGAAGGCTGGCCTGACCCCCATCATCTGCGTGGGCGAACGCAAGGAAGAACGTGAAGCCGGCTACACCAATGCCCTGGTGGAATACCAGACCCTCATCGCCCTCAACGGCCTCACCGATGAAGAAATCAAGAACGCCGTTATCGCCTATGAACCCGTCTGGGCCATCGGCACCGGCCTCACCGCCACCGACGAACAGGCCAACGAAACCATCGGCGTCATCCGTGCCGCCATCGAACGCAAGTACGGCAAGGAAGTGTCCGATGCCATCCGCATCCAGTACGGCGGCAGCATGAACCCCAAGAACGTCAAGGGCCTGATGGCTCAGCCCGAAATCGACGGCGGCCTCATCGGCGGCGCTTCCCTGAAGGCTGAAGACTTCTCCCTGGTGGTCAATTACGACAAATAATGCTCACATTTGCAAAAACGGCGCTGTTTTCAAACGCAGCGTCGTTTTTTTGTAGCAAAATTGTCATAGGTGCTTCGTTGACGCAGGCTCTTTTCTTTGGTACACTACCCTTTGAAACAAAACGTAAAAAAGCCCCGGCATGGCCGGGCAAGGAGCATGACCATGACAGAACTTTGTGCGCTGAGCGGTTTCTATTCCCCTGCCCAGCGGGCCCGATTTTTGCAGGCAGTGGGCCGTCGTTTCAGCGTGCGCACTTTCACCGGCGAAGCCGACCCTGCCAAGCTGGCTGCCCTGCAATATGCCGCCGAAAAGGTGGCGCTGCCCGGGGTACGCATTGTAATCGGCAAATGCGAAGAACACAAATTGTATAAAAAACTGCCCGGTGTGCCTGCCATCAGCGGCACCGGCCATTATGCCGCCGTGATTGCAGATTCTGCCCATCCCCGTGCCCGGTATCATGCCGGCATTTCCGGGGAAGCCTTTGTGCTGGAAGCTGTGAGCCTGGAGCTGGGCACCTGCTGGATCGGCTCCTTCAAAAAGCGTGGTGTGAAAATCCCACTGAAAAAGAACGAAAAAGTGCTTGCCGTTATTCCTTTCGGCACCTTTGAGGACAAGACCACCCACCGCAAACGCAAAAAGCTGACCGATATCTGCTCCCAGGATCCGGCACAGTGGCCGCTGTGGGCCTATAATGCCGCCGAATGCGTGCGCAATGCCCCCTCCGCCATCAACCTGCAGCCCTGGTACATGAGCTTTGCCGGGCGCACCATGATCCTGCAAAAGAAAGGAATGGGCACCCGGCTGGACATGGGCATTGCTCTTTTGCACATGAGCCTGGGTGTGGGCGAAAAGGACCATGTGATTCACTGGGAAGAAGGAAAAAAAGTGGCCAGTCTGCTGGCTGAGGATCAGATTTTATGACATTATTCCAACAAAATGAACATCAGAACGCGCCGCTGGCGGACAGAATGCGTCCCCGGAATCTGGATGAATTCTTCGGTCAGCAGCACATTGTAGGCCCGGGCAAATTATTGCGCCGGGCTATTGAAGCAGACAGGCTGACCAGCTGCATCTTTTACGGCCCGCCCGGCTGCGGCAAAACCACCCTTGCCGGTATCATTGCCGCCACCACCAATGCCGCATTCATCAAAATGAATGCCGTTACCAGCGGCGTCGGCGACGTGCGGGATGAGCTGAAACAGGCAGCGGACCGCCGTGCCATGTACGGCCAGCCCACCTACCTTCTGCTGGATGAATGCCATCGCTGGAGCAAGGCCCAGTCGGACTCCATCCTGCCGGCCATGGAAAGCGGCCTGATCCGCTTCATCGGCTCCACCACCGAAAACCCCATGATCTCCATGACCCCCGCCATCGTCAGCCGGTGCCGGGTGTTTGCCTTTGAGCCCCTCACCCAAACCGACGTGGAGCAGGCCATGCTGCGTGCCCTGAAGGATACCGAACGGGGCCTGGGCCACATGAATGCCCAGGTGGACGAAGATGCCCTGCACCATCTTTCCCGCATTGCCAACGGCGATGTGCGAACTGCCCTGAATGCCCTGGAATTGGCAGTGCTGACCACACCCCAGAAAAACGGCAAAATTCATATTGACCTGGCCATCGCGGAAGAAAGCATTCAAAAGCCTCAGCTGCGGTGCGATGACACCCTGTTTTACGATATGCTGTCCGCCTTTTGCAAGTCCATGCGGGGCGGTGATTGTGATGCGGCGCTTTTGTGGTTTTCCCGGCTGATTTATGCAGGGGCCGATCCCCGGATGCTGTCCCGGCGCATCATTGCCCATGCCAGCGAAGACGTGGGGCTGGCCAATCCCGTGGCCCTGCTCCAGGCTGTGGCAGCCGGACAGGCACTGGAAATGATGGGCATGCCGGAGGCCCGGCTTCCTCTGGCCCAGGCCATTCTGGCTGTATGCACCAGCCCCAAATCCAACTCCGCCTCCATGGCCATCGATGCTGCCATGCACGACGCCGAAAAGGGGGGCTTTGGCCCGGTGCCCGCCCATCTTCGGGATAACCATTACCCCGGCAGTGAACGGGTGGGGGCCAAAACAACCGAGGAATACAAATACCCCCATAACTACCCCGGCCACTGGGTGCAGCAGCAATACCTGCCTGATGAAGCACTGGGGGTCACCTACTATACCCCGTCCGATCAGGGACACGAAGCCAAAATGGTGCGGAGGAAATAAATGCCTTATTCTTTGCTGGCACAGAATATTACCGATCAGATCATGGAAGAGCAGGCCAAGCTGGGCTATGACGAAAGGGAGATCCGGCTGTATTATCCCCTGTCCTCCCTGTGTCATATTACCGGAGAAAAAATGAGCGTTTCCCAGATGGATGCCTTTTTGCAGGGCTTTCCTGCCACGGCAGAAAGCACCCTGGGCCGTGTGCGCCACACCCTGTCCGATGACCGTTTTTGCCTGCATATTCCTGCAAGCGGTGTAAAATGGGTGCATGATCACACCCCGGAAAACACCTTCATCCATCAGTTGGTGCACAAGATCACAAAACCCGGCTGCACCATGCAGGACATAGAACAGCTGTTCAGAGCCCATGGCACCATCACCGTCCGGCCCATGGTTTCCGATGAATTCGATACCCTGATCTATTTTGAACAGGGCCCCGACCGCTATTACTACTGCTTCCGGGATGACGGCTTTGATATCAGCTATCACCGTTTCCTGCCCGGAGATTATGTTGACTTTGGATACTGACGGAGGGATTTTTCCATGGCATACATGCTGCGCAGTGCGCGCTATCTGTCCCACGATGTACTGAAAGAAGCGGTACAGAAGGGCGATACCGTCATCGATGCCACCATGGGCAACGGCCACGACACCCTGTTTCTGTGTGAACTGGTGGGCGAAGAGGGCCGGGTGATCGCCTTTGATGTGCAGCAGCAGGCAGTAGACAGCACAAGAGAGTGGCTGAAAGAGAACGGCATGCTGGACAGGGCCACCCTGTATTGCAAAGGCCATCAGCACATGGACGAATCCGGTGTGCAGGATGCGGCCGCCATTGTGTTCAATCTCGGTTGGCTGCCCGGCGGTGACAAAAGCATCACCACCCTGTGGGAAACCACCAAGGTGGCGCTGGAAAAAGCCCTTTCCTTGCTGAAAAAGCACGGTGTACTGCTGCTGTGCGCCTATCCCGGACACCCAGAGGGGGACAGGGAGCGCAGCGAAGTAAAGGATTTTCTTGCTTCTTTGGCGCCGCAGCAGTATAATGTATTGCATCAGAAGTTCCTCAATGCCGGCCCCGGTGCGCCGGAGAACTTCATCATACAAAAACAATAACATAGAGGAGGCCATTGATTATGAAACTGTCTGTTCTGGCTGTGGCATTGGGTGACCGTTCTTTGGACAAGGCCCTGGAATTTTTGTCCGCCCGGGGTGTGCAGCAGGTGGAAGTAGGCTGCGGCGGCTATCCCGGCAAGGCCCATTGTGATCCTGCCATTCTGCTCAGCGATGAAAAAAAGCTGCAGGAATTCAAGGATACCTTCAAAAAGCATAACCTGACCATCTCCGCCCTGTCCACCCACGGCAATGCGGTGCACCCCATTCCCGAAATTGCCAAAGGCTATCATGACGATTTTGTCAACGCCGTACTGCTGGCTGAAAAGCTGGGTGTGGATCGGGTGGTCACCTTCTCCGGCTGCCCCGGCGGCAGCCCGCAGGACCTGCAGCCCAACTGGGTCACCTGCGCCTGGCCTCCGGAATACCAGGATATTCTGCAGTACCAGTGGAATGACGTGCTGATCCCCTACTGGACCAAAACCGCCGCTTTCGCTAAGGAACACGGCATTGAAAAGATCGCCTTTGAAATGCATCCCGGTTTCTGCGTGTATAACCCCGAAACCATGCTGAAGATCCGCAGCGCCGTCAGCCCTGTGCTGGGTGCCAATTTCGACCCCAGCCACCTGTTCTGGCAGGGCATTGACCCCGTCCGCGCCATCCGTGCCCTGGGGGATGCCATCTACTTCTTCCATGCCAAGGATACCGCGCTGGATGCATACAACGTGGCCACCAACGGCGTGCTGGACACCAAGCATTTCTCTAAGGTGAAGGACCGTTCCTGGGTCTTCCGCACCATCGGCTACGGCCATGACCTGAAAACCTGGAAGGATATCATGAGCGCCCTGCGCACCGTGGGCTATGACGGCCCCATCTCCATCGAGCACGAAGACGGCCTGATGAGCGGCGAAGAAGGCCTGTCCAAGGCCATCCGCTTCCTGCAGGAAGTGCTGATGTTCGAAGATCCCGGTGAAATGTACTGGGCTTAACCCTTTATCCATTCACCCGCCTTTTCAGCGAGGCGGGTTTTTTTCATATTTTTTCCTTTTCAGCGAATCATTTCCCACGTTTATTCCGTCTGTAAGGTGAAGGAGGTGATTGGAACATGGAACATGCTGTGGTACCCGGCATGACCAGAGAAGAAAGATTGAACCAATGGGTGGCGCTTTATTCGGATGCCATCCTGCGTACCTGCTTTTTGTATCTGTCCGATCAGGCCCAGGCCGAAGATGCCCTTCAGGATACATGGATCAAGGCATGGCGGTATATGGGTGAATATGAACGAAAACACATTCTCAACGAAAAGGCTTGGCTGATGCGCATCGCCATCAACATTTGCAAGGATTACCGGCGCACCGCTTGGTTCCGCCACATGGACAGGCGCAGAACCCTGGAAGAGTTGCCTGCCCATCTCATGCAAACAAATGCGGAAGATCCCACACTGTCAATCACGGTGATGGGCCTGCCGGACAAATACAAACAGGTTATACTGCTTTATTATTACCATGGACTAACGCAAAGGGAAACCGCACAGGCTCTGGGTATTTCCCAATCCGCCGTCATACGGCGGCTGAAAAATGCACAGGCCATGTTGAAACAATCGCTGACAGGAGGTGGAGAAGCATGAAAGCCGATCCCATGAAAATCCTTTTCCGGCAAACCATCAACCGAGAACTGGCTTCCTTGTACACATCTTCCCTGCAGCAAGAACAAATGTATCTGAATGCAATCGGAGGACGTAAAGTGAAAAGAAAACTGACAGCCGGGCTTGTACTGGTACTTGTACTGATGCTGCTCACCCTGACCGCCGTGGCCGTGGAGCTGATGACGGGCAAACAGGTGGTGGAACAGGTGGCCGTACCCATGGCACAGGATAATCAACAGGAAAACTACACCTATGAACAGATGACCGATCTTCTCCGCACCCTCAATGAAAACGGCATCACGCTGGATGAAAACTCCACCCTGATGCAGGCTTTCCGTTCTGGCCGCGGCTATTGGGAGAGGGACGCCATCAATGAAATCTGCCTTACCGTTTTCGGCCAAAAAGAAGGCTGGACCATTGACCAGAAGCACTGGTACGGCGAAATGATGGTGGAAATCGGTGCGTGGAATCTGAACATCTGGGTAATTCCCGAAGAAGGCGACATGACCCGGGAAGAGGCCCTTGCCTTCGCCGCCAAAGCGGTAAAAGAAACATACGGGGAGGACGTGCCCCTTCAGACAAATGCGGACTGGACCATCCACGAAGTATTCAACCTGGTATGGCAGCAGGAAACAAACTCCTATCCTCCGAAAAAGGCGGAATGGTTCTTTTCCTATCTCAGCAATCACCCCGGCAAAGAAGGCTACGATGTTGTTTTTTCCCGGGATGGTTCCATCATTGATGTCCATCAGACACCGCCCCAGGAATCCGCTTCGACCATACAACCCGTTCCCCTCTATCCCAAAGAAGCAGCCGCCATAGAACAGCATGGGAAAGTCATGTATTTCTGGCCCTACAGCGTACAGCTGGATGTGTACGGTTATCCCCATGCCGTGCCGAATAAAACCGATTATGCCCTTGCCCTTGCCTATGCCGAGCAGGCCATCGCCGATCATTGGGGGCCGGATGCACTTCATTCCCTGGGCGATTATCAGGTGGGCCTCGTCTTCCGCTCCTACACCGATCCGCAAAACAGCGGCGTATCAGAATGGGATTTCCTGTTTACCACAGATCCCGTTTTCATCTCCGACGGCTATCGCATACAGTTCAAAGGAATTCAGGATGAACAGGCCGGAGGCGGCACACTGTTTGTTGATCTTTGTGTTGAGCACGCCAATCTTGGCAATGGTTGAGGCAGGACTACTTTTTGACAGAAGCTTTTCAATTCCCATCAAAAAAAGGCATGAGCAGTTTCGCTCATGCCTTTTTGTGTTTGTTGTTGGGCTTACCAGGTGCTTTTCATGGCCCTGGCTTCCGCATTCTGATGATCCGGATCCACGCGCTTGGTGCCGTGGGTTTTGCTCTTGTAGAAGTGAATGCAGAAGTGGCCGTTGAAGTTGTTGCCGCTGATGGTAGAGGTGCCGTGGGGCATGCCGTTCATGGAACCGGCATACACATGGCCGTTGTACTTCACCAGCACCGGCCTTCTGGCCCAGCTCCAGCTGCCGCCGTAAACCTCTTTCATGATGGCGGTATCGGAGGCAGTTTTGGGTTCGGCGTCAATGTGATTGGCACCGGCCCAGCGCTTCACCGTGAAAATTTTGCCGGTGCGCACGTCCTTCACCTGGAAAGTAGCACCCCGGGGGATCTTGTTGGCACCGCCGTTGAACCAATCCAGACGTTCGGTTTTGTACGTCTTGGGCGTAGCGGTAGGCTTGGCGGTGGGCTTTGCGGTAGGCTTGGGGGTGGCGGTGGGCTTAGGGGTAGCGGTTGCCTTGGGGCTCTTGCCAAACAGGGCACGGATGGTGCCGGCACCGGCTTCGCCGTCCCGGGCCAGGCCCTTGCTCTTTTGGAATGCCATCACAGCGTTCGCCGTTTCTTCGCCGTAATACCCGTCAATGGTGGAATTGTAGAAACCCTTCAGCGTCAGCGCCTGCTGCAGTGCCTTCACATTGGCATTGCGCTGGCCCCGCTCACTGACAGCGGGCACTTCGATATCGCTGATTTTACTGATACCTTCCATACCCGCCTTGGGCTTGGGGGTGGCCGTTACCTTGGGGGTGGCCGTGATCACCGCCGCAGGCTGTTTGCCAAAGAGGATCCGGATGGTGCTGGCGCCGGCCACACCGTCCTGGCTGAGGCCCACAGATTTCTGGAACTTCTTCACCGCCACTTCGGTGTTGTAGCCGTAGTCGCCGTCGATCACGCTGTTGTAATAGCCCTTCAGCTTCAGCGCCTGCTGCAGATAACGCACATCGTTGCCGCTGTCACCCTTGCGGGAAGTAGCAGGCACGGGGATGTCATCAATGCTGTCAACAGTATTCTGGGGTTTCTGGGTGGCCGCAGGCTTCTGAGTAGGAGCCAGTGTGGTCACAGAAGTGGGGTTCTTGCCAAACAGAGCACGGATGGTACCGGCACCGGCCACACCGTCCTGGCTGAGGCCCATGGCCTTCTGGAACTTCTTCACCGCCACTTCGGTGTTGTAGCCGTAGTCGCCGTCGATGGTGGTGTTGTAATAGCCCTTCAGCTTCAGCGCCTGCTGCAGATAACGCACATCGTTGCCGCTGTCACCCTTGCGGGAAGTG